>JBGUQT010000001.1:0-1510 GCA_045131275.1 Treponema sp.
TTGGCAAGACGAATTATGCCCGGCAAAAGGCGGCAAGGTTTTACCGGCGCAAGATTTTCAACAGCGCAGTTATGAACACGTCGACGAAATGAACATTAAAGCAATGGCGTACAGGATAAAGGAAGGGTTGGACGAAAAGACGGCACAGGAAAAGGCACGGCAATTTATTATTGATAAATACGGAAAAGACGCTTTTGATTAAGCAACGCCGTATTTGCCACAAAATAGCCCCATTTACCCGCCTTTCACATAAAAGACGGGTAAATATAGGGGAAAGACCTAAAACGCAAAATAAGGGGGTTTTTGATAGAATTATGGATATGGCGAAAAAGCTTTTGACGGCGCTTGCGAGTTGCGCCGTATGTTTGGCGGAATGGCTGAAAGCAGAAAGGAAGGCGTAAAAAATGGGAATCAGATCATTAAAAAGGCAGATTGCAAAAGGTCGGCTTGACGCAATGGAAATGAAGGCGACGAACAAAAAAGTCGCCGGGTACGGCGTAGACGGTCGGAAATGTTGGAAAGCCGCCCTTGAAGGAAAAACCGGGGAAGCGGCACACGCCGCCCAAATGATCGCCGGTAAAAAGAAAGCACAGGCGGAACGGTCGAAAAAGATTGTCGCCCGGCGTGTTTTGAAGAAGGTGTAAACCGTGCCGGGAACGGGGGCAAGAATCCTTTATTCGGTATGGAAGAACGACAGTTTCGACACGGTTATTGCAATCGACCAAACGGCGCAATTTTGCGCCGACGTTATGAAAGTATCAATTGGCGTGTTCTATCAATACGCAAGCCGTCCAAATGAAAAATGGACAATCATAAAAACAGGAAATACGAAGAAAAGAAAGGCGAGAAAGAAATGAACAAATTAACAATTATTGGAAACCTTACAAATGACCCGGAATTACGGACGACGACAACCGGCGTAAATGTGTGCGGCTTTACCGTTGCCGTAAACAAGAAGAAGACGAAGAACAACCCCGACCCCGGGGCGGACTTTTTCAAGGTTTCCGCATGGCAGGAACGGGCGGACTTGTGCGCTAAATTCTTGTCGAAAGGCAAAAAGGTGTGCGTCGTTGGCGCTGTTTCTGTTGAACTGTACACAGGAAACGACGGACAAACCCGGGCGAATCTGTGCATTAAATTCCCGGACGAAATCGAGTTTCTTTCCCCGAAGGTTTCCGACGCCGTAAGTGCGCCCGCCGCCCCAACGGACGAACAGACCGGTTTTACACAAGTTGAAACGGACGAATTGCCGTTTTAATGAAATGCCCGTGTATTGAATGTATTTGGCGGGGTTGCGGGGTATATCACGATTATTGTTACAAATACAGGGTTTACAACAAATGGCGGCAGATCGCCGCAACCCGCCGCCAAATGCAAGCGGACGTAACCGACGCACAGGTAAAAGGGCGGATCAGATCAAAGAACAGGGGGCGGAACAAATGAACGACGCACAGAAACCCAAAAACCCGGCGAAAACATGGCTTTCAAGGTATATCGGGCTAACCCGGAA
>JBGUQT010000002.1:0-19419 GCA_045131275.1 Treponema sp.
CAGGGTCTACACGGAGTTTTCGCGCAACACTCCGCTTTTGATCCAACTTTTCTTTTTGTATTTTGCCCTTCCCAGAATGGGAATAAAATTTTCCAGCGAACAATGCGGAATCATAGGCCTCACATTTTTGGGCGGCTCTTATATGGCCGAGACTTTCAGAAGCGCTTTGGGAACGGTTGGCCGCGTCCAAATCGAAAGCGGAATGTGCGTCGGCTTGAGCAAAAGGCAGCTGGTCGAATACGTTGTTCTTCCGCAAGCCGCGACCGTATCCATTCCGGGCGTGGTCGCCAACATAATATTTTTGTTAAAAGAAACTTCTGTTTTTAGCGCCGTCGCTTTGGCCGACTTGATGTTTGTCGCCAAGGACTTGATCGGCCTTTATTACAAGACCGAAGAGGCGCTCTTGCTTTTGGTCGCGGCGTATTTTATTATTCTGCTTCCGATTTCTGTCTTGTCTCATTTTGTCGAAAGGAGGCTGCGCTATGGGCAATACGGAAACGCTTGAAGCGATTAAAACAGCCTTTAGCGTTCTTGCAAAAGGCAAGAACATGGCGCGGCTTTTTGGCGGAATGGGCGTCACGATTTGGATCGCGGCGGTCTCCGTCTTGATTTCGATTTTCTTGGGCTTTTTGTTCGGAATCGTGATGAATTCCAAAAATCGTTTTGTAAAAGCACTCTGCGCCCTTTACCTTGAGTTTATGCGCATAATGCCGCAAATGGTTTTGCTCTTTTTGGCCTACTTTGGATTGACCCACGCCTTTGACATTTCAATATCAGGCGAGGCCGCATCAATCTTGGTATTCTCTCTTTGGGGAACTGCTGAAATGGGCGACCTGGTTCGCGGCGCCTTGCAATCGATTCCCCGCCACCAATACGAAAGCGGCCGGGCGATCGGCCTTACCGAGCGGCAGATTTTTACCTACGTAATTCTTCCGCAAACGATAAAGCGCTTGGTTCCCGTAAGCATGAACTTGATCACGCGAATGATAAAGACAACGTCGCTCGTCGTTTTTGTCGGCGTAATCGAAGTGGTCAAAATCGGCCAGCAAATTATCGAGGCCAGCCGCCTTACAGTACCGACCGCGTCGATCGCGGTTTATTCGGTGATATTCTTCATGTACTTTATCGTCTGTTGGGCGCTTTCGCTTGTAGCGGAAAAAATCGAAAAAAACAATTAAGGAAACGCGGAGTAAATTATGGCAATCTTGCAAATAAAAAATTTGGTTAAATCATACAAGGAAGCGGGCGGAATCTTAAAAGGCGTTTCGATGGACGTGGAGCGCGGCGAGGTCGTCGTGATCCTCGGACCGTCCGGCTGCGGAAAGTCAACTCTTTTGCGCTGCATCAACGGCTTGGAATCGATCCAAGGCGGAGAAATTCTTTTGGACGGCGAGCTTATTTCCAACCGTCAAAAGGACATGCACCTTGTCCGCCAAAAAATCGGAATGGTGTTCCAGAGCTACGACTTGTTCCCCAACCTCACCGTCCTAAAAAACGTTTTGCTTGGCCCTGTAAAGGCGCAAAAGCGCGACAAGGCCGAAGTGACCGCGCAGGCCGAAAAACTTTTGGAGCGCGTCGGCCTCTTGGAAAAAAAGGACGCCTATCCCCGACAGCTTTCGGGCGGCCAACGCCAGCGCGTCGCGATTGTCCGCGCCTTGTGCATGAATCCCGAAGTCTTGCTTTTTGACGAAGTCACCGCCGCGCTTGACCCGGAAATGGTTCGCGAAGTTTTGGACGTAATGATGGCGCTTGCCAAAGAAAACCGCACGATGCTCATCGTAACCCACCAGTTGGAGTTTGCCCGCGCGGTCGCTGACCGAATCGTATTCATCGACGACGGCGTTATCGTAGAAGAAGGAAAGCCCGACGAATTTTTCTCCGCTCCCAAAACAGAAAGAGCCAAAAAATTCTTGGACGCCTTTAAGTTTGAAAAGCGCGTAAGCTACGCGGACGGAATTTAAAAGCATGGAATACCAACCAAGCGCGTATAAAAATTTTGTAATCGTCGCCTTTTTGTTTTTTGTAGGCTCGATGATTGGTTGGGTCTTGGAATTGTTCTACCGAAAATTTTTTGAGCGGACGCAAAACCCGCAAAAGCGCTGGGTCAACCCGGGCTTTTTGACCGGCCCTTGGCTTCCTGTCTACGGCTTTGGAGCGACCGCGCTTTTCGCCATGAGCTTTGTCGAAACCTACATCGCGCAAATTGACACAGGCGGAGCGGCCCACTACACGCTTATGATTGTCTTTATGGCGCTAATCATGACCGGCATAGAATTCGTTGCCGGCATAATTTTTATCAAGGGAATGAAAATCCGCCTTTGGGATTACACCGAAGAATGGGGAAACCTTTGGGGAATCATTTGTCCCAAGTACGCGCTCTTTTGGGCGATTCTTTCCGCCGCCTATTATTTCTTTTTGTTCCCGCCATTTTTGGACTTGGTCCTTTGGTTCATCGAGCACCCCTGGTTCTCTTTTATCGTGGGAGCCTTGTTTGGAATCTTTGTCATCGACTGCGCCTTCGCTTTGCGCTTGGGAACGATTCTCCGCAAAAAAGCCATGCAAATCGACAAAGCCTCGGCCATCAACATGCAAAAATTGCAAACCGTCCTTCGCCAAGACCGCGTGACCAAATTCTTCAGCGCCCACAGCGAATCCTTCCTTACAGAAAAACTCCAGAGCTTCGAGGACTTTGTCAGCCGCTCCCCCGCCAAGATGAACGCGGGGAAGAGGGATTAACGAGGAGTTGTTTGTATTTTCTTTATAAGACTTAGAATCAAGAGGCGGTCGTCGGCGGGGAGTTTTTCAAAGGAGTTTAGGAATTCAAGACGTTCGCCAGTGACAGCGACAGGGCTTTTGTATTCCGTTCCTGTCACAAGGTATTCAACGGAAACGTTGAGGGCCTTGGCAATTTTCTGAGCGTTATAAACACCCGGTTCCTGCGGATTGGCCAGCAAATAATTATCTATGGTTCTTTTGCTCACGCCTGACTTTTGAGCCAAATCTTTGGTCGTTAGTCCCTGATATTCCATTTCGTCTTTAAGATTTTCCTTAAACCCCATTTTTTAATAATACACTTTTTAGAGTATCATTTTTAAAAACTTGCTTTAAATCAAGTATAGTGTTATAATAAGTTACTTGAATTAACGTATTTACTTTTATCCTTGTTTTGGGAGTTGTCTAATGAAAAAGCTGATTTTTGGTCTTATTGCATTGTCATTCTTTTTTGCGGCCTGCTCTAATTCCGCCGGCGGATCCGGGGGCGGAAATGTCACAACAACAGAAGAAACGTCTACCCCATCCCCAATGCCTACGTCAGCCCCGACTCCAACCACATACACCGTAACCTTTAACGCAAACGACGGAAGCGAAAATCCCGCCACTGCAACGCAAACCTTTACTAAAGGAACTCCGCAAGCGCTAAAGACAATCGCGGAACTTGGATTTTCAAAATCCGGTTTTAACTTTGCCGGTTGGGGAACGACAAACAACTCCGCTCAATCTTCTTACGCCGACGGATCAAGTTACACCGCTACGATGGACACGACGCTTTATGCCTTGTGGTCAATTATTCCCATTTATGCTGCTACAATTTCAAACACAATAGAAAATGGAACTGTTAACGCAACTCCGGCCACAGCAACGGCAGGAACGGAGATAACGCTTTCAGCCACTCCAAATACGGGCTACGATTTTGTGTCATATACCGTGACCGCCATTGACGGAAGCATAGTGACAGTGAACAACGGAAAATTCACTATGCCAGCACAAAACGTTAATGTGACGGCTACATTCAAATTGCATATTCCCGCTGACGGTTTTGTTGTTGTTGATGTAACATCAGACAACATCACTTCTGTAATAAAAAATGCAACACAGAATGCAAGACTTATGTTCTCTGAAATTAATCTTCCTAAAGAAGCTGTTGATGCTTTGAACAATAATTCTTCTATTAAGTTTATTTTTGATTTTACAAAAGCATCTGGAACTGAAATTCTTCCGAAGCATAATTTTCATTATGAAAATACTAATGTTGTAGCAATTGTACTTACTGATAAAATTACTAAGCTGGGTATGACTACTTTTAGTAAGTATAAAGGTCTTACCGAAATTTCTATTCCCACAAGTGTAACTGAAATTGGAATGGACTCATTCAGATATTGTGACAATCTTAAAAAGATTGAAATACTTAATCCAAATGTTTTCATTAAAACCAATCGTGCATTTTGGGATTGCCCTAATGTTGAGGAACTTACAACTTCTTGTGTTTGTATCCTTGACAATATGGGTGCTGAGAATCTTAAAACTTTGAACATCATCGGTGCTCCAAAAGTATTCGGTGGACTTAAAGGTAATAAGAAGATTACTTCTATTACTTTGCCTGAAGGTGTTGAAGAAATTGAAGACTACGGTCTCGCCGGTGAAGTTCTTGAAACTGTTTCACTTCCGAGCACACTCAAGAAGATTGGCAAGTATGCTTTTGGCGACAATGTTAAATACTTGACTTGCAACCAACTTGACGGATGGTGGTATAACTCATACTTCTATGCTGGCTACAATCGTAATTATAATTCTACAGGCGCCACTAATCTTTTATTTGAATTGTTCAAGCACGAAGATTATCGTACTGAGCCTTGCTATAAGGTTTCTGGTAGAAATGAGATTCCTAGCTCAAATTAGCAAAGGATATTAAATGTGTAAGTCAAAGAAATGACAAAATTTTGCAAAAAAGAGGCAAAAAATGAAACTTATTTTATTATCGGGACCTTCCCGTTGCGGAAAAACAACAACAATAAATGTTGTTTTTCATAAACTTTGTGGTGGCGACAAACACTCTCGTAATGTTCTTTTTTATAAACCTATAAATGATTACATATACAAAGATTTCGAAGCGATAATTAAATACAATAATAGAAAAGTAGCTTTCTTCTCTATGGGTGATTGCAAAGGCGAATGTATAAATGCAATTATAAAATTTGCTGGAGCCGACGTTCTTATAATGGCTCTTAATAACCATTTTGTTCCACTTTTAACAAAACAAAATGAAAATTATTACAAAGATTTCCCTGCTCATGTTCTTATTAAATCAAAAAAATTTTTTGATTCTAAATGGGTGCAAACTATTATTGATGCCATTTAACGATATAAGATTGAATCATAAATAATAGGATCATTTGAGAAAAAAAGATTACTTACACTTCCTCTTTCAAAATGCTTTCATAATCGCGGCCGGCATACAAAAAGCGAATGACGGTCACTAGCTTTTTGTTTTTGTCGGCAATGTAATATGCCTTATAATTCTTTACCAACAAAAATCTAAAGCCGTAATCCGCCAAAATTTGGTCTGTTACAGGCGTTCCGCTAAATGGAAATTTCTTTAAGGAACTTATTTCCTCTGTAATTAGATCTGCCAACTCTGTGGCAGCTTTTGAATTTAAGAGAGTGTTCTTTATGTATGCCAACGATTCTTTTATGTCGGCTTTGGCGCTATCGGTGATGTCCAGTTTATAATTCAAATTGCCAAATCCTTCCTAATGTCCGCCATTGCGGAGTCAAAAGATTGAACGCGGCCAGTTTGCGCGTCATTCAAGCCTTCCGACAATTTTGAGTAGAGGTTAATTTTTTCTATCATCTTGTCATACTGCACGATGCTCATAACAGCCAAATCGCCTTGGCCATTTTTTGTAATAAAAACAGGCTCGTTGGTTTTGTGGCAATATGATGAAATTTCCGAATACTTGTTCCTTAAATCCGCGCTCGCTCTAATGGCCGGCATAATTTTCCTCCAAAATTTATATCAAAATTATATCATAATTTAGATATATTGCAAGAGGGTAATATGGCAATTTTTTTACGCTTGACATATACACGCAATAGGTCTATATAAAAGTTATGGCTAATGAATACCATTTTTTCGGTTGGCAAACAGCAATCGTAGCGCCAACAGCCGGCGCGTTGGACGGGAACAAAGACCTCGCCACAAAAATAAAGAATCCCCGCGACTTGTATGACGCGCTTTCAAAGATTTGGTGCGCGCAAACTTGCGCTCCAAGAATGCGCGGCGACTGGACGCCGGACAACAAGACGCTGGGCCAATGCTCAATCACTGCCTTTTTGGCGCAAGACATTTTTGGCGGAAAAGTTTACGGCATCCTGCGAGAAGGTGGAAACTACCATTGCTACAACGTCATCGGCGTCTGCGTCTTTGACCTTACCAGCGAACAGTTTGGCGACGAAAAACTTTGTTACAAAAACAACCCGGAGCAATTCCGCGACGTTCACTTTGCCAAAGAAGAAAAGCGCCTCCGCTACGAATTCCTCAAGGCGGAACTTTTGCGCCTGTTGGCGGAAGGGTGATTATAAACTCCTGCAAACCCTAAAGCCAAAATACGAGTGTCCGATGCCGGGATGGGCGTTGTGAAAGCGCCTGCAAAGAACGCAGTCGTAGGCGTTGTCAAACCAAGAGCCTCCGCGCAGGCAACGGTCGGCGCCGCTTTCCGGACCAATCGGGTTTTTAATGGTTCCTTCCGCAATGTGGTGGTCAAGCCAATCGTAAATCCATTCCCAAACGTTTCCGGTCATGTCGTAAAGGCCAAGCGCGTTGGGCTTCTTTAATCCAACTTCATGCGTCGATTTGTTTGAGTTGGCGCGGTACCAGCCGTAATCGTTCAAGTTGGCGTCAGTGAACACATTGCCTTTTCTGTCAAGGACAATCTTTCCGTCCGCGCTGGCTGTTCCGGAAAAAGCGAAATTTCTTTTGTCAAAATTTTCGATTCCGCCGCGGGCCGCGTATTCCCATTCAGTTTCGGTCGGGAGCCGCCAGCCTTTTTTCTTTTGGTTGAAGAACGGAACGACGCGCTTTTTCATGTCCGCCTCGTCATAGATTTTTTTGCAGGAGGAATCAGTATAATAAACGCAGTCGGAATTTTTCATCGTCGCTTGCGTAAGCTTGTTGCAAAAGACAATTCCTTCAAACCAAGAAATTGTGTCCGCCGCGCGCAATGCGGTTGATTCGCCTGGAATGTTGTCCTTAAACAAACAGGGATTGTAGCCCATAACTTTTTCAAACAGTTCTTGCGTGACAGGATATTGCCCCATGCAAAAAGCGTCTAATATTATTCTTCGGTTTTCTACAAAAACTCCGCGCCATTCTTCTACGCTTTTCTCAAAAACAATCTTGTCCCAATAAGATCCGTCGGTGACATTCACCGTCGCCGTCTTTCCTTTTGGAATGACAACCGCGCAGCTTGTTTTGTTCAATTCCACGCCATCAAGAACAACATTTGCCCCGACATTCTCCACGCGGGAACTACATGACTCCGCAAAAACCGCGACGAAAAACGCAACCGGAAAAATCACGGCCGCTCGAAAATTGGCGGCAAATCTAAAATACCTTTTCACTTTACATCCTCCGCCGCCATTATAAGCGAGTTTTTTCTCCTGTCAATTTATGATTTTGACGCCTATTGCGGCGATTTTGACACTAGCAAAACAATGCGGAGCGTTGTATAATGCCATTATGGCAAACGAAATTTTTAACGACGACACAATTTATATAATCGACTCATACGGTCTCATTTACCGCTGCTACTTCGCCTTCATTTCGCGCCCGCTCACAGATTCCAAGGGCCGCAACATAAGCGCGCTCTTTGGCTTTTTTAGGAACTTGCTCGCGATGATCGAGCACTACAAGCCCAAGACTTTAATCGCCGCCCTCGACTCAAAGGGAAAAACCTTCCGCCACGAAATGTACAAAGAATACAAGGCCACGCGCCCCAAAACGCCCGAAGACCTCCACGCGCAAATTCCGTGGATTGAGGAAGTGTTGGAAGCGCTTGGCGTTCCCAGCTTGCGGGTGGAAGGCTACGAGGCCGATGACGTTATCGCTACAATCACCGCAAAGGCCGTGGCGCAAGGAAAGAGCGTCCGCATTCTTTCCGGCGACAAGGACTTGATGCAATTGGTCGGCGACCGCGTCCAAATCCTTAAGCCCGACCACGCCGACGTTTGGAAAGTCGTGGGAGCGGAAGGCGTAAAGGCCGAGTGGGGCGTGGAGCCGGAGCGGCTTTTGGACTTGCTTTCGTTGTACGGCGACACGGCCGACAACGTTCCCGGAGTAAAAGGCGTCGGCGTAAAAACCGCCTGTAAATTTTTGGACCAGTATGGCTCGCTCGAAGGCATTTACGAACACGCGGACGAAATAAAAGGCGCGATCGGACAAAAAGTTCGCGACGGAAAAGACAGCGCTTTCTTTTCCAAAAAACTCATCACTCTTTGTACGACAGTTCCCGGCGAGGAATTGGAAAACGTCGCGAAGACGCAATTCCACTTTGCCGCCGCCGCCGAAAAATTAAAGAGCTACGAAATTTTCCAAGCGGCGAAAAAATTCGCCTCGCTGGCCGTCGAGGCGGGCGAGACGCTTGCAAAAGAAGACCTTGATTTGTCGCAAGATCAAAATTCTTCGCAAGCCAAAAAAGGCGGCGGCTCCAACGCTTCTGGCCGCCCCGACAGTTCTGGTAAAGACAACGATTCCGCGCAAGACCAAGACGTTCCCGCGCCCATTCCCCTGCGCAAAAACGAGGGCGACTACAAACCGATCACAAGCGTGGACGAGCTAAAAAAATTGGTTGACGGCATTTTGGCCTCGCCGCAAAAAGTCGTCGCTTTGGACACCGAAACCGATTCATTAAAAACAACCGAGGCGCAGCTTTTGGGCTTTAGCCTTTCCAACAAAAACGGCGCGGGCTTTTACGTTCCCGTGGCCTCGCAAGGCGACTCTCTTTTTGCAAGCGACGGCGTAAGCGTCTCGGACGCGGTGGAACAAATCTCGCGCTTGTTCAAAGAGGCTGACTGGACGCTTGTTCTCCACAACGCAAAGTTTGACTACGAAGTTTTGCGGACGGCGGGCCTGCGCGAAGACGACTGCAAGGCAAAAATTTTTGACACGATGATCGCCGCCTGGCTTTTGGACCCGGACAAAACCGGCCACTCACCTTACTCGCTTGAAACGCTCGGCCAAACAAAGCTCGCTCTTGTCGGAATCGAATTCAAGGACTTGGTCGGCAAGGGACAAACCTTCCGCGACGTTCCGTTAGAAAAAGCCGTTCCATACGCCGCCGAAGACGCTGACTTTACCTTCCAGCTTTACAAAATTTTTTACGACGAATTAAAGCAAAAAAATTTGCTGGATCTTTTTGAAACAATCGAAATGCCTCTTATAAAAATTTTAGGCGAGATGGAATTGGCGGGAATCCACTTGGATTCGGCGGCGCTCGATTCCTATAACAAGGATTTGCAAAAAGAAATTTCAGCGGCGGAAAAAGAAATCTACAAAGAAGTCGGCCACGAATTCAACATCGCCTCGCCCAAGCAATTGCAGGAAGTTTTGTTCACCGAGCGCGGCCTTCCGCACGGAAAGAAAACCAAGACCGGCTACTCCACCGACACAAGCGTTTTGGAAGAGCTTGCCGAGCTGGATCCCGTTCCCGCGAAAATATTGAAGTTCCGAGAGCTTTCAAAGTTGCAGTCAACTTATGTCGAGGCTCTTCCAAAATTGGCCGACAAGCAAGGCCGCGTCCACACTTCGTTCATGCAAACAGGAACGGCGACAGGCCGCCTTTCAAGCCGCGACCCCAACTTGCAGAACATTCCCGTGCGCAACGAGTCGGGCCGCAAAATCCGCTCGGCCTTTACAGCAGTACCCGGAACAGTATTGATAAGCGCCGACTATTCGCAAATCGAGCTTGTGGTCTTGGCTCACCTTTCGGGCGACCAAAACATGCGCGGCGCCTTTATTAACGGCGACGACGTTCACAAAGCCACAGCCTCGCTTATTTACGGCGTTCCCGCGGACCAAGTCACGCCAGAGATGCGCCGCACTGCAAAGACAATCAACTTTGGCGTGATTTACGGAATGAGCGCCTTCCGCCTTGCCGCGCAGCTTGGAATCCCAAGAACGCAGGCGCAGGGCTTTATCGACAATTACTTTAAGCAGTACGCCGCCATCAGCGCCTTTATCAACAACACGATTAGGGGAGCGGAAGAAAGCGGCCACGTCCAAACGATTATGGGCCGCCGCCGCCGCATTATGAACATCAACAGCAAAAACAAGGTGGAAAAAGCCGCCGCTGAGCGCATCGCGGTGAACACTCCCGTTCAGGGCAGCGCCGCCGACATCGTAAAAAAAGCGATGCTAGACGTAAGCGCCGCCCTCAAGGAAGCCAACAACGGAGCGCGCCTCTTGCTGCAAGTCCACGACGAATTGATTTTGGAATGCCCCGACAAGCCGGAGATTGTGGAACAAACGATCGAGCTCCTCCGCCAAAAAATGGAAGGCGCGGTAAAGCTTTCGATTCCCCTCCGCGTTTCGATAGAGCACGGCGCCAACTGGGGCGAATTCCATTAAAAATCTGCGCTATTGCCTGCGCGGCGTGAGCCGCGAACGTCAATAATTTCCTATTTGCAAAAACACACAAAGTGTGTTAAAATAAGGGGATATGGCAGAGGATTTTTCAGGACCTTCCAAGCCTAAAGCGGTTTGGGAGCCAGGCACATTGGACGCAACTCGCAAGAACATCGGCGCGATTGACAAAGAAGAAGCCGAGCGCATGACAAAAGTCTTGGGCGGCGAGATTATGACAGAAAAGTCCGTGCCCATCGACTATTCCAAACTGCCCAAGCGCGCGCCCAGCCACCGTGTCGTGCGCCCGACAAACGTTTCAGCCGCAACAAGCAAAAGTTCTTCCGGTGGAACGGCTTCTGGCGCCTCAAATCCAACGTTCGCGGAGCCAAAGAAAAAGGTCACTAGGGCGGCCAACTTGCCGCAAATTTCTTCCAAAGACAACGCAAAAATCGACAAGCTCATGATGAGCGACGCCTTTGCCATAAAGCCCAATTACGGCTTGTTCAACTTTATTAAAAAATTGGCCAAAGACGGTTCCGAAAAAGTAATACCGGAATTTGCCGAGATTACCCTAAAGGCCCACTTGGACCACATCAACGCTTTTATTTCCGTCATAAAAACAATCGTCCAAATTTCGCCCGACACTTACAAGGCCAAAATTCAAAATGACACGGCGCAAAAATTTAAATTCTTGCGCAAGGTTTCTGAATGGTCCACCCGCGAGGCAAAACTCGCTTTTGTAAACTTGGAGACCTTGCAAGACGCTCCGGTCGTAGCGGACTTGGTTCCCTTTGTAAAAGCCGTCTACAGATTGTTGATTACAATTTATTACATTGGCGAACCGATGGTCGTCCGAATCATAAAAGAAATTTACGCCGACTTGCTTCACTACCCCAACGCGGACAAAGACAAATTTTCCCGCTTTGCAAAAGAGGCGATAACTGAATGGATGTACCTTTACACGCGAATCATCAGGGGCCTTTATCCTTTGTTGATGAGAATGTGCGGAACGCCTTACGACGAGTTCCCCCACTTTTTTGTGGCGCAAGTTTCATCCATCCTCAACTTCCTCGGCCTAAAAAAATTCGACCTGCTTTTGCCCGAAAAGAAAGTTGACCCCGAAGAAGTCCGCAAGGCAAAGGAAGCCGAAGACAAAGCCAAAGAAGCGGAAGAAAAAAAGAAGGAACAAGAAAAGCAAGAGCTTGCCCAAAACGAAATGGTGGAACGCGGCGTCGCGCTTCTTGACCGCCTGTTCCCCGGAGCGGGATTTAAAAAACTTGACACCTTCCCGGACATGTGGCCCTACTTTGACCCCCTTTACGATTTTGACGAAGCCTACTTGATGCTGGCGCCTGAAAATCCGGTTCAAATAACGATCATTCTTTGCGAAATTTTGCAAGACCTTTTCCGCGCATGCAACAAGATGCAGTTTAACGTTGAAGGAAACCCCGCCTTTGCCTCGCGCGAAGACAACCTTACAAAGGCGCTTAGCGAATGGCCAGTTTATGTAGACACTCTCTTTAGCAGGGACTACGGCGAACAGTTAAAGCAGTTGGTAAACCAAACCTACACGCAGGCCAACTACATCACAACCCGCGCAGGAAAAAAATGCGTCACCGACATTCTTTGGCTTACCAAGTACAGCTTCCTTCCGCACTTTACTTTTGAGCAGCTTTTGTTGGAACGCCCCATCAACAACAACAAGTATTTGGCCTTGTTCATCAGAACGGCATTCTTGCGAGACGCTTTTAACGACCTTACAAAACAAATTTCCCAAAGCGAAATGAACCGCGGAACAATCGGCGGCTTGAACAATCCTTGGGCTCACTATGACTTTGAGATTACCTCGCCAATTTCAAAACGCTTGGATGTTTTGCTTAACGCAAAGGACAAGAGCGAAAACACAACCGCCAACAACGCGAACATAATCAAATACATTTCTTGCATTGTTTCGGTCCTTGACTGGTGGATCAACTCGCGCAGCTCGCCGGCATACAAAGCCGATTCAAGAAAAATTTACCGCACGATTCCTGGCACTCAAGAGCCGGCCTTCTCGGTGGAACCGCGCGAAGACCAAGACCAACTCTTTGCCGCCGCCGTCCGCGCCGCTGTGCAGAAAAAGTAGGAACGAGTAAAGGCACGCAGCGAGCGGATTACCCTTCGTTCTCGTAGGCGACCAAATGCTCTTGGCCGTACATTTTGCGCAGCTTGGGCTTTTCGATTTTGCCGGTGGGGTTTCTGGGAACCGGCGCAAATATGATTTTCTTGGGCCGCTTGTAGCGCGGAAGTTCCAAACAAAATTCGTTGATCTCTTCTTCGGTGGCTGTCATTCCTTCCTTTAACTGAATGACGGCGCCCGCGATTTCGCCCAAGCGCTTGTCGGGCAAACCGATGACGGCCACGTCGTTGATCTTTTCATTCTTGCGCAAAAAGTCTTCAATCTGGACCGGATACAAGTTTTCGCCGCCGCAAACAATAACGTCTTTGGCGCGGTCAACAAGGTAGTAAAAGCCTTCGGGGTCTTGCATCGCGACGTCGCCGGTGTCCAGCCATCCGTCGTGCAAAACTTCCGCCGTGGCTTCCGGGTTGTTAAAGTATTCCTTCATTACGCCGGGACCTTTGACGTAAAGAATGCCGGCCTTTCCGCGCTCAACTTCCTTGCCTGTTTCCGCATCGACAATCTTGCATTCCCAGCCGTAGCCCGGAACGCCAATCGCTCCGACCTTGCGAACGTTTTCCACTCCAAGGTGAACGCAGCCAGGACCGATGCTTTCCGACAAGCCGTAGTTGGTGTCGTACTGGTGTTTTGGAAAATATTCAAGCCAATGCTTTACTAGGCTGGGCGGAACGGGCTGGGCGCCGATGTGCATCAAGCGCCATTGGTCAAGCTGGTAATCCGCCGCTTTTATTTTTCCGCTGTCCAAGGCGTCAAGAATGTCCTGCGCCCACGGAACCAAAAGCCAAACTATCGTGCATTTTTCGCGGCTAACGGCGCCCAAAATATATTCGGGCTTGGTTCCCTTTAACAAAACGGCTCGGCTTCCTGACACCAACGAGCCAAACCAGTGCATTTTGGCGCCGGTGTGGTAGAGCGGCGGAATGCACAAAAAGCAGTCCGAGCGGTTTGTCGAATGGTGCTTTTGTTCCACCAAAGCGGCGTGCATAAGGGAGCGGTGGGTGTGCAAAATCGCTTTTGGAAAGCCCGTCGTTCCGCTTGAAAAATAAATGGCCGCGTCTTCGTCGTCCTTCAATTCAATCTCCGGCGCCTTGCTGGGATAGTCCGCCACCAACTCGCGATAGCTTTCGGCGAATGTGGGGCAGTTTTCGCCAACGTAAATCAAAAGGCGGTTCTTGTTAAGCTTTTCTTCTATCTGCTCAACGCGGCCGATAAATTCCGGACCAAAAAGCAAAATGTCCACTTCGGCCAAGTCAGCGCAATACAAAATTTCGTCGGCGGAATACCTAAAGTTCATCGGAACGACAATCGCTCCCGCCTTTAAAACGCCAAAGTAAATCGGAAGCCATTCCAGGCAGTTCATCATCAAAATGGCAACCTTGTCGCCGCGCTTGATTCCCCGCGCCAAAAGCATGTTGGCCATTCGGTTGGCCTTTTCGTCAAAGACGCGCCAAGTGATTTCGCGGCGGTAAAAAGTTTTGTCGGTGGATTGAATCAAATCATAGTCTTTCCAAGTGATTTTTCGCGTTTCTTCTTGTTCGGGGTTAACCTCTACAAGAGCGACCTCGTCGCCGTAAAGCTTTCGGTTTTTTTCCAAAAATTCTGTGATTGCCATTTGCCTTCTCCAAAGTTGAATGTGCCATTATAACACATAAAACGCGATTTTGCAAATTTGCGGCCGCTTTCGCGCTTGTAAAGACCGCTCTTTTTTGGTAAAGTCAGCGTATGTTCTTAAAATACCTTTGGATTTTCTTTATCAGCATGGTTCCATTAATCGAGTTGCGCGGCGCGATTCCGGTGTCGCAAGCGCTAGGCCTGCCCATCATTCCTTCTTACGCCGTTTGCATTATCGGAAACATGATTCCCGTTCCCGTCATATTTTTGTTCGCGCGCCGTTTTTTGGAATGGGGCCAGGACAAAAAATACATCGACAAAATTTGCCAATTCTTTTTAATTAAGGGCAGCGACGCCGGAAAAAAACTTAAGGCAAAAGCCGGCCGCACGCTTTTTGTCGCGCTCTTTTTGTTCGTGGGCATTCCGCTCCCCGGAACGGGAGCCTGGACAGGAACTTTGGCCGCCAGCCTTTTGGACATGGATTTTAAGGAAACTGTCATCGCCGTCACCTTGGGCGTTTTGTTTGCCGGCGTGATTATGATGGCTTTAAGCTTTGGAATTTTTGGCGGCATTTTCGGAAGCGCCGGCGCCGCCGCCTAAACGGCTGGCTTCGTTTGATTACCGTCGCCTTACGACAAGCAAATTATGAACGCGCTTTCCGCTTGAATCAACAGTGTCAAGGCTGATAGTGTTTCCGCTAACGTCTCTAAAACTGTAAACTGTCTTGTTTTTTTGCATCGCGATTCCGTTCACCGTCACTGACGCAAATTCCGAGTCGCTCCAACTGGCAACACAAACTTCTATCTCCGCCGCGGGAATGTCATAGTAATAAGTCTTTACTCCGCTTCCCTGTTCAACGCTAATAGAAGAACATTTGTAATAGCCTTTCTTGCCGACAAAAATTAACGACGTGTCGCCGTTGTAAGCGCTTGCGGGAATGTCCTGCGTTGTTGTTGTCGGCTCGGGCTCCGGCCTTTCGGGAATGTCTTCTTGCGCAGGCTGCGGCGTCGCATCTTCTTTGGGCTTGGGAACGTTTTCCGCGGAAGAATCCTCAACCTTTGTTTCATTCACCTCTTTGGGCTGCGGCGTTTTTACAACAACGCTTTGCTCTTGCGACAAGCGGGCGTAAGAATTGTCCAGCAAATTTCTTAGAACGAACGATATCGGAACCAAATCATCGGCCTCGACAGCCATGTTTGAGCCGACCTTTATCCAATTGTAAATTCCGTCAAGACTGTTCACAGAATAAATTTTTTCCGAAACAGTTATGGCGTTAACTGTCGTTCCGCTTCGCTCCCACTTATAGGCGACGTCTTGGTTTACCCGCATTCCCGAAGCACCGCTGTTCTTTTTGTCGCGAGGCCTGCAACGCTTAAAGTCGCTAACAATTTCTTCGCTTGTTAGATTGGAGCAAATGACAAAGCAAGCCTTTCGCCCGTAGTCAACCGAAGCGACATAATAAGGCGTGACGTTCCTTAGCATCGCGGGCGTAACGACATTTTTGTTTACGGCAAAAAAATCAATTGGAAGCAAAGGCGCGCGCAGAGCCGCGGAATAGAATTTTTGCGTCACTTTTACAAGCGTATAAGATTTATTGGGATTCCAACCATACGCGCTTATCGCGTATGAAACTTTGTCGCGCCCCAAACCGATTCCTGTAGTCAACTCCAAATCTTCGGGCGAATAAATCGTATGGAACTCATACGTACAATCCAAATCCATCATGCTGGAACATCTTGTCGCGGCTTTATGGATTTCTTTTACCGAATAATTCGCGTCAAGAGGATTTGTCAACTTTTCTTCTGACAAAACTCTTCCCGAAGAACTCAACGACCAGGCCACTGGATTTCTAGCGCCGTAAGCGAATTGCGCAAAATTCTGCGGAGCTATTGTGTCGCCTTCGATAATTGATCCGGGATAAATCGTCTTTTCCATTGACGGAATGAACACGTCTATTACAGAGGTATTGCGCGAAAGACGGAGGGTAGAAGTGTCGTCGCCGTTTGGAACAAGATTTCTTGTCATGGTGAACGGACAAAAAGCGCCAGCGGAAAGATACAGCCTTCCGTATGCGTGGCCTTTATTCAATGTCTTTAGTTTTTTATAAAAGTTATATAATGACGTTTCGTATGGAGACAATTTGTAGTTTCCAAGCGTCTCGAAAATTTTTCCCGCTTCTTCATAAGAGCTAATGGTTCTGTCGGCTCGATATAAATATGCAAGATAATATTTAACCTTGATGATTAGCGCTTGAGTGTCCCTATAGTTTCCAGCGTAAGAAAGATAGACAAGAATTTCTTTGTAGTCTTCTTTTGTTCGCGCTTGGCCCAACAAAAGCATCGCGATTTCGTAACTTAAAATTTGAACGCGTTCATTCGCGTCCTTGTAATTTCGCTGCCAAACCAACGCGTTTTTATACCAAGAAATCGCCTCTTTTTTTCCGGCGATAGAACTCAGGCGCTCGTATTCTTGGCCGTTTAAGTAGCAAAGCTCGGCGCACCTTGCGGCGGTTTGGCCGATTCCGCTGTAAGTTGATTCCGCTTTTTTGTAAAAGTCGATTAGCCAAATTCTTTCTTGCGTGTTTGTTCCAGGAAAGAAAGCTTCGGCGATGTTGTAGTAAAACTCGGCCAAGCCTCTTTTAGAATCATTTTGCAATCCGGCAAAGTCGTCCGAATATTTTACAACCTCATGCTCGCCGGTAGCTTCGTCGTACAAGACTCTCGGCAATACTAGGACCGCTTTTTTTATTCTGGCCAACCCGCCATAGGCTGTGATTATCCGCTCGCTTTTTCGGATAACGTTCGCTATGTCGGGATGACTCATAACGTTCTTTATGCTGGAAGAATTTTCAGCGCATTTTTTTATGGCTTGAATTTCCGATCCGCCATGCTTGTCGGCAAATTCCTTCCTTAGTTGTTGAACGCTTTCCTGCGGCCGCATTTCCTCCACAGTGGAAGGATAAATTTCGATGAAAAGCGCGACAGCCTCAGCCTCGTCCTTTTTGTTGCTTATCAGTTTGCAAAGCATTTCTATCGCGGACACTTTGTCCCCGGACATAACTAATTTTCTAGCCCGTTTTATAGAAACGCATCCAACAACAAGCGCGGCTGTCGCGATCAAGGCGCTTGCAAAAATCGCTCGCGCCCAAAATCTTTTCATCTTTCCTTTCATAAAATTTCGCCTAGCTTAATTCACCTTTTTTACCACAACATTTTTGATGATCACATCCGCGGTAGATCCTTGCTTTCCCATGTTGAATTCAACGCGGCCCATTGGATCTGTGTCTTGGTTCATAGTAAAATTAAAGGTGTATCGATTGAACTTTTTGGTCAGCTCAACCTTTGTGTCCTTAAAGTAGCGAATCCAGTTGCGTTCCGGAGCGGAAACGGCGGCGAGAATCGTTCGCGGCGCGGACGCTTTGGCGTCAAAAGAAAATTCGTAAGTACAGCCTTTTTCAATCGGAATTCCGACATGGAAAATCTGAATGCTGTACTCAAGAGAGCCTGCCTTTTTTGTCTTGACCTTAAGCTCTCCGCCGCCGATGGTCGCCGAACCTTCGCCGCCGCCAGCGGTATAAAAGTCCCAGCCTTTTCCGTCGCTCATGTCTTCTTTTTCCGTAAACTTGGAATTTTGGACATAGTTTCCGTCCGCGTCAGGCTCGCGCAAGACGATGACCTTTTCCGGCATCTTTACGTTTTCGTCATACTCTTTCTTTTGGTAAACGCGAACGTAGTCAACGATAAGCCGAGCGTTCTCCGCGAACTTGGCGTTCTTTTCCGGATATCCGACCCAAGTGCCGCCGACGGCAAGGTTCAGGATAATGTAAAACTGCTTGTTAAAGGGAGCGGGATAAGGACGCCCGTCTCCGTTGGCGCGGGGCCTGGTGAACCATTCGTTGGTCTTGTAGTAAAGCTTTCCGTCAATATACCAGCGGAATTCGCCTGGATCCCATTCCAAGGCGTAAACATGGAACTCCTTGGAAAAGTCGCCTTCGGTCAGAGTGTATTTTCCCTGCTGCTGCGTATGCGGCTCGCCGTAGTGAATCGTTCCGAAAACGCGATTTGTTTCGT
Organism: Treponema sp.; assembly: GCA_045131275.1. GTDB lineage: Bacteria > Spirochaetota > Spirochaetia > Treponematales > Treponemataceae > Treponema_D. The sequence continues at coordinate 18,260 of JBGUQT010000002.1, forward strand.
CGCCAAGCACTTCCATAATGTCAATCTCGCCGCAACGGGGCCACGGGCCGTAATAGCCTTCGCTTGACGGCATCATCCAAAAAGCCGGCAAAAAGCCTTTGCCGTTTGGAACCTTTAGACGGGCCTCAAAGCGGCCGTATTTAAACGCATGCTTTCCGAATGTGTTGATTCTGCCGGAAGTGTATTCATTCGTCTTTTTGTTTTTGAGCGCCTGAATCACAAGGCAACCGTCTTTGACATAAGTGTTTTCGGTGGAAGTTCCGTAGCTTTGAAGCTCTTGGTTCACCCAACCGGCCTCATGGGTTTCGTACTTCCAGTTGTCCATGTTGAGCTGGTCGCCGTCAAAGTTTTCTTCCCAGACCAAGTCCGCGTCGGTGTAAAGGTCGCTCTGCAAGCCAGGAGCGGGAGTTGTCGGCGCGATTACGTCTTTTTTAGAACAACCAAAGGTTGCGAACGCAAGCGCCGCCGCGCAAAGAGCCAAAAATTTTTTCATTGTTCCTCCAAACATAAAATGCGCGCAAAAAATTTGAACGCTTATTTTACGCCGGTTTTAACGCCAGATTTTTGCAAAGTCAATTTGCTCTTAATTTCGTCGTCATACATCATCTGAACGGTAATCGCCGAAACAGGCTTTGCGGCTACCTTAAATTGCAAAACTCCTTCAAAAGGAACATTGGCCATAATGTCGTTAACGCTTTCATATTGATTTGAAATCGGAAGCCACCACTTTGCGGCCTCTGAATTGTCGATGACAGCCATCGTCAAACCAGGGATGTCAACATTGCTGACAAATTTAAAGTGAACTTCCACAACGTCGCCCGGTGAAGGCAAATTGCCGGAGAAATATTTTGTAAATGTCGGCGGGTTCACGTTCTGGAAATTCGGGCCATACGGATTTTTTCCGATTGTGACCACTTTTCCATTTGTTGTGTCAGCCAAATCGATTACAAAAGTCTTTCCTTGAGCAAAGACTGATCCCATGAACAAAGCGCCAAAAAGCGCCGCAATGAATAATTTTTTCATAAAAAACTCCTAATATAATTTGATAACAACTATTTTAGCGCAAATTTACAAATTTCGCAAAAAATTCGAAAAATTTCCAAAAAGGCGCTTGACGAAAAACGCAGAGCGCCTTATATTATGTTTATCCGTTCAAATAT
>JBGUQT010000003.1:0-15746 GCA_045131275.1 Treponema sp.
AACGTCGTCCTCCGTCACAAACTCTATTTCCAAAAAGTCTCCCAAGGGGGGAACGGAACACAATTCCAAATGCGCCTTTCCGCAAGGCGTGTCGGCGTAAAAACCGATAGCGTCCTTATGCTTTGTAAAATGCGGAACAAAGCCGATGTCCGCAAAAAGCGCTTCCAAACATTCGGCGTTGTCCAAGGCGGCCTCAAATTCTTGGTTCACCTCTAACGCGCCGCCCCCGCTTGCAAGGCGCTTTTCCTTTTTTTTGTAAGTCAACAAAATTTTTTCTTCAAGCGCGCGGCCGTTTTTGTCCGCGCTTTTTTCTTGGCGAATGCGCGCGGTTATATGTCCGTGGGGGGCGCCGCTTTTTTCCATCTTAAAATAGCGGTCGTCCTTTGAAACGCTTTTGTCAAAGACGGCAAAGGAGCGCAATTTTTGCAACACAGCCTCGCGGTCCCGCGCGTGGGCCTTTAACTCTATTTCCATGCTTTCCATTCTACCACAAAATATGCTAAAATGAAAGTATATGACGCAACTGATCGCGGGCCCGATGGCGACGCTTAGCCACGAGGCCTTCCGCCGCTTGACGGAACAATTCGGCGGCCCGAACGAATACTACACAGAAATGATAAACGCTCCCACGCTCTTGCAAAAAGGCCCCTTTGAAAAATACTATTTGATGAACGGGCCTGTCCCGCAAAAAATCGTTTGGCAGCTTACCAGCAAGGAAGGCCAGTCAATGGCGGCGGCGGTCGAAGTTCTTGCCCCGCTCGGCGGAATCGGAATCGACCTAAACATGGGCTGCTCGGCCCCCGAAATCGTCCACTCGGGCGCGGGAATCGCCTGGATGCTAAAGCCGCGCGAAGAAACGCTCGCCATGGTACGCGGAGTGAAGCGCGCGATAGAAAAGTCCGCGCCGGCCTACCGACTTAGCGTAAAACTCCGCCTTGGCGCGGAAAATTTTAAGGAAGAAGAATTCTACGACTTTTGCCAAGGACTTTGCGACTCTGGCGTCCAGCGCCTTGTCCTGCATCCAAGAACGCAGCGGGAAAAACTGGCCAGGCCGCCGCGCCGCTATTTTGCCCAGCGCTTGGCCGAGCGCCTAAAGCCGCGCGGAGCCGATGTAGTTTACAACGGAAACGTAAAGGACGCGGCCAGCGCGGCCGCCGCTCTGGCGGATTGCCCCGATTGCGCGGGACTTATGATTAGCCGAGCCAGCGTTCAAAAACCGTGGATCTTTGCCCAATTGCGAGGCGCCTTTAACGGCTTGCAAGACCTTAACGGCGGCCGCATAGATTTAATGCAAACGGGCTTGGACTACATCGCGCTCTTGCAAGAGTTCCAGCCGCCGGAATTTTTTAAGAGCCGCATGCAGCGCTTTTTTTCCTACTACTGCGACAACTTTACCTTTGGCCATTACATAAAAAGCAAGATGCTCAACGCGGCCACTCCCCAAGAAGCGCAAGACACCTTCCGTTCCTACTTTAACGAGCAGCCCGACGACCGTTTTAAGCTTTTACAATAAAGCGCCCGGCTACAACAGCGCCTTGATTTTTTGCGCGGCTTCGTCTAGTTCGGGAACTTCAAGGTTTTCGATGTCGCCGGAATCGACGTGGGCGCTGGTTTCGGGCCTCATCGGAATGCGGGCCAAAACAGGCAGCTCAAAAGTCTTTGCGATGCCTTCTATGTTGCTCTTTCCAAAAACGTAGATTTCCTTTGAGCAGTCCGGGCACTTAACGTAAGACATGTTTTCTATCAAGCCCAAAATCGGAACGTTCATCATGTTAGCCATCTTGACGGCCTTTTCCACAATCACGCGCACCAATTGCTGGGGCGAAGAAACTACGATTATTCCGTCAATCGGAAGTGACTGGAACACTGTAAGGGGAACGTCGCCCGTTCCCGGAGGCATGTCCACGAACATAAAGTCAACGTCGTTCCAAACAACGTCTGTCCAGAACTGCTTTACCGCGCCTGAAATGACAGGGCCACGCCATACGACCGGGTCGTTTTCGTTTTGCAGCAAAAAGTTCATTGACATCAATTTTATTCCGCTAGAAGTGACGACAGGCTTTAGGGCGTCCTGACCTTCGACCACGTCGGCGCGCTTGTCGCTTTCGCCAAAGCTTTCGGGGATTGAGGGTCCGGTGATGTCCGCGTCCAAAATGGCGGCTTTATAACCCATCTTTTGCATTTTGCAGGCCAAAAGGCTTGTCACGAGCGACTTTCCTACGCCGCCCTTTCCGCTTACAATGGCGATGACTTTTTTTATTTTGCTGTCTTTGTTAGCTTCCAATTTTTGGGGAGCGCTTCGTTCCGCGCAAGAGCCTTCGGAACAATGTCCGCAATCGTGTCCGCAGTTTTCTGCCATTTTTAGTTCTCCTATATATACCGCTGTTGCTTTAAAGATAATAAAAATCCGCTGAAAAGTCTAGTAAAATTTTCCGATAAACAAAATATGAAGAAGTTTCTATTGATTATCGCCGCGGCCCTTTGTTCCGCCATGATTTTTGCCGAAAGCGAGCGCAAATTTTTTGGATACCAGTTCGCGCTTGGAAGCGGATACACATTCTACGGAGACAGCTCCCTAAAGTCCAACGAACGGGAGGCGATGAGGTGCGGCTACAGCAGAATCATTCTTTACACTGACGCCGGAATCACCCTAAAATTGACCGACCAGCTTTATTTTTTGGGCGGCTTTCAGACAATGCTTGACTTTATATGGAAGGACGGCCGCCACTCAAACCACGCGTCGCCGACCTTTTTTGGCGGCTTGCAGTTCTACCCGGGGCTCGGAAACCTTTCGGTGTCATTGGCGTACGCGCTGGGCGTCCGCCACGATTGGGAAGGCATGAGCGGCGACTACGAAAAAGTTCAGTCCGCCAAATGGGGCAACGGATTTAGGCTGGCCGTCGAATACGACTTTAAGAGCGGCAGCGGCGTGATTCCAGTCGTTGGCGCCTGCTACTTGTTCCTGCCAACGGGGTATGACAATTACGACAATACATTGGCAGTCTATTTTAGACTAGCGTTCCACTGAAAAGAAGAAAGCCGCCGAACGGCGGCTTTTTCGTTTTACCAAAACTATCTTGCGTACTCCACTATCCTTGTTTCGCGGATCATGGTTAGCTTTATGCGGCCGGGATAGCGCAAGTCGTTTTCGATTTGCTTGGCGATCTTGCGGGCCAGCTCCTTGACGTCTCCGTCAGGAATCTTCTCGTTGTTGACAAGAATTCTAAGCTCGCGGCCGGCCTGGATGGCGTAGGCCTTTTCGACGCCGTTAAAGCCTTCGGCGATTTTTTCAAGGTTTTCAAGGCGGTTGACGTAATTGTCAACAGTCTCGCGGCGGGCGCCCGGACGGGCGGCGCTGATCGCGTCGGCGATTTGGACGATAATCGCCTCAAGGCTTGAAGGCTCGATGTCGTTGTGGTGGGCGCCGATGGCGTTGACCACTTGGGCGGCCTCTCCCATTTTGCGGGCGATTTCCGCTCCGACTTCGGCGTGGTTCTGGTCGCTGTCGTTTTCAGCGCCCTTTCCGATGTCGTGCAAAATGGCGGCTCTCTTGGCCAATTCTCGGTTGGCGCCCAACTCTGCGGCCAACAGGCCCGCGATCTCGGCGACTTCCTTTGAGTGGACCAAAACGTTCTGGCCGTAGCTTGTGCGGAAGTACAAACGGCCCAAGGCGCGAACGCCTTCCGTGGGCATATTGTGGATTCCCAAGTCAAACAAGGCCTTTTCGCCCTCTTCGTAAATTCTGTTCTGGACTTCGCGGGTAACCTTTTGAACGATTTCCTCGATGCGGGCCGGATGGATTCGGCCGTCGGAAATAAGGCGCTCCAAAGATTCCTTTGCGATTTCCTTGCGGACGGGGTCAAAGCAAGAGATTACGACCGCTTCGGGCGTGTCGTCGATGATGATGTCAACGCCGGTCAATGTTTCCAAGGCGCGGATATTGCGTCCTTCGCGGCCGATGATGCGGCCCTTCATTTCGTCCGAAGGCAATGAAACAGTCGCGACAGTGATGTCGCCGGTTGTTTCTGTGGCGATTCTTTGAATTGTTGAAACAAGGATGTCGCGCGCCTTTTTTTCGGCGTTAAGCTGGGCTTCCTGCTCAACCTTGTTAAGCAAGGCCTGCGCGTCGTGGCGGGCGTCGTTCTCCAAATTCCTAATGATAAGGTCTTTGGCTTCCTGAACCGTAAGGCCGGAAATGCGCTCCAATTCGCGCCTGTATTCCTCTTCCTGCGCTTGGACAACGCCCTCGCGCTTTTCCAAAGCGGCAAGTTTTTCTATGAATTCCTTGTCCTGCTTGTCGTACTGGGCCGCGCGCTGGTCAAGCAACTCCTCTTTGTGGCTTACGCGCGCCTCATAGCGCTGCACTTCCGCGCGGCGCTCCCGATTTTCCCGTTCCTGCTGGTTTCGTTCCCGAATGAGTTCATCTTTTGCGTTAAGCAAAATTTCTTTTTTCTGAGCTTCAGCTTCTCTAATTGCATCCTGTCTTAAACGTTCAGCTTTTTGTTCTGACGCAGATAATTGAAATCTGGCATACAGCCAGCGAATTGTCCATCCAAGAACCACTCCAGCAACCGGAAGAACTATAAATAACACTAGATTATTCATACTTTTTCTCCTGATTCTGTTTATAGTAATTCTATCCTAATAATAACAGAGGAACGGAATTTTGTCAAATGATTTTTTCAATAAACCGAAAAAAAAAGCGCAAAAGCGACTCAAACAAGCCGCGCCTTCGCGCGTTTTTTATCTTTCTCCCAAAATCACATCGAGAAGTCGCTGCCCAGGTAAACTTTGCGGGCTTGCTCGTTTTGGAGGATTTCGTCGCGGCGGCCTTGGGCGATGATTTCTCCATTGTTTATGATGATGGCGCGGTCGGTGATTTCCAGGGTGTCGCGGACGTTGTGGTCGGTGATAAGGATGCCGATTCCGCGCTTTTTTAGGATTTGAATCATTTTTTTAAGGTCGCTTACGGCGATCGGGTCGATTCCGGCAAAAGGCTCGTCCAAAAGAAGGAATTTGGGCGCTATGGCCAGGGAACGGGCGATTTCGGTTCGGCGGCGCTCTCCTCCGCTAAGGGTGTAGGCGTACTGGCGGCGGATTCTTACGATTGAAAATTCCTCTATCAGTTCCTCCAAAAGGGCCTTTTTTTGCTTTTTGTCCAAATCCGTGCGGGTTTCCAAAATGGCCCAAATGTTGTCCTCAACAGTCAGCTTTCTAAAGACGGAAGGCTCCTGCGGAAGATAGGAAATGCCCATTTGCGCTCTCCTATACATTTGCAAAGGAGTGATCCGTTCCTCGTCCAAAAAGATTTCGCCGCTTGTGGGCTGGTAAAATCCAACTATCATATAGAAAGAAGTGGTTTTTCCGGCGCCGTTGGGGCCCAAGAGTCCCAAAACTTCGCCAGTTTGAACGGAAAAATCCACGCCTTTTACGACTTGCTTTTTTCCAAAGGACTTGTATAGGCTGGAGACCCTCAATGTATGGATTTTTTGGACAGTTTGGTCACTCATTTTTGGCCTCCTTTCCTTTTTGCTTTTTGCGGCCCTTCTTTTTTTTCTGGCCTTCTTGCTTTTCCTGGGCCTCTTGGTCTTCCTGCTTTTCCTGGCCCTCTAGGGCTTCTTGGCCTTCGCCGCTTTCTTGCCCTTCTTGGGCTTCTTGGCTTTCGCCGCCTTCCTGGGCTTCCTGGCTTTCTTCGCCCTCTTGGCCGTTCTTTTTGTCCTTCTTTTTTCCTTCGTCGATGACGGAGCCGTGAACGTTTCCGTCCATAGTGATTTCTTCGGTGTCCATGTTAAAGGTTATGGACTGGGCGGCAAAGGAGTCGTCGTCTTGAACGACCTTTGCGCTTCCGTTCAACTCTAGCATTTGCTCCTTTTTGCGATAAACCGCGTAGGCCGACGTGCAAACGTTTTTCTTTTGCTCAAGCTTGACTTCTATTTGAAGAACGGCTATGTCGGTGTTGGAATTGTATTCTATCATTTGGGCGCCAGCGGTCACTTCGTTATCGACATCAATCAATCTCACGTCGCCGGAAAGGGAAACGGTTTTGGACTCGCGGTCGTAGCTTAACTCTTGGCATTCAAATTCCAAGTTGGACTCCTTGTAGGAGCCCTTTATGTTTCCGGCCGCGGACACGTAGCGAAATTCCTTTCCGCTAAGCTCTATGGAATCGGCGCGTATCTCTATGCTTTCTGTCAAAACTTGGGCGTTTCCGGCAAGGCGGGTCGTGTCTTCTTTGGAGCCGGCGCGGCCGCTCATCGTGTCGGCCTTAAAGCTTATCTCTTCCGCCGCCAGTGGAACGGCAAAAAACGCGAAAAAGACAAGGGCCAAATACAAACGCGAAACGCTTGCCAGACTAAAACCGCGCCTTGTCATTCTTCACCCTCGCCTTCTTCCTCTTTTTTGTCAACGTAAACGCCGCCGACATTCGACGCAAAGCTAAAGGATTCGCTTATGGCGCTGGCCGAAAAGCCGCTTCCGCTTAAGGTGACGCCGTCTTTTTTTACAGTGACGGTTTTTCCTTTTTCGCCGGAAAGCTGCTCGGTCTTTCCATTCCAGCGCAAGCTTTCGCCGTCTATCACAAAGCCCCGCTCAGGCGCTTCGATATGGATTCCGTTATAAAATTCGTAGACTTCGTTTATCGTGTCGGCCTTCATAAGGCCCGCGCTGCCAAAGGAGTTTACTTGGCCGTTTTCGTCCTTGCTTTCAAACTGAATGTCTTGGGCTAGAACCGTTCCTCCGTCCTTAAATTCCTCAAGGCGCTTGCTTTGAATCAGCGAGCTTACCTTTGAATCCTTTACCCTCTTAAAGACGGCCTCGTCAAGCATCAATTCGGGAACGGTGTCCTCCGTTTCGTAAACGTTGCCGTAATTTACGCTGCACGCGGCGCAAAAAGCGGCGGCAAGGACAGGAACGAGAATTGTCGTAATTAGGCGCGGACAAAAAAACTTCATTATTAAATTATCGGCAAAAAAGCCCTATTTCTCTAGCGCCGCTTGAATGAAGGCGGTAAAAAGAGGATGCGGCTTTACCGGCCTGGAAACAAATTCCGGGTGGTACTGGACGCCGATTCCCCAAGGGTGGTCGCTCCACTCAAAGGCTTCGATTTGGCCGTCGGCGGCGCTTGAGGCGGTTACCGTAAGCCCGAACGACTCCAAGGTTTCCTTGTAGCGGCGGTCAACCGAATGTTTGTTGCGGTGGCGCTCAAGGACGGACGTTTTTTTATAGATGGCGTTGAGCTTTGAGCCCTTTGCGATTTTTACTTCGCTCGCGCCAAGCTTCATCAAGCCCGACGCGCTAAGGCCGGCCTGCTCCTCGGGAAGACTTACGATCGGATGCGTTGTGTTTTGGATGAACTCGGTCGAGTCCGCGTCTTCCCACTTGGCAAGGTTTCGGCCCGCCTCTATCGCCATAAGCTGCATTCCCAAGTCGATTCCAAGATACGGAATCTTGTTTTCGCGCGCGTAGCGGACGGCGGCCAAAAGGCCCAAAAAGCCGCGGTTTCCCATGTTGCCGGGAATCACGATTCCGTCAACGCCGCTAAGGGCGGTCTTTGCGTCGCGGCTGCGCTCCAAGCCTTCGGCGTCGATTTTCTTTATTTCCAGCTCGGCGTTGCAAGAAGTGACCGCGGCGTGGAAAAGGGATTCCTTTACGCTCTTGATGCAGTCGTCAAGATAGTCGCGTTTTCCGATAAGGCCGATCGTGACTTTCTTTTCGGGCGAACCGAGCTTGGCCAAAAACTGGGTCCACGGCTTTATGTTGCACTTTAAGTCTGTGAGCTTTAATTTTTTAAGAATCTCCGCGTCCAAGCCTTGCTTGTGGAAGAGGACGGGAAGCTCGTAAATTGATTTTTCAACGTCGGCGCTTGTAAAGACGGCGCTTTCTGAAACGTTGCAGAACAAGGCGAGCTTTTTCTTTAATGACTTGTCGATCGGAATTTCGCAGCGGCACAAAAGAACGTCCGGCTGGATTCCCGCTTCCTGCAATTGCTTTACGGAATGCTGGACCGGCTTTGACTTAAGCTCGCCGCCAGTGATTACGGGAACAAGCGCCAAGTGAACGGCGATTGAGTTTCCCTTTCCAAGCTCGTGGACAAGCTGGCGAGCGGTTTCCAGGTAAGGAATCGATTCGATGTCGCCTACCGTTCCGCCGATTTCTACTATTACTACGTCCGCTCCGCTTTGCGCGCCTACGCTCAAAATGCGGCGCTTGATTTCGTCTGTTATGTGGGGAATTACTTGAACGGTGCGTCCGTTGTAGCGGCCCGCGCGCTCGTTCTTTATTACTTGTTCGTAGACCTTTCCGATTGTGATGCAGTTGTCGCTGGTAAGGTTTACGCTGGTAAAGCGGGAAAAGTTTCCGAGGTCCAAGTCGGTCTCCGCTCCGTCTTCGGTGACGTAAACTTCGCCGTGCTGATAGGGGCTGATGTTTCCCGCGTCAACGTTTACGTAAGGGTCGCACTTTATCATCGCGACTTTGAGGCCGTGGCATTCCAAAAGGCTTCCGATTGTGGAAGACGCCACTCCCTTTCCAAGACTTGAACAGACTCCGCTAGTTACCAGTATATATTTGCTCATATCCGTTCATTATAGCGCGCAACGCGGCAGAATGTCTATAAAGAAAAAAAATCCCTCGCCGTTTTGGCAAGGGATTTTATACCGGAGAAGAGACTTGAACTCTTACGCAGTCGCCCGCAACAGATTTTGAGTCTGTCATGTCTACCATTCCATCACTCCGGCATGGTTCGATTATATTAGCAAAAATCGGCGGAAGCGTCAAGTGGGGCGCAAGATTTTTTTTAGCGCCGCCCCGCCGCTATTGCAAAACCTTGCCACCCCTAGACATAGCTATAAGGCCGGTCTTGGCGTATTCCAAAATACCGAAGGGTTCAAGCAAGCGGATAAGGCTGTCGATCTTTGTCTCGCTTCCCGACGCTTCGACGATTACGCTTTCGGCGCCTACGTCAACGATGTGCGCGCGGAAGATTTCGCAAGTGCTTACGATTGTTTCGCGCTTGGCTCCGTCGGCCTTTACTTTAATCAAGGCAGTTTCGCGCTGGCAAGTGTCGGCGTCGCAGCGCTCGATTGAAATTACTTCAACCAACTTAGAAAGCTGCTTTTCGATTTGGTCAAGGATGCGGTCGTCGCCCATGACTACAATCGTCATGCGCGAAATCGCCTTGTCGCTTGTTTCGCAAACGGTAAGGCTGTCAATGTTGTAGCCGCGGCGGCTGAACAAGCCAGAAACGCGGCTCAAAACGCCCGCGTGGTTTTCTACCAAAACAGAAAGAACGAATTTTTGCATATATTTCTCCTTTTATCTTGTCTCCGCGTTATACACGCCAAGCAGTCTAACTTCATGCGCTTCTTTTGCAAGCGCTTCCAAAACCGCGCTCACATAGTCAACGTTCCGCTCGTCGGGGCTAAGCTCCGCGTCCGCATAAAAGTTGTATCTCCAAGTCTCGCCGTGAACAGGCCGCGACTCCAAGCGCGTAAGGTTGAGCTTGTTCTTGTCAAAAACGCCCAAGCACTTGTAAAGGCTTCCCGGCTCGTTCTTCACGCTGAACATAAAGGAAACAGCGTTGGGCTTGACTCCCTCCGCCTTTTGCGCGCGGAAGGCCAGCGACGCGGACTTGTCGTCCTTTTTGCGGGCCACAAAATGGTTGGCCGCGATGACAAAAAATCTTGTGTAATTTTTTGGATCGTCTTCTATCGAGTCGCTTATGACCTCAAGCTTGTAGTACTTGGCGTTTACGGCGCTGGCGATCGCGGCGTTGGCCTTTGAGTTTTTTTCGCCGACGCTTTTTGCGGCCGTGGCTGTAGAAACAGCGTCAATCTTGTTCCATTCAGGATGTTCCGCCAAAAACTTTGAGCACTGGGCAAAGCCTTGCGGGTGCGAGTAAATGGATTTTATGTCCGCTAGCGTCGCGCCCTTCACGCCCAAAAGCGCGTGCTGGATTCGCAAGGTTACGCTTGAGACAATGCTTATGTCCTCAAAGCCCGCGAGGTTGTCGTAGTTTTCGTAAACGGAACCGGCCAAAGAATTTTCAATCGGAACCATTCCGTAGTCGGCCTTTCCGTCCAAAACGCTCTGGAAAATTTCTCGGAAGGAATCGACTGGAAGCGCCGTGGCCTGGTCGTCAAAGTGGCGTGTGATCGCTTGCTCGGCGTAGGCTCCCCGTTTTCCGCAGAAGGCGCAAACCAATTTTTTGGCCTTGCCAGAAACCTCGGTTTTCGCAGCCTTGGCTCCGCCCTTCTTTGCGGAAGAAATTTTTACAGGAGACTCGCTTTTGCGCAAGTGGGCAACTTCTCTTCCCACAATCGGGGCGAGGGCGTCGATGTCGCGCATAAGCTTGTCGAACTGTTCGGGATACAAGGACTGGGGACCGTCGCTCAAAGCCTTGTCGGGATTGCAATGCACTTCCACGATGATTCCGTCAGCGCCGGCCGCGATCGCGGCAAAGCCCATCGAGCTTACCTTGTCGCGGATTCCAAGCGCGTGGCTTGGGTCGACGATTATCGGAAGGTGGGTCAAACTTCTTAGGATTGGAACGGCGCTGAGGTCAAGGGTGTTGCGGGTGGCGCGTTCGTAGGTTCTGATTCCGCGCTCGCACAAAATTACTTGCTCGCAGCCGCTTGACAAAAGGTATTCGGCGCTCATGAGCCACTCTTCTATCGTGGCGCTGATTCCGCGCTTTAAGATGACTGGCTTCTTTATTTTTCCGAGTCGCTTGAGCATTTCAAAGTTCTGCATGTTGCGGGCGCCAACTTGGTAGCAGTCGATTCCGGCCTTTTGCATTGCCGGAAGGTATTCGGCGGCGACGCATTCAGTGACGACCGGAAGGCCGTACTTGTCGCCCGCTTCCTTCAATAGTTTGCAGCCCTCCTCTCCCAAGCCTTGGAATGAATAGGGAGAAGTGCGCGGCTTGTAGGCTCCTCCGCGCAACATGACGGCGCCGCTTTCGGAAACGCGCTTGGCAACCGACATCATTTGATCGCGGCTTTCGACCGCGCAAGGTCCTGCGATGGCCACAATGCGCTGGCCGCCAACTCGGATAAGCTGGCCGCTGGGAGCCGGAATTTCCACGACGGAATTCTGCGGAGAAAATTCGCGGCTTGCCATTTTGTAAGGCTTTGAGATCGGAATGACGCGCTCAACGCCCGGCAAAACCTCGACTTCGCGCGGGTCCATTTTAAGCTGGCCCACGGCGGCGATGATTGTCTCTTCCTCGCCCGCAATTTCGTTGGTCTTAAAATTTTGGCTTCCCAAAAATTTGGCCAGCGACTTTTTCTCTTCCGCGGAAATCCCGCGCTTTAATACTATTACCATAAAATTCCTTTTTTAATTATCGTTCCGTGTTGAAGCTTACCGTGCGCAAGATGTCGCCAAATACGCCGGCGGCCGTGACTCCCGCTCCCGCTCCGTAACCGCGGACAGTAAGGGGAATCGGCTGGTAGCGCGCCGTGTAGAATACAAAGGCGTTTTCGCCGCCCTTGATCGCGTAAAGGGGATCTTCGGGGCCGACTTCAAACATTCCGACAGTGCACTTTCCGTCTTGAACTGTGGCGCCCATGCGCAATACCTTGTTGTTCTTTTTAAGAGCGTCGATCTTTTTCTTAAAGTAGTCGTCAACCTGTGGAAGCCTCTTCAAAAATTCTTCTGTTGAGCCGGAAGTGTCAAAGTCGTCGGGGAAGACCTTGAGGACTTCAACGTCCGTCAACTCGATGTCGTAGCCGGCTTCGCGAGCGATGATGAGGCCCTTGCGGGCGACGTCCATTCCGTTAAGGTCGTCGCGGGGATCGGGCTCTGTGTAGCGCTTTTCCTTTGCTTCGAGAACGGCTTGGCTAAAGGGAACGCCTTCGTCCAATCGGCCAAAGATGTAAGAAAGCGAGCCTGACATGATTCCCATAAAGCGGGTAAGCTTGTCGCCGGAGCGGAACAAGTTTTGCAAAGTGTCGATGATCGGAAGTCCCGCGCCTACGTTTGTTTCGTACAAGAAGCGGCGGCGCTTTTTGTTGGCCGTCTTTCTAAGCTGCTTGTAAAAGTCCATCGTCATAGAGTTGGCGCGCTTGTTGGGAGTGGCGATTGACATGCCCGCTTCCAAAATGTCAAGGTAGCGCTCGGGCAAGTCGTAGCTTGCGGTGCAGTCGACGAAGACCGGGTTAAGGGGCTTTTTTTCGCGCACGAACTTTAGGATTTCGTCAACGCTTGTCTTGAGCGGCATTTTCTTTGTCGTCTCGCGCCAAGTCTTAAGGTCGATTCCGTTTTCGTCAATCATAAGGCCGTCAACGGTGGAAATCGCCATAACCTTGATGTCGATGCCTTGCGCAAGGAGGCTTTCCTGCTGCTCGCCGATTTGGTCAAGCAAAGTGCCGCCGATGTTTCCCGCTCCAAAAGCGAAAACTTGGATCGACTGCGCCGTATGGAAGAAAAAGTTGTGGGCCATGCGGACCGCGATGTCGCCCATTTCGCCTTCGATTACGGCGCTGATGGAACGCTCGCTTGAGCCTTGCGCGATGGCAAGAATGCTTACGCCGGCGTTGGCAAGAGAGTCAAAGAAGCGGCTCGCTACGCCCAACTGCTTTTTCATTCCGTCGCCGACGATAGAAACGATCGCGCAGTTTGAATAAATCTCAACAGGGTTGATCACGCCGTCTTGGATTTCCAAATCAAACTCGTTGGCGATCGCCTCTTTTGCGCGGCCGGCTGATTCGTCGCGAACGCAAAAGCTGATCGTGTATTCAGAAGAAGACTGGGTGATAAGCAAAACAGAAATGCCAGCGCGCGAAACCGCGTCAAAGATGCGGCCTGCGATTCCGGTTCGGTCACGCATTCCGCTTCCGCTAACAGAAATAATGGAAGTCTTTTTTAAGCAAGAAATGCCGCGGACAAAGTTTACGCCTTCCTTTGAGCTTTCAAAGGGGCCCTTTCCGATGCGGGTTCCGCGAGCGCTTTTGTTGAGCGAGTTGAGGCTCCACGCTTCGATTCCCTTGGCGGCAAGAGGCGCCAAAGTTTTTGGGTGGAGGACTTTAGAGCCAAAGAAGGCAAGCTCCATCGCCTCTTCGTAAGTCATGTCGTCAACCAAAATCGCGTCCTTAACGATGCGCGGGTCGGCGGTGTAAATGCCGTCAACGTCAGTCCAGAACTGGACTTGCTTTGAACCCATGCAGGCGCCGACAATTGCCGCGCTAAAGTCCGAACCGTTCCTTCCTAAAAGGCCTGGAATCGGCTCCGCTCCCTCGCCGGGAATCCAAGAGCAAACAAAGCCGGGCATCAAAAGAATTCTTGTCTGCGACTTGTATTCGCCGTCGCAGTAGGGGCGCAAAAGCTCCGCCGTCTTTGCGTAGTCGGCGCTGGCCTCTTTTTGGTTTCCGGTGGCCATGATGAATTTGCGGGAGTTGAGAACGATGACGCTTTGCTTTTTGGCAAGAAGAACCGCTTCGACAATCGGAACGCAAAGCAATTCGCCCATTCCCATAATGCGGCAGTGGGCGGTGTCCGTGCATTCGCCAAAAGCGACGACGGCGGTCAAAAGGTTTTGCAATTCTACAAACTTGTCCTCAAGGCTTTTCATAACCGCGTCGGAATCAAAGCCGGGCAACTTGGACTGAAGCTCGCGGCAAATTTCCTGGTGAACGGCGCGCAAGTCCTTTACAAAGCGTTCGGGATTTTCGCCGCGGATTGAGCCGTCGATGCTCTCCTGCAATTTATTTGAAACTCCGGCGACCGCCGAAACGATTACGCTAACGCGCTCTTTTTGCTGCTGTTCGATTACGATGTCCGTTGAATCAAGAATGCGTCGGGCGTTGCCCATTGACGTTCCGCCGAATTTAAGTGTAAGCATGAAAGTTCCTCACAAAAATAACGTTTTTAGAATAACAAGCTAGCGCGAAAAATTATAGCGGAAATAGAAAAGAAAATCAATTAGGACGATTCTTCTCGTCAACCAAAACGATGTTGGGCTGCCAGCTGTCGGCGTCGGCTTCCTCGATTTGAGTGTAGGTCACAATGATGACCTTGTCGCCGATGGCGGCCTTGCGGGCGGCCGCTCCGTTGAGGCAAATTTCGCCTTTTTTTCCGGGCATGATGTAGGTCGTAAGCCGCTCGCCGTTATTGACGTTTAGGACGTCCACCCTTTCCCAAGGATGCATTCCGGCTTTTTTGAGAAGGGCCTTGTCGATCGTTATTGAGCCCACGTATTCCAAGTTGGCGTCGGTCACTGTGGCCCGGTGAATCTTTGATTTCAACACTGTTATTTGCATGATTAATCCTCCAAGAATGTTCGCAAGCCCAAGAAGGCGGCGGCCCGCTAAGCGTTCATGTCCAGCGCGACCTTAAGGCCCTGCAAAACCAAGTCCGGCAAGACCAAGTCAAAAAGGCCCGCGCTTTCAAACGACCGGCTAAAGCCGCCCGTACCGATTACAAAGGCCCTCTCGCCGCCAAAAACGCTTTCTTCCATTTTGGAAACTAGTTCGCGGACGGCGCCGGCCTGGCCGTAAAACACGCCGGACTGAATCGCCTCGATTGTCGAAGAGCCGCAAGCGTTTTTGGGCTGAACGACTTCTACGCTGGGAAGCTGCGCCGTTCCTTCGCTCAAGGCGTGAACGCTCATGCTTGCGCCGGGCAAAATCGCTCCGCCCAAGTACTCGTTGTTTTTTGTTATCACGTCAACCGTCGTGGCGGTTCCCATGTCAACGACGATCAAGTTGCGGCCGGCGTTTTTGTCGGAACCATCGTCAGCGCCGTTCGCCGAAGCCGCGTGAACGGCTCCGATGGCGCCGGCAATTCTGTCCGCTCCGATTTCGCGCGGGTTGGCGTACTTGATTTTGAGGCCGGTCTTGATTCCCGCCTGAATGAAAAGCGCTTCCTTTGAAAAATATTTTCTAAAGCAGTTTGAAAGCGAGTGGTTTATCGCGGGAACGACAGAGCAGCATGCGATCCGCTCCACGCTCTTGTAGTCAAAATTGTTTAGCGACAAAACATCGCGAAAGAACAAGCCCAACTCGTCCGAACTCAGTTTTGAGTTTGTGGAGCGGCGGAATTGCAGCGCCAATTTTTCGCCCTCAAAAAGGCCGCACTGAATCGTAGTGTTTCCGACATCAACTGTTAAAAGCATAGATTTTCCTCACGATAGTTTGGATTTGACCGCGCGCGATCGCGACAGCCTGTTTGCCAGCGCCGGAAGCGGCTTGGTTGTTAGCGCCAGAAGCCGCCCCGCCCTTTTTGGCCTTGCAACCCGCGCGCCACAAAACGCAAGGGTGGCTTTTGGGCGTGATTTCGCTAAGGTCGTTTGAAATGACAAAGTCCGGCGGATTTTTTTCGGCGAACAATTTTTGAACGGCCTTCTCGCGCTCGGCCTCGCTCGCGTTGGACGTAAGCTTAAAGCCAACGACAACAGAGCCCTTGTTTTTCTTTTTTGCCAAGGCGGGAATCTCCGCCAAAAGCTTTGGATTCAATTTTAAATTCACGCGGACATTCTTCGCGCCCGTAATCTTGGCGACCCTTCCCGGCTTAAATTCTTTTCCGTCAACCACAAGGCTTTGAACGCTGTAATCACTTACCGCCGCCGCGTGGAAAATCAAGTCATAAGGCTTGGCAGAAAGTTCCGCGCGCAAAAGTTTTTGGAGGCTTGCGCAAGAGCTAAAATTGCGCGCTGAATCGCAATCGGTGGAGGCGGCCCCGGCAGTTTTTGTCTTGCAAACGCGCCCCGCTTTGCCGCCCGCAGTCTTAGGCTTGCCTTCTATCTTAGG
>JBGUQT010000004.1:0-12035 GCA_045131275.1 Treponema sp.
TCGCTGTCCTTGCCAAAGATTGCGATGAAAAGCCTGTCGCGGAACTTTGGTTGCGGCTGGCCTTCGATTGCCTTGGAATTGTTTGTTTCCATTCATTCACTCCTTACAAGCAATTTTGGGGAACGCCATCCGTTCCCCCTTGCATATAAGATATAAATGTTTTGTAAAAAAATTGCGTGTTTTGGAAAAAATCGCAAATTTTTTTTGGCGGGGGCTGCGTTTTTTGCTAACGATTGGTATTGGTCACTGACCGAGAAGGGGGCTGCCTGGAAGGGCAGTCCCTTTTTTTTTGCGCGAGTTTAGTTTGCGGGGGCGGGTTCTTCCGACAGTTCTTTCTGCAGTTCCAGCACTTGGTCTAGAGGCAGGCCGACGCAACGGGAAACTTTTTCCGGAGAGTCGCCTTCGGCCAAAAGATTCTGCGCGGCTTCCACGGCTTTTTCTTGGCGGCCAGCGTCTCTTTCGTAAGTTTTTTCGCGTTCCCATTCCATGTACTGTTTCCTCCACTGCGTGTTGCGCTTGGCATCGTCGACAAGACTTTTTATTCTGTCGGTAAAGTCGTCGGAAGGCTTGTTCTCGGTCACCATGCGCAAAAAAGCTTTTTGCCTTTCGTCCAATATTCTATCACAATTCTTGGAAATAAAAAAGTATTTGTAGGCCCTGTCGCTCAATTTTATGTTGGGGTCTTCTTGGCAAAGGTTTTCAAAAGTGTACTTGGGAAGTCCGTTTCCAAAGATGTCGTCAACGCAGATAAAGATTACAAACGACGTTTTTAGGTCCTTGTACCTTTGTCCGGACTTCAACGTGTCAATGTCGATCACGCCTTGATAGTAGCGGGCGCGTTCCGGCAACTCCTTTGTGTTTGTCGCTTGAAGCTCGATGTTATAGACTTTGAGGCCGTCCGCGTCCTTTGCGTAAACGTCAAGGCGGATGCCCTTGCTGTCAAAGTCAATGTTAATCTCCTCCTCTTGGCTCATTTCTATCCGCTCGATCTTAAACTTAAGCAAGATTTCCAACAGTTCCTTGCAAACGTCGGGGTTGTGCCTCATAACCTTGTAAAAGATGAAGTTGTTTGCGATCGTCAGGTTTTCCCACTTTTCTTCCAGTGTCTGCTCTTTTTTGATTCCGCTCATGCGAAACCTCCTTACAAGCAATTTTGGGGAACGCCATCCGTTCCCCCTTGCATATAAGATATGAATTTTTTGCAAAAAATTTGCGTTTTTTTGAAAAAAAAGAAAAAAATTTGCCGAATTGCGGCTTTTTTGTTATTTTAAAAGGTATGGATCAAGATAAAATGACAATTAAGGCTATGGACGCGCTGCAGGAGGCTTCTAGCGTCGCCCGGCAAAACGACCATGCCGAAATTACAAACGAACATATTCTCATCGCTCTTTTGGAGCAAAAGGACGGAATCATCGCTCCCTTGGTGGAACGGATTGGAATGGACGCGGGCGCTTTGGCCGGCCAGGCGCGGCGTCTTTTGGACAGCCTTCCGCGAGTCAGCGGAGCGGCCAACCTTACTTTTTCTCAAGCCGCGCAACGGACGCTTGCCAAGGCCGAGGGCGAGATGTCCGCTCTTGGCGACGACTACCTTTCCACCGAGCACTTGCTTTTGGCGATGACGGAAAATTCCGACAAGGCGGCGGAACTATTGAAAGCCAGCGGCGTGAACCGATCAGCGATTATGACCGCGCTCAAAGCCTTGCGCGGCTCAAGCAAGGTTGACTCAAACGATCCCGAAAGCTCAATGCGTTCCCTGGAAAAATATTGTACCGACCTTACAAGCCTTGCCCGCCAGGACAAGATTGACCCGGTGATCGGCCGCGACGAAGAAATCCGCCGCGTGATGCAAGTTTTGTGCCGCCGCACAAAGAACAACCCGGTCTTGATCGGCGAGCCCGGCGTCGGAAAAACCGCCGTCGTCGAAGGCCTCGCGCGCCGCGTCGCTAGCGGAGATGTTCCCGAAAGCCTAAAGGGCAAGCGCCTTTTGTCGCTGGACATGGGAGCCTTGGTTGCCGGCGCCAAGTACAAGGGCGAGTTTGAGGAACGGCTCAAAGCCGTCATCAACGAAGTCAAAAAGGCCGACGGAAAAATAATTTTGTTCATCGACGAGCTTCACACGATTGTCGGAGCGGGAGGCGGCGGCGACGGTTCCACCAACGCGGCAAACCTTTTAAAGCCCGCCTTGGCGCGCGGCGAGTTGCGAGCGATCGGCGCCACGACGCTTGACGAATACCGCAAGTACATAGAAAAAGATCCCGCGTTGGAGCGCCGCTTTCAGCAAGTTTATTGCGCCGAGCCCAGCGTTGAGGACACGATCGCCATTTTGCGAGGCCTGCGCGAAAAGTACGAAATCCACCACGGCGTTCGCATAGAAGACGAGGCGCTTGTCGCCGCCGCGCTTTTATCCAACCGTTACATCACGAACCGCTTTTTGCCCGACAAGGCGATCGACTTGGTTGACGAAGCCGCGAGCCGCCTAAAGATGGAAATCGAAAGCCAGCCGACCGAGCTTGACCAAATCGAGCGAAAAATTTTGCAGCTTCAAATCGAGCGGCAGTCGCTCAGCAAGGAAGACGACGCGGCCAGCCTTGAGCGCTTGCAAAAGCTGGAAAAAGAATTGGCCGAAATTTCTAGCAAGCGCGACGCGATGAAATTGCAGTGGCAAAACGAAAAGAACCAAATCGGAAAATCGCGCGAGTTAAAAGAAAAATTGGAAGCCGCTCGCTTTGACGAAGAAAAATTCACCCGCCAAGGCAATTTGGAGAAGGCCGCCGAGCTTAAGTATTCGATAATCCCCGCTTTGGAAAAAGACCTTAAGGCCGCCGAAGAAAAGGACAAAGAAAAAGGCTCGGAGCAAAACGCCTCGCTCTTGCGTCAAGAGGTGACGGAAGAGGACATCGCTCGCGTCGTTTCTTCTTGGACAGGAATTCCGGTTTCAAAAATGATGAGCTCCGAAAAGGAAAAGTACTTGCAGTTGGAAGGCGAGCTTCACAAGCGCGTCATCGGCCAAGACCAGGCCGTGCAAGTGGTTAGCGACGCGATTCGCCGAAACCGAAGCGGCCTTAGCGACCCCAACAAGCCGCTCGGCTCCTTCTTGTTCATCGGCCCCACCGGCGTCGGAAAAACCGAGCTTGCAAAAACGCTCGCGGACTTTTTGTTCAACGACGAAAAATCTTTGACCCGCATAGACATGAGCGAGTACATGGAAAAGTTTTCGGTAAGCCGCTTGATCGGAGCGCCGCCGGGATACGTTGGCTATGACGAAGGCGGCCAGTTGACCGAAGCCGTCCGCCGCCGTCCCTACAGCGTCGTCCTCTTTGACGAAATCGAAAAGGCGCATCCCGACGTCTTTAACGTTTTGCTTCAAGTGCTGGACGACGGCCGCTTGACCGACGGACAAGGCCGCCTTGTTGATTTTAAGAACACGATCATCATTATGACTAGCAATCTTGGAAGCGACCTTATTTTGGAAGCCGACACTGACGAAAAGTTAAAGGCGGCCCGGCCGCAAATCGACGCGCTCTTAAAGTCTTCCTTTAAGCCGGAGTTCCTAAACCGCATCGACGAAACCGTTATGTTCGCGCGTCTTGACAAGTCTTGCATCTCGGGCATCGTAAAGAACCAGTTGGAGCGCGTGGCCAAGCGCTTGGAAGACCGCCGCATAAAGCTTTGCTTTGACCAAAGCGCCTTGGACTTTCTTGCGGAAAAGGGCTACGACCCGGCTTTTGGCGCGCGTCCCGTTAAGCGCGCGATCCAAACTTACGTCGAAAATCCGCTTGCAAAGGAAATTCTTTCCGGAAAGTTTGCCGAAGGAACGACAGTCACCGCAAGCGCGGCGGACGGCGGGGTTAAATTTTCGTAATTGAATAAGACGCTTCTGTTGCCAGGCCTAGAACGCGCGACAAATGCTTTAGCGCCGCGTCAAGTTCCTCGTCCAGCTTCCAGGGCGCGTTGACGACTAGGATTCCGCTTCCGTAAAGTCGAGGCGCGTTGGCCGGACCGGGCTCGGTTGTGGGACCAAGATTGTTTGACGTACCAACCGCGGCGGCCTTTGCGGCGGCGTTTTCTTCCAATGACATTTCTATGTGGCTTTGCGGCGCGTCGACGCAAAACTCCGCGCGCAAAATGTTTGTGTTGGCGTTTTGAACTTTTGCCGCGGCTATTATCGATTCCAGCATGTTCTCTATTTCTGCCGCGCGGTGGGCCAAGAGCGGATACCAAATCATTATGATGCCAACGCTCCATTTTTTGTGAACCGCGATCACGGTCTTTTTTACGGCCTCGTAGTCCGAGGCTTCTTCGTAGCTGGGGTCGATCAAGACGGCGCCGCGCTTTATTTTTGGAGGCGTTTGGGCGATTAAGGTTTTTAGGCCGTCAGCCTTTAGGATTTGCGTGTGGGGCGCTTTTTGGGGAACGGTCGCAAGCCCAAGATTCGCGGCGCAATTTTCCTTTAGGCTTTCAAACTCTGCTGGGTGCAGCTCGCAAATTGTGTGGGCGTCGTCCGGCCGCAAAAAAGCGCGCTCGATTAAGGGCGAGCCGGGATACAAGTCGCGCGCTAGGTATGGGCGGACAAAGTCCAGGTAGTCAGCGAGCGCGCCTGGAATCACGGCGCCGCTTCTTAGGCTTGCGACAGTTTCTTGTTCGCCGCCCGCGTTTTGGTCTTGCGACGCGCATTGGGCCAGCGCCAAGACGCCGCGCGCGGCCTCGCCGGTTTTGCGGGCCTTTTCGCCTTGAGTGGAATACAAGCCGCTTCCTGCGTGGGTGTCAAAAAAAGTGTAGGGCGCTTCTTTTTGGTTCAGCTT
The DNA here is from genome assembly GCA_045131275.1 of Treponema sp. Classification (GTDB taxonomy): domain Bacteria; phylum Spirochaetota; class Spirochaetia; order Treponematales; family Treponemataceae; genus Treponema_D. The sequence goes on from JBGUQT010000004.1 coordinate 4,803, forward strand.
TTTTAAAAGCTGGATAAGCGCGGCGTGCTTTAGGATGTCGGCGTGGTTTCCCGCGTGAAAGGCGTGCAAGTAGCTTAGCATAGCGAAGGCTTATCAGAGCGCAGGGGCGATTTTGTCAATCGCGTCCAATTCCTCTTTTGTAAACGCGGCGCTTTGGGCGGCCTTTACGTTGTCCAAAATTTGCTCTGGCTTTGAGGCTCCGATAATGACGCTTGCGATGTCGCCGTCGCGCAATACCCAAGCCAGAGCCATTTGCGCCAAAGTTTGGCCGCGCGCTTTTGCGATGTCGTTTAACGCGTTTATTTGCGCCATTCGTTCCGCCGTCAAATTCTTTTCGGTCAAAAAGCGGCCGTCGGTTTTTATGCGGCTGTCTTTTGGAATTCCCTTAAGGTAGCGGTCGGTCAAAAGGCCTTGGGCGAGCGGGCTAAAGCAAACCAAGCCGATTCCTTCTTTTGCGGCTCTTTTCTTTAGGCCGCTTTTTTCGATGGAACGGTTGAAAATCGAATATTGAATTTGGTTTACGATAAAAGGACAATGCAAGTCGTTCAAAATTTTCGCCGCCTTCAATGTCGTCGGCAAATCGTAGTTTGAGATTCCCGCGTACAAGGCTTTGCCTGACTTTACCGCCTGGTCAAGCGCTCCCATTGTCTCTTCAAGAGGAGTGTCGGGATCCATTCTGTGGTGGTAAAAAATGTCAAAGTATTCAAGGCCGGTTCGCGCAAGGCTTTGGTCAAGGCTTGCCAAAAGATATTTTCGCGAGCCGCCGTCGCCGTAGGGGCCGGGCCACATTCCGTAGCCGGCTTTTGTCGTGACGATCATTTGGTCGCGGTAGGAGGCAAAGTCGCTTTTTAAAACCTTGCCGAAATTTTCTTCGGCGGCTCCACCGGGCGGGCCGTAATTGTTGGCGATGTCAAAGCAAGTGATTCCGTTGTCAAAGGCCGCGCGGCACATCGCGCGAACGTTGTCGATTTTCGCGCTTTCTCCAAAGTTGTGCCAAAGGCCAAGCGAAACGCGTGGCATTTTTAGTCCGCTCTTTCCGCAGTTGGCGTACTCCATCTTTTGGTAGCGGTCTTCCGCCGCCTGATAACTTTTTTTCATTTAACCTCCTGTACCGCTGTTCGCGCGGCTATTAGTCCAATTCGTCGATTTCAGAAAGCCACAAGGCGCAGCTTGCGTCGCTGGGCATTCTCCAGTCGCCGCGCGGCGAAAGGGATACCGTTCCAACTTTGGCTCCGTCGGGCATGCACGAGCGCTTGAACTGTTGGGAGAAGAATCGTGAGTAAAAAGTTTTGAGCCATTTTTTTATTTCGGAATTTGCAAAGCGCGGCGCGTTTTTGTCTTGCGCGCCGTTTGCGTCCGCAAAGGCTTTTTTTGCCAAGAAATAAATTTTTGCCGGGGCGAATCCATATCGAACGATGTTGTACAAGAAAAAGTCGTGCAATTCGTAAGGGCCCACAAGCTCTTCGGTTTTTTGCGAGATGTTTCCGTTTGTTGGAGGAAGGAGTTCCGGGCTTACGGGCGTGTTCAAAACGTCCAAAAGCGCTTCCTTAAAATTTTGGCTTTGCGCGCAGTCCGCTTCCCATTGAACCAAATGGCGCACCAAAGTTTTTGGAATAGACGAGTTGACTCCGTACATAGACATGTGGTCGCCGTTGTAAGTGCACCAGCCCAAGGCCAATTCCGAAAGGTCGCCGGTTCCGATTACGATTCCGCCGGACTTGTTGGCCAAGTCCATAAGGATTTGCGTGCGTTCGCGAGCCTGCGAATTTTCGTAGGTAACGTCGTGAAGGCTTTCGTCCTGGCCGATGTCGCTAAAATGCTGGCGAACCGCGGCGGCTATGGAAACTTCCTTTAACGAAACGCCCGCTTCCTTTGCAAGCGAAAGCGCGTTTTGGTAAGTTCTGTCGGTCGTTCCAAAGCCGGGCATCGTAACCGCCAAGATTCCCTTGCGGTCCAGTTTGCAAAGGTCAAAGGCGCGGCAAGTCACAAGCAAGGCCAGGGTAGAGTCCAAGCCGCCGCTCAAGCCGATGACGGCGCTTTTGCAATTTATGTGGCGCAAGCGCTTGGCCAGGCCTTGCGCTTGGAGGGTGATGACTTCTTTGCAGCGTTCGTCGCGCTTTTCGTTGTCCGACGGAACAAAGGGCCGCGCGTTTACGCTTCTGTAAAAGATTGGCGTCTTGTCGTAGTCAAGCTCTTTTAGGCTGACGGGAATTTTCAAGTAGCGGTCCTTGTTTTGCGCCGCGGCTTGCGCCTGTCCAAAAGTCGTGGTCTTGGCGCGCTCGGCTTCCAAAAGGTTTAGGTCGATGTCGGCGTAAATTATTTGGTTTTCAAAAAGAGCGCTTTGCGCCAAAAACTTTCCGTTTTCGCAAATCAAGTTGTGGCCGGCGAATACCATGTCCTGGCTTGACTCTCCGTTCCCCGCGTCCGCGTAAATGTAGGAGCAAAAAAGGCGGGCGGAGGTCGCGTTCGCCAAAAGGCGGCGGTATTCGGCTTTTCCGATTATTTCGTTGGAGGCCGAAAGGTTCGCGATGATGTTGGCTCCGTTCAAGGCGTGGCGGGTGGACGGCGGATTGGGCGCCCACAAGTCTTCGCAAATTTCAAAGGCGATTTTGGCCGGGGAATTTTCCGGGCAAATCAAAACGTTTGTTCCAAAGGGAACGGCCGGATTTTTTTCAGACAAATAAACGCTTTCTACAACTTCCGTCGCCGGAGCGGGACAAAATTGGCGGCGCTCGTAAAATTCCGAATAGTTTGGAATGAAGGATTTTGGAACCAGCGCCAAAATTTTCCCTTTAAACAAAAGGGCCGCCGCGTTGTAAATCGCTCCGTCCTTTTTGACGGGAAGTCCGATTGCGATAACGGCCTTAAGTCCGCTGGTTTCTTTTGCGATTCTTTCGCATTCCCTTGCGGCCGCCTTTAAAAGAGCGTCCTGAAAGAACAAGTCTCCGCAAGTGTAGCCGGTGACGCAAAGTTCCGGAAAGACGACAAGGCTTGCGTCCTTTGCCTCGGCTTGGTTTGCCGCGGTGATTATTCGCTCAGAATTGTAGGCGGGATCCGCCACTTTTAGGTCAACGCTGGCAGCCGCCGCGCGAAAGTATCCATAGTTCATAAGAATTATTCTAGCATATTGAAAAGAATCATTCAATCTGATAAAATGCCTTTACTATGACTTTGTACGAAGATTTAAAATGGCGTGGTTTGATTAAGGACATCGCGGGCGAAGAAAGCGATTTGCAAAAAGTTTTGGACGGAAAGCCCTTTTCTTTTTATTGGGGAACCGATCCCACCGCGGACAGCCTTCACCTTGGCCATTATTCATCTTTGTGCATGGCAAAGCGCTTGGCCAACGCGGGCCATCATCCCGTTCTTTTGTGCGGAGGAGCGACCGGCCGCATAGGAGACCCGCGCCCCACAGCCGAGCGCGAAATCATCAGTGAAGAAAGCGTAAACGCCAACATCAACGGAATCCGCTCGCAAATCCAGGCGCTCGTTCCCGGAGCGGAATTGGTTGACAATTACGACTGGTGGAATGGCCGCTCCTTTTTGGACACCCTTCGCGACATTGGAAAATACGTAAGCCTTAACTACATGCTGGACAAAGACATCATCCGCCGCCGCTTGGAGACGGGAATCACCTTTGCCGAATTCTCCTACATGCTTTTGCAAGGCTTTGACTTTGTCCACTTGTTCCAAGACAAGAACTGCATTATGCAAGTCGCCGGAAGCGACCAGTGGGGCAACATCACAACGGGCGTTGACCTTATCCGCAAAATGCTGGACAAGCAGGCTTACGCCTTTACGATGCCCTTGATTCTTGACGCCAGCGGAAAAAAGTTCGGCAAGAGCGAAGGAAACGCTCTCTGGCTTGACAAGACAAAGACCAGCGCCTACCAGATTTACCAGCACCTTTACAATTCCGACGACACCAAGGTTTTGGAATACCTCAAGGTATTCACGTTCCTTCCCCGCGAGCAAATCGAAGAGATTGCCGCCAAACAGCAGGCCGCTCCCGAAACTCGCATCGCCCAAAAGACTTTGGCCTACGAAGTTGTCAAAGACATTCACGGCGCGGAAGAGGCCGACAAGGCCGTAAGCGGAGCCAAAGCCGCCTTTAGCGGAGAAGGCAACAAGGACGACATGCCCACAGTTGAGTTGGAAAAATCTTTGATTCAAAACGGAGTCGGCGCGATTGACTTGTTCTTTGCCGCAAAAATCGGCGGCGCTTCAAAGGGCGACATTCGCCGTTTGATTCAGCAGGGCGGAGCGGCGATCAATGCCAAAACTTTTGACGACGTAAAGCGCGTTGTCGGCGAGGCTGACTTGGACAAAGACGGCGAGCTAGTCTTGCGCGCCGGAAAGAAAAAGTTCGTCCGCGTAGTTTTTAACTGATTGAAGCTATTGCGGCGCGAAAATTTTATTCGCGCCGCAAAAGGAACGAGTCAAGGCTTTAAGCGAAGCGTGCCTTGACCGTTCCTATCTTCCGAACCAAGACGCGATTGTCTTAAAGATCCACGCAAAGAAGGCCACCAGCGCGTCCCAAAGGCGGCGCAAGGGGCTTGGATTGCGCAAGGCGGCCAAGCGCTTGTAGCCTTCCAGCAACTCTTCGTCGGTGAATTCCTTGCGCTGGTTGTTTTCTTCCAATTCCATTTCTAGCTGGCTTAGCGGCGTAAGGTTGTCGATGATGTTGGCGTTGATGCTGGTCCAGCCGATCGCCTTGGCGGCTTCCAAGCGGCGTTCGCCGGCAATCAGCTGGTATTTTGAATTGAGAGTTATTGGGTTCAAAAGGCCGTAGCGGCGCAGGCTGTCCTTAAGGTTTTCAAGGTTTCCCAAGTCTTTGCGCACGCGTCTTTTTACTTTAATGTCTTTTATGCTGACTAACATCGGCTTACTCCATCAAAGAATTGCCGTCAAAATTATTAAAGTCAAGGTCGCCGGAATTGCCGGCGCTTTGCTTTTCGCTGTTTTCAATGATGGCGTCCAAGTCCAAGCCGGTTGACAAGTCGCTGTCGTCGATAAAGTCGTCCATCGTAAAGCCTGTTTGGTACATCGCGTCTTGCAGCATGTCCTCGCCGCGCTTTTCTGTGTTCACGCGGCCGACTCCGTGAAGGTCGCAAACTTCCTTTGGAACATTGTTGGTCATGAACCAAAGCGCGATTTGGCTGCAGCCTTCGGCGCAAAGCATTCCGGTTTCGGCGCAAACATTGATTTTGACCACGCCTTCTTCGGGCTGCGGCCATTCCTTGTATGGAAGGTCCCTGTGAATGATTTTCATAAAGTCGCCCCACGGAGGGCCGGCCAAAGTCGCGCCGGTTCCTGACATGCCCATTGAGTTTCCGGGCGTGTCAAAGCCAAACCAGAAGGCGGCGGTGTAGTAGGGGCTGTAGCCGATGGCCCAAGCGTCGCCCCAGTTTTGCGTCGTTCCGGTTTTTCCAGCGAAGGGCATTTGGAATTCTTGTCCGGTCTTTTTGTCCTTGTAAATGAACTTTGAGTCCATCGGGTCGCCGGCGCTTCGCTCTATCAAGCTGGAGCGGTTTTGCGAGCCAAAGCGCAAGGTTCCAACGCTTGTCGCGTGCTCCATTATTTTTGTCATTACAAAAGAGTTTTGCGGCGTGATTACTTGCGTGGGGTTCTTTAGGCTGTGGTGAACGTCGCGTTCAATGTTAAGTATAATGTTTCCGTTGCGGTCTTCCACAGTGCGGATCGCTGTTGGCGTTACGGCTTTTCCGCCGTTTGCGAAAATCGCGTAGGCGCGCGCCATTTCTATCGGGCGCACTGACACCGTTCCCAAGCCAAGCGGGAAGCCCGGAATAAAGGCGCGGCTTGGAAGCTCCTTTTGCGGAATTCCAAGCAAGGCCACGGAGCGTTCGATCGCGGCGTCAAAGCCGATTTTTTCCAAGACCTTAAGCGCCGGCACGTTAAGAGAAAGCGCCAAGGCTCTCCAAAGCAAGACGTTTCCGCGCCAGGCTCCGCCGTAGTTGTTGGGAAGGTAGCTGCTTCCGTCTTTGGCCTTGAACTCGTAAGGCGCGTCAAGAATCGCCGTGGCCGCGTTAAAGTCGGGAGTGTCCAAAGCCGCGCTGTAATACAAGGGCTTGAACGACGAGCCTGGCTGCACGCGCGCTTGGCTTGCGCGGATGAACTGGTTTGACTGGTCAAACTTGCTTCCGCCGATAAGCGCCGTGATGTAGCCGGTGTCGTTCTCAAGGTTTACCATCGTTCCTTCGATTGTGTGGGCCTTGGCTTTTTCTTGCGTCAAACGGTTGGCCTTGTTGATGATGCCGACCTTAAGGTTGTCGATGCCGAACATAAGGCTGGCGATGTCAACCAAGGGATTGATCTTTGTCTGGAAATCTTTTGTGGCCGAAGACTGGACAAGCTGCTTTGACATCTTGAGGCGCTTTAGGTTGAACATAAGGGTGATCAATTCGCTCATCGGAACGTATGTGCCAAAGGCGCCCTTTTGCTTTTGCGCCATCTGCTGCTTGTAGTTGGCGTTGGCGTTGGCGATTTGCTTTTCCATCAAAAGCTGGGCCACTTGCAAGTGCTGGATGTTTCCCGTTGTGTTTACCGTGAGGCCGCTTGAGTAAATGTCGGCGTCTCCGTAAATCATTTCGCTCAGCTCGCGGCGGACGTATTCGCTGAACCAGGGCGCCTTGTCGTCGCGCATAAAGAAGGCCGAGGTGTCGGTGCGCGAAAAGTCAAAGTTGAGCCAGTAATTGTCGAATGATTCTTCCGCCTCTTTTTGCGTGATGTAGCCTTCGCTGACCATCGCGCGCAAAACGTCCTTTTGCCTGTCCATCGCGCGGTTGGGGTGCTCAAAGGGATTGTAAAAGGCCGGGTTTGAAAGCTGGATTACCAAAATCGCGGACTCGGCTGGAGTGATGTGGCGCGCGTCGTGGCCAAAATAATATTTGCTGGCCGCGTTGACGCCGTAGGTTCCGCCGCCAAAGTAAACGCGGTTTAGGTATAGCTCCAATATTTCGTTTTTGGAATAGCGGCGCTCCATTTGGATGGCCCACCACAGTTCCTTTAGTTTTCGGACAAGCGACATTTCCTTGCGGTCGCAGTAAAGGGTTCCCGCGATTTGCTGGGTCAAGGTGGAACCGCCGCCCATGGACCTTCTTGTCAAAACGCCCACAACGGCGCGGAAAATCGCGCGGGCGCTAAAGCCCTTGTGCTCGTAAAAAATGCGGTCTTCGCGAGTCAAAAGAGAGTCCTTCATGTGCTGGGGAATCT
>JBGUQT010000005.1:0-1600 GCA_045131275.1 Treponema sp.
CGATTACTTCTTCGAATCTCTTGACTTTCGACTAATTTGGAGTTATACTCCAAATTAGTCGAAATGCTTTTAAGAGGGGCTTTATGTATATCAACCGCCATGTTCTGCCATATGTAAACAGAATGAAAAAACAGTTCAGGGTTCTCTTGGTTATCGGCTCGCGGCAGGTCGGGAAATCCACTTTGCTAAAAGAAAATTTGCTCCCAGATTATGAATATGTCACCCTCGACTATTTTGCCGAGCTTGAACTGGCGCAAAAAGACCCCTCGTTGTTCTTTAAGAACCATCCGCTGCCAGTTATCGTTGACGAGGTGCAGCGCGCGCCGGATTTGTTTTTGCAAATAAAGCTTCTTGCGGACGAAACAAAAAGCAAGGGGCAAATCATCCTAACCGGTTCGCAAAGCTACAAGCTTTTGAGCAAGGCAGCGGATTCTTTGGCAGGCCGCGTCTGCGTCATCAACATGGCGGCTTTTTCGCTTAGAGAAATACACAAAATCGATTTTAACGAGGAATTCTTGCCTACTTCTGAATACATAAAAAAAAGGAAACCAAAAATAAAGCCATACAAAAACCTGTGGAGCCACATATGGCGCGGAAGCATGCCGGAGCTGGCGGACAAGTCAGTTGAATGGGAGCCGTTTTACCGCTCATACATACGGACATACCTTGACCGCGACGTGGCGGATATAATAAGCCCAAAGAATCTTGTAAAATTCCACAACTTTATGCAGTGCCTTGCGGCTCGTGTTGGAGAATTGTTCAACGCGGATTCCATTGCCCGCGATGTAGGCGTAACAAGCAAAACCATTTCTGAATGGACAAGCATTCTTGAATCCTCCGGCGTAATCCGCCTTTTGCAGCCTTATGAAAAAAATGTTTCAAACAGAGCCGTAAAAACTCCAAAGGTATTTTTTTTGGACACAGGCTTGGTTTGCTTCCTAGTGGGCTGGTCTTCGGCGACTGTCGCAATGAACGGCGCGATGTCCGGAAGTCTTTTTGAAAACTTTGTCGTAAGCGAAGTAATCAAGTCATATTACAACGCCGGCCACGAAACCGAGAAGATTTATTTTTACCGCGACAAGGACAAAAAAGAAATCGATTTGATAATCGAAAAGGACAACACTCTCTATCCGATTGAAATAAAGAAATCGGGGCATCCAACGATAGACATGGCAAAGCATTTTTCCGTCCTGTCCAAAATTGCCGGAGTCTCCGTCGGTCAGGGCTGCATTATTTGCCAATGCGACAAGCCGTTGTATTTGAGCGATGAGGTTATTTCTCTGCCGATTGAGTATGTGTGATGGTGGATAGTGTACAATAAAGTTCGCAATTTGGGGTAGAAAAAAGCCATTGAAAATTCCAAAATGTTGTTTGCCACACTAACAAAGGGTCGTGCAGGAATACTGGCTTGATAAAAGATCAAAAGGGGATTTTGTTTAACGCGTCATGATGGAGTTGAGGCTTTTTTCAGAAACGAAATTGCGAACTAGACTTGACACAATCGAAAAAAACGAACTGTCGAGGAAATAATAGAGGTTATTTGATTTATGAATGAGCTTTTGACAGCCGTTTTGTCATGGCTTTGCCCGTTGACGAATCT
>JBGUQT010000006.1:0-2279 GCA_045131275.1 Treponema sp.
GGCGAATGGTGGGTAAATTCCACGATCGGCTTTTTTGCGGGAATGATGTTGGCGCAAAACGAAAAAAAAGTTTTCGACTTCTTTCAGCGCGCTTACTGGCCAAAGCTTTTTGCCGCCGCCTTGCTTTTTGCCGTGTCGTTCGCCTTGCGCTACGCGGGCTACGGAATGGGAGCGGGCTATTGGCTGGAATTTGGCGGCGACAACTCAACGCCTCCGCGCGCGGCGATGTTCGCGATAGAAACTTTCCAAGTCCTTTCCGCACTTTGTTTTATCGTTCTATTAAGAATGAAGCTTTGGAGCAAGAACGCCGCGCTCGCGTTTTTTGGAAACATCACGCTTGAGTTCTATCTTATGCAGGCGCTCTTTTTGCGCTGGTTCGCGATTATGTTCGGCTGGATGGGAAAGGACTTTAGGTCGCCGGAGGGCTTCCACCTTGAAGGCTGGGCGGCGCAGTTCAAGGCACTCCTGTACCTTGCGATGGTCTTTGCCGCCACAATCGCCGCGTCCTTTGCCGTGAAATTTTTGACAAAGAAAATCGTCGCGCTCTTTCCAAAGACCGCGCGCTAAGGCAGGACAATGATTTCCGCCGCCCTTCCGCCCGAATACGAAAATTTTTTGGCCTCACCCGAAACTCGCGCGGACTTCATTCAAAACTACTTGCGCGCGCGCGGCGTTGAGACCGCCGTTATCGGCGTGGAAGGAAAGAGGCACATTTACGTAAAGCTTCCGCGCTCGGGCTACGACGCGACCTTTCGCGTAAAGACAATCATCGCGCACTACGACATAGCGCCCGACAGCCCCGGCGCCAACGACAACTCCTCGTCGGTTTTTTGCCTGATGGATTTTGCCGCGCGCCTGGCAAAGTTTAACGGCGTCCACAATTGCAGGATTTTCTTTACCGACGGCGAGGAGCTTGGCTCTGAAGGGGTAAAGGAGCAGGGCGCTTTTTCGCTCGCTTCGACAATGCAAAAGTGCGGAATCCGCGACGAAGACATCTACGTCTTTGACTGCGTGGGCCGTGGAACCGTTCCTTTGCTGGGACTTAACGTTCCGCCCGCAAAGGCTCCGGCCTCTTTTGTAAAAAAGTACAACGCGCTTGACCAAAGCGCCAAGGCGATTTTTTCTTCGCTGGGACTCAACTGGGTCAACCTTCCGATGCCCTACAGCGACAACGCGGGCTTTTTGGCCAACGGATTTCCGGCCGTGGCGATAACGATGCTTCCGCAAAACGAGGCCTCCGCCTACATGATGGCGCTAAACTCCGACGCGGACCTTATGCGCTACGTTAAAAACCAAGACGTTCCCGAAAAAAAAATCGACGCGCTCCACCAGCAGCTTCCCTTGACCTGGCGCCTCATGCACACAGACGGCGACAACATCGCCTCGCTGACCCCGCAAAGCTTTGCGATAATCGCCCGCATCCTTGACGCGATCGCTCTAAGAAAGACGGTCTAAAAAGAAGCTAAAGTTTTTAAGGAATTCTGCCGATAATGGCAATAAGGGCGGGCTATGCCCGCTCGAATATTGTTCGGAATCGGCATGGTAAAAAGAAAGGTTAAAAAAGTTTCAAAAACCGCAAAACGAGTCGTTTGGAAGGACGTGAGCAACTTTTCGTCCGTGAACGACGAATTTGCCATGGATTCTTTGAACAACTGGGCGACGACAATCGGCCTTGTCAAGTCTGTCATTTCCTTGGTGGAGCGGCGGATTGAGGGTTGCGAAACTCGCGTTTTCATTCACGCGCCGGAATTCCATGAGTACCGCGAAATGGACAAGGAAGGAATCATCACGGTTTCTGACGACTCGCTTTTCGCGGGCTTTTTGGCCATGGAAAGCGGCGTCATTCCTTTGGAAAAAATGTTCGCTGAGAAGAACGTGGCCGACCCGATGCTGGGCGACATGCTGCGCGACTTGTACGGCTGCCGCTATGTGATGCCTGTCGTTCACGGCTTTGAGATGGTCGCTTTCTTAATCTTGTGCTCAAAAGGAACTTATAAAAAATTCATTTTGAAGCGCGACGAGATCCAGTTCCTGCAAAAGCTTAACAGCCGCCTTCAAATAAATTTGTACGCCGCCTCAATAGCAATGCGAGGCCAAAGAAATCTTTTGAACTTAAAGAACTATCCCTTTGCCTTGCAAAAGCACAAGATGGTCGCCGATATGAACAATTCGCTCTTTGACGACTTAAAGGGAGAAATAACTTTTACGCGCGGCGTGGCTTACCGCTACGACGAGGACTTGCAAATCCTTTATCCCTTTGCCTTTAGCAATGTTGACCG
>JBGUQT010000007.1:0-5178 GCA_045131275.1 Treponema sp.
TTACAAAGGCCAATATCGAAGGAGCGATCTTTAATAGCTCTGAAAAACAAAACGGCGTAATGCTTGTGGTTGACGACATAGAGTCAAGCCGCATCATTTTGTCGGAAATGTTTAAAAAAGAATTTGAAATCGCCCAAGCGGCCAACGGCGTTGAGGCGTGGAAATACATAGAAGCCAATTACGAAAAAATCAGCATAATTCTTTTGGACTTGATTATGCCCGTGATGAACGGCTATGAAGTCCTAAAGAAAATAAGGAACGACGAGCGGACAAAGTCGCTTCCTGTAATCGTAACGTCGCAAGGCGAGTCAGACGCGGAACAAAAAGCCTTTGAGCTGAACGCCGACGACTTTTTGCAAAAGCCCTACAACGCCAACATTATGCGCCATCGCGTGCGAAACGTTGTCGCCCATTCTTTTGTAAAAAAACTGGAAGAGGAAAAGACTCTTACCAAAAAGCTTTTGGAAATTGAGCGTCAGGCGCATTCGGACTTTTTGACCGGCTTGGACAACCGAACGATATTGGAAAAGTCTGTCGGAGAGTTCTTTGTAAAAAGCTCCAGCTATGACGCGGTGTTTATCAGCCTTGACATCGACGACTTTAAGACGATCAACGACACCTTTGGCCATATGACTGGCGACGACACGATAAAAAAGGTCGCCAACATTCTTTCTAAATTTTTTGATAAAAAAACTTGCGTTTGCCGAATGGGCGGCGACGAGTTCGCCGTTTTCATTCCCAAAAAATATTCCAAGGAAGACTTGGATAAAATGTTGACTGAATTGAACGCCGCTTTGCGCTTTAACGTTGACAGGTTGAAAGTGACTTGCTCTATGGGCGTCGCCGTCGCGCCTGACTACGGAATGGACTACCAAACTTTGTACAACAATTCCGATATGGCGCTTTTGGCGGCCAAGCGTTACGGAAAGAACCAGTTCAATGTCTTTGCCGGTCAGAGCGTTTTGCCGTCCTATGTTTTTTACAGGAACATGGACTGGCTTTTGGACGAATTTTCGGACGCGGTTTACGTTTGCTACGCCGACAGCTACGACTTGATTTACGTGAACAAGGTGGCCTGCAAAATTTGCGGAAAAGAAAAGAAAGATTGCATCGGAAACAAGTGCTACAAGGTTTTGTTCGGCCGCGACCAGCCATGCGAGTTTTGCATAAAAGAAGACGGCGTTTTCCATGACTTTGTTTCAAAGAACATCTTCCCCAAAAAAGGCGAGTCCACTTGCTATACGATGCGCGCCAAGGTTGTCAATTGGAGCGGCTTTGACGCGCGCATCCAATACTTGCGCGAAAGCACCTTTAACACAAACCTTGCCAACACGTTAAAGGAAACAATGATTTATTCCGCGAGCGACTTGGACAAGCTTCCTAGCGGTTCTTTAAGGATTGACGCGACATTTGCCGACGACAAGCTGTATTCCACAAACATAACGTTGTGCGAAATGTTCGGCTACGACAAGGAAGAGTTTGAAAGCAAGTTTGAAAACAAGTTCTCAAAGTTTATTTGCGAGCAGGATTTGGAACAAACAATTGAAAAGATAAAGGAACAGGCTCAGGAAAAAGACTTGGTTTTGGTAAAGTTCCGCGTTGAAAGCGTTGATGAAACTTTGCGCCAAGTTGGAGCTTGCGGCCGCGTCTTTAACGGAAGGGACGGAAAGCGCTGGATTTTCTTTAGCGTCGTTCCCGTTGAGCTTTTGAGAGTCTTCGCTCCGCAGAACTAAATGACAATCCAAGAAGCAAAAAAAAATATCGTTCAAAAGATAAAAGCCGCAAGCGCAAGTCCTGATTTGGACGCGGACGTTTTGCTGCAAGCGCTTTTGGAAAAGGACAAAACTTTTGTCTTGATGAACCGCGACCTTGCGCTGTCCTCCGAACAAGAAAAGCGTCTTATGGAATGGACTGCCGCGCGCGCCAAAGGCCTTCCGGTGGCTTACATCACTGGCCATAAGGAATTTTACGGCCTTGACTTTTATGTTGACCAATTCGTTTTGATCCCCAAGCCCGACACGGAAATTTTAGTCGCGCGCGCTGCCGAACTTTTGGCCCAACGAATCGACGAAAATTTTTGCAAGCCCCAAATCGCGGGCGGCGGCGGCTCTAATCTTTTAGTATGCGACATGTGTACCGGAAGCGGTTGCGTGGCCATAAGCGTTTTGCGCGCCTTGATTGACGGCGAGCGCGTTGACCTTGATCAATTGCCGACCTTTATGTTGGCTGACATAAGCGCCGCCGCTTTGGAGGTTGCCAAAAAAAACGCTCGCGCGCTTTTGTCGCCCGACGAGTTGCAAAAAGTGAAATTTGTTCAAGGCAATTTGTTTGACAACATGCCGTTGTCATTTGACGCGATCCTTTCAAATCCGCCTTACATTCCCCACGATCAAGCGCGCGAGCTTTTGTCTGACGGCCGCGGAGAACCATTGTTGGCGCTTGACGGCGACATAAACGAGGCGGGCGACTTTAGCGGAACGGACGACGGTCTTGCGGTCTTTAGGCGGCTGGCCTTGGAAGCGCAAAGGCATTTGAACCGCGGCGGAGACTTTTTGTGCGAGACTGGGGAATACAACGCTGACGCCGCCGCCGACTTCTTGCGCGCCAACGGCTTTAGCGATGTCGGAATTGAACTAGACCTCGAAGGCCAAAAAAGAGTTGTCCGCGCTCGCTTCTAGTTTTTCTTTTTATTGGGTCTGACCCAGCGCCTCGGCGATGCCAAATGCGCGGTCGCCGATTTTTTCGATTTGGCGGACGATGTCGATGTACAAAAGCTCGGCCTTTACGTCGGCGCCGTTTTCCAAGCGCTTGCGGGCGATTTTCTTGAGGTTTTTTCTGAACATGTCGATTTGGTTTTCCAACTCTTCCGCCATCGAAAGCTTGTCGGAATCCAAGTGCTTGTTGATGTTGATGTGGATGAACTGCAGGAACTGGCGGACCAATTCCACGTAAGGAATCAAACGGTCGGTGTCTTCGGTTTCAAAACTCATGCTCTTTTCAATCGAGCGCTTAAGGAGAAGCGCGATGTTAAGGCATTCGTCGGTCATGCTTTCCAAATCGCCGATGATTGAGAGCATCAGCGAAAGGTTGTCCAACTGCTTTTCGTTTACGGCCATGCGTTCAATGTGAACGATGTAGCGCGTCAATTGCTCGTGCATTTGGTCGGCGTAGTTTTCGGCTTGCATGATTTCTTCAAAGTGTTCGTCGATGAACGTTTGGTCGCGCTTTTTGAGGCCGATTTGGATCAAGTCGAACATGTCGGTGGCCAAGTCGGTAAGGTCCTTGATTTCCTTTTCGGCGCGGATGATGTAGGCGCCGACGTTTTCTTTTACAAGCGAGCTTTCGATAAAGTCAAGGCGGTAGATGTTGTTCTTGCCCTTGGCGTCGTCAGGAATGAAGCGCTTGCTGAGCGCGATGATTTGCTTTGTAAATGGCAGGAACAAAATTGTCGAAAGCACTTTAAAGGCGCTTTGCAAGATTGAAATCTTAATCGCGATGTTGGCGGCCCTTGGCGTGATAAAGTCGATTAAGCGCAAGAAGGGAGCGTAAAAAATCAAGACCAAAACCGTTCCGGCGACGTTAAAGAACACGTGGATAAAGGCCGCGCGCTTTGCGTCGGCGTTGCTTCCAAAGGCGGCCAAAATCGCGTCGATGGTGGAGCCGATTCCGCTTCCCAAAATGAGGGCGGCCGAAAATTCCCAAGTGATCAAATTGTTGTAGGCCATCGTGATGACGATCGCGCTAAAGGCGCTTGACGAGTGCAAAATCGTCGTTACGATGATTCCGACTATAATCGCGATGACAAGCGAAAAGACTCCCCAAGACTGAATGTCGTCGATCCAAGAAAAGCGCGAGAGTTGTTCCGGCTTGAACGAGAGCGAGTCGCTGAGCATGCTAAGGCCCAAAAACAAAAGGCCAAAACCCATGAGGGCCTGGCCGATGTTTTTGTTGAGGCTGCGTTTTGTAAGAGTGAGAAAAAATCCCGCGCCAAAAATAGGAATCGCGAACGCGGCGATCTTAAAGTTAAAGCCGAAGATTGAAACAATCCAGGCCGTGATTGTCGTTCCGATGTTGGCGCCAAAAATCACGCCTACCGACTGCTGCAAGGTCAAAAGGCCCGCGTTGACAAAGGTGACGACCATCACCGTTGTGGCTCCGGACGACTGGATTACCATTGTGATGATAAGGCCGGTCAAAAGTCCCTTAAAGCGGTTCCCGGTCATGACGGAAAGCGCGCGCTGCAAGCGTTCGCCGGCGCTTTTCTGGACGCCGTCGCTCATCAATTTCATTCCATATAAAAGAAAGGCAAGCGAGCCGATTAGCTGCAAAAGGCCTGTGACAAAGTTCATGTTTTTATGATAGCGCAAACGGCTTGGATATTCAAGGCGAGCGAAATGTTGAAAAAAAATCGCGGATTTGATAAAATGTTTTATTATGAAAAAAATAATTTTGATTTGCTCGGCGCTTTTTTCGCTCGCGCTTTTTTCTTGCAAAAAACAAGAGGTTCATAAAAACACAGCCAATCCTTTTGAGTTGGAAGTTTCGGAAGAAAAAAAATCAACCGTTTCGTCGCCTTCATGGCATCCGTCCGAAAAGAAAATCTGCGTTGTCTTTGGCTACGGCTACAACGAGGAAGATTATGTAAAAAATATAGTCGACGGCCTTTCAAAAAAATACGGGCTTGACGATGGAACGGAAGAAGGCGGCTTGCTTTTTCCGCTTGTATTTCCAAACGATTTTCCGTCGGGCCGCATAAGCCGCCTTCCGTCTCTTATCGGAGAGCGCGAGCTTGCCGGCCTGATTGTTGTCGGCGCTCCCGAAAACACAAACTACGCTATCGCGAAATTGGAGGACGAATACTCGTCCCAAGAGACGATGATTCCGTATCCGGTTTACGCTTTCTTTCCGCAAGACGACGTGCAAGGAATCGAAGCCACCGCGAATTTTGTCGTTGACCGCGCGATGGAAGGAAGCGGTTCCGCCGAAGACGACACAAACAAAGAGGAAGTCGTTCAAACGCAAGTGAAAGACTTGGACAAAATTTTGGACAGCGCGATTGAATACATGCTACTGACCCAGGCTCCGCTCCCAGGAGACGAAGACTTGATGGCGCATGTTTCCCGCATCGTCGGAAAGAATTACAAGCTTTCGCGCTACGTTGACGCCGAAAGCGGCTTG
>JBGUQT010000008.1:0-17306 GCA_045131275.1 Treponema sp.
CCAAGCCTTTTTTTAACTCAGCTAAATAATTTTCGCGCGTCTTTTTGTTGTCCAAAAAAATGTCGCGTTGGTACCAGCCCATTCCCATTTCCATCGCGACGCTAGGAATTTTTGTCGCTGAATTTGTGCGCGAGTCCATAAAATAAATTCCTTTTTCGCGAACTGTTTCCAAAACAAAAGAAACCAAAACTTCGTTTTCCGTGATCAAAGAGCCTTCGTGGTTGTTCATTCCGGCAATCGGAGCGATCTCCGCGATGTTTTGCGAAAGCGTCGCTTGGACTTCGCCCTGGGTCATCTCGGGCTTTATCGCGCCCGCGCCTGGATTTACGTTCAAGTTCATCGCCTGCATCGGCTGGTGCAAGATGACTTCGTTTCCGCTTTTGCGAACAATTTGCGCTGACTCGGCGCTATGGGCCAGGCGCGGCAATACCGCCACCGTCACCGGGAACGGAAGCGCGACGCATTTTTTTAGCTGGCTCACGTTCTGTCCGCCGTCGTCAAATACCACGCAAAGGACCGCTCCGTTTTTTGCGGGAACGAATCCAAAGCCTTGAGGCTCAGGAGTCGGGACGGTAATCGGCGCTGGCGCAGGCTGCGGCTTTTCAGTCTCCGCGGGCTTTGCCGTTTGAGCCGGCTTTTCTTCCATATTGGGAACGGGCGCAGGCGCGGGCTTTTCTTGCTCCTTTGAAGCCGGTTGCGGCTTTTGGCTTTGCTTTTCTTTTTTCTTTTTTTGCTCTGATTTTTTTTGCGGCGTTGCGGGAGCCTCTCGCTCAACTACGGGAGCGGAAGGAGCGGGCTTGGCGGAGCTTTCGTTCCGCGACAAAAAGGCCGTCACAGCCAAAAGCAAAACGCAAGAAAAACAAACAGCCGCGCACAAAAGCATAAGCTTTTTGCCGTCAAGAGCCACCTTTGCCTTTCTTGTCTTTCGCTTTTTAGGAGCGGATTTTTTTGCCGCCGACCGTCGAACCTTTTTCTGCATAAACGTTCAACCATTATACAAAAAAAAGGGGCCCGCGTCAAACGCGCGCATTTTGCCTGTGCAAAAAAAATCATAAGAAATACAAAAACGCTCCCAGCGTATGTGCGTTCGTCAAAACCGCTAGGTACCGTCGCTACTCGCATTTTGCCCCTTGTAACTATCAACTTCTGCCGCTAAACGCGGCAGGGGCAAAATGAGAGTTTTCGCCAAACGCCCATCCGCTTCGCGCGTTTTTAATTGCTTGCCATTTTTTGGCTCGGGCAAAATAACGGAAGGAGTAAAAAACACTGGGGCGGAGTCGGGGCAGGCCTTCAAACTTGTTTGCTAATTTTGCCGAATGGCATAGAAATCAAAACATTTTTCGCGTAAGCGAAAAGTGTTTTGATTACGATAAAAATTAGCATCACGAGTTTGCAAGGACTGAGCCCGACGGGAGCCCCAGCGTTTTTGTTTTCCTTACAATTACTTTGCCCGGGCAAAAAAAAGGAACAGACGCGATTGTCTGTTCCCAACAAGATAGCCTCTCTCAAATGCCGCTTGTATATGTAATAAAGATAATTTCCAAAAATCAAGGATTGCCGTGTCAAACGCCAGAATGAAAAGCGCGCCGCCAAAAAAAGACGCGCGGCAGAACAACGACAGGCGCCGCCGACAAACCTTTACAAAATATATAGCAAGAACTGCGCCAACTTCATGAAAATTTGAACGAATTTTAGCTAATTCTTTGCATTACAAGAAATTAAAATATTAAAAAAAAGAACGGGGCGCGGGATTTACTTCCGTTCAACCTTAAGAAAAGAGAAAATGTATAAAAAATCATACATTTATTTGACAAATTGAACAAATTTTGTCGAAAAGTGTGTATAAAAAATCATACATCGGCCAAAATGTATAAAAAAGTAGACACAAAATTCGCGCCCCTCTTGCCCCGCCCGCCCTTTTGCGCTTGAATCTACGCCCTAAAAGCGCTATTATTCTGCCATTATGACAATAACATGCCTTGATTTGGAAGGGGTTTTGGTCCCCGAGATTTGGATCGCTTTTTCGGAAGCGTCGGGAATTCCTGAATTGCGCCGCACGACGCGCGACGAGCCGGACTACGACAAATTGATGAAGTTCCGCCTTGACATTTTGGAAAAGAAGGGCTTGGGCCTAAAAGAAATCCAAGACGTCATCGCGACGATCGACCCGCTCCCCGGAGCGAAGGAATTTTTGGACGAGTTGCGCTCGGTTTGCCAAACGATAATTTTGAGCGACACCTTTAGCCAGTTTGCCGCTCCCCTTATCAAAAAGCTTGGAATGCCCACGATTTTTTGCAACGAACTTGTGGTCGCGCCGGACGGAAAAATCGCCGGCTACAAAATGAGATGCGAAAAATCCAAGCTCACGACCGTCAAGGCCTTGCAGTCAATCGGCTACGACACAATCGCGTCGGGCGACTCCTTTAACGACCTTGGAATGATTCAGGCCAGCAAGGCGGGCTTTTTGTTCCGCTCAACCGAGCAAATCAAAAAAGACTACCCGCAGTACCCCGCCTTTGAAGAATACGCGGACTTGCTCGCGGCTATAAAAAAAGCCCTATAGGAACGGTCAAGGCGCGCTTCGCTCAAGGCCTTGACTCGTTCCTTTTGCGGCGCGTCAAAAATTGTCGCGCCGCAATGACAAAAGAGTTTGCAAGACAAAAAAGGCGGCCGCGAGGCCGCCATTTTTTTTAGAACAATCCGGTTATTTTTCCGTCGTCGTCGATGTCGATGTTAAGCGCGGCGGGCGCTTTGGGCAAGCCCGGCATCGTCATGATGTCGCCGGCAAGCGCCACGACAAAGCCCGCTCCGCTGTAAAGCTGAACGTCGCGAATCGGAAAAACGTAGTCGCTGGGAGCGCCGATCAGCTTGGGGTCGTGGCTGATTGAGTTTTGAGTCTTGGCCACGCAGACCGGGAAATTCTTGTAGCCCGCCTCTTCGTATTCCTGCAACTTCTTTAAACTGCTTCCTTCAAAGTCAACGTGCTTGGCGCGGTAAATCTCGTGGCCAAGCTTTTTGATTTTTTCGGCAAGCGGCAAGTCGCTTTCGTACAAGTGATGGAAGTTTGCCTTGCCCTCGTCGATCGTCGCGACGACGGCTTTGGCAAGTTCCGCCGCGCCTTCTCCGCCCTTTTCCCAAGCCTCGCACAAAACGGCTTTTGAACCGTTGGCCGCGCACAACTCCTCTAAGGCGGCGATTTCTTGGTCAGTGTCGGTGATGAATTTGTTTACGGCCACAACAACCGGAACGCCAAACTTGGCCAGGTTTTCCAAGTGGACCTTGAGGTTTTCAAAGCCCTTCTTGAGCGCGTCAACGTTGGGAGTCTTTAATTCTTTTTTGTCCACGCCGCCGTGCATTTTAAGGGCGCGGACTGTGGCCACGATTACAATCGCGTCGGGAGAGATTCCCGCGGCGCGGCACTTGATGTCCATGAATTTTTCGGCGCCCAAGTCGGCGGCAAAGCCCGCTTCGGTTACGACGTAATCGCCGGAGGCAAGCGCGCAAAGAGTGGCGTTTACCGAGTTGCAGCCGTGCGCGATGTTGGCAAAGGGGCCGCCGTGAATGAAGGCCGGAGTCTTTTCCAAAGTCTGGACCAAGTTGGGGCGAATCGCGTCCTTAAGGAGCGAGGCCACGGCGCCCTGGCATTTAAGCTCGCCGAACTTTACCGAGCGCTTGCCGTATGTTTGGCCGATAGTGATGTTTGCGATTCTTTCCTTTAATTCGCTGATGCTTTTTGAAAGACATACGATGGCCATAATCTCCGACGCGACGGAGATTTGAAAGTGGTCCTCGCGCGGCATTCCGTCAACGCGCTTTCCAAGGCCGTCAACAATGTTGCGAAGCTGGCGGTCGTTGAGGTCGACGCAGCGCTTCCATGTGATGGAACGGGGGTCAAGGCCAAGCTCGTTTCCTTGCTGGATGTGGTTGTCGATCAAGGCGGCGATCAAGTTGTTGGCGATGCTTATCGCGTGAATGTCGCCTGTAAAATGCAAGTTGATGTCTTCCATCGGAACGACTTGAGCGTAGCCGCCGCCGCACGCTCCGCCCTTTACGCCAAAGCAGGGGCCAAGCGAAGGCTCGCGCAAAGCGATGACGGCCTTCTTTCCGATTTTTGTTAGTCCGTCGCCCAAGCCGACGCTAACGGTAGACTTGCCTTCGCCTGCGGGCGTCGGAGTGATCGCGGTCACCAAAATAAGCTTTCCGCGCTTGGATTTGTCGGCGGCTTTTGCCTGAAGCTCGCGCAATTTTTTTAGGCTAAGCTTTGCCTTGAACGATCCGTAAAGGTCAAGGTCTTCTTTTGCGATTCCAATTTTTTGGGCCACCTGGTCAATCGGGGCCATCACGTTCGCCTGAGCGATTTCAATGTCTGTCATATTTCTTCTCCTTGCAAAGCCGCGACTTCTTGCGCGGACAGTTTTCTATATTCTCCCAAGGCCAACGCCGGGTCAAGGCAAAGGCCTCCAATTTGAACTCGTTTTAAATAAACGACTTGGTTTTCAAGCGCGGCGAACATTCGCTTTACTTGATGGTACTTTCCTTCGTTAATAATTAGAAAAACTTCGTTGTCATTCTCTGTCCATTCGATTTTTGCGGGAAGCGCCTTAAACTCTTTTTCGTTGTCTTCCGGCGGAACGTCAATGCCGGCCTGCAATTTTTGCTCGATGCAAGCGCGCGCTTCGGGCGCGACAGGCCGTTCCAAGCGGACAAAATATTTTTTTGGACACAAAGTCTTGGGGCTGATAAGCTTGTGGGTAAGGTCGCCGTCGGTTGTAAAAATCAAAAGGCCCTCGGTGTCGATGTCAAGGCGGCCAACCAAATGCAAGTGGCTTTCAAAATAAGGCGTCCTGTAGGAATCTTCCAGCAAGGAAAAAACGGTTTCGTGGAGGCCGTCCTTGTTGGCGCAAACGTAGTCGGCGCTCTTGTTCATCATAAGGTAAAGGTCGCGCTCGTTGCTAAGAAGCTCGCCGTCAACCGCGACTTGGTCAGCTTGCATGTCAACCTTAAAGTCCGCCGCGCGAACGACAGTTCCGTTGACCGTGACCAAGCCCTTGTGAAGAATTTTCCTGGCGTCCTTTCGCGTGCCAAAGCCGGCGTGCGAAAGAATTTTTTCAAGCCGTTCGGTCACTTTCTTTTGTCCAGCGGAATGTATTGGCGCTCGGCGCAAACGTTCTTGTAAGCGGGACGGTAAATGCGGCCGCCCGCGACGACTTCCTCAATGCGGTGCGCTCCCCAACCGGCGATGCGCGAGATGGCAAAGAGCGGAGTGTACAATTCCCGCGGAATGTCCAGCATCGAATAAACAAAGCCGGAGAAAAAGTCCACGTTGGCGCAAAGCATTTTCTTTTTGCCGTGCAGCTCGTACAAAACTTTTGGAGCCAGCTTTTCGATTTTTTTGTAAAGGCGGAATTCCTTTAGGCGGCTCTTTTCGCGGGCAAGCTTTTCGGCAAGCTCGTTGAGCAAAACGGCGCGGGGATCGTTGAGCGTGTAAACGGCGTGGCCGATTCCGTAAATCAAGCCAGTCTTGTCAAAGGCTTGCTTTGTGGCGATCTTTTTAAGGTAGACTTCAATCTCGCTGTCGTCGGCCCAATCCTTTACATGGGCTTCGATGTCGTCCATCATTTCCATTACGCGAATGTTGGCGCCGCCATGCCTAAAGCCCTTGAGCGAACCGACGGCCGCGGCGATGGCGGAATAAGTGTCGGTGTCCGCCGAAGAAATTACGTGAACGGTCAAAGACGAGTTGTTTCCGCCGCCGTGCTCCGCGTGCAAAATCAAGGCAAGGTCCAAAATCTGCGCCTCAAGCGGAGTGTATTTTTTGTCGGCGCGAATCAAGCGCAAAAAGTTTTCGGCCGTGGAAAGGTTGGGCAGCGGGTTGTGGATGTACATGCTCTTGTCGTCGTAAAAGCGGCGCTTGGCTTGGTAGGCGTAAGCGGCCAAGGTTGAAAAGCGCGCGACCAAGTCGATGCACTGGCGCATGATGTTTCCGACGGAACGGTCTTCCGGATTGGGATCGTAAGAGTAGCTGGCCAAAACGCCGCGCGCCATTTTGTTCATAATGTCGTTGGACGGCGCCTTCATGATCATGTCTTCGGTAAAGTTTTCTGGAAGAACGCGGCGGCTTCCCAAATACTCGGTGAAAGTTTCAAGCTGCTTTTTTGTCGGCAGCGCTCCAAAAAGCAAAAGGTAGGCCGTTTGCTCGTAGCCAAACTCGTCGCGCTTTTCTATGTCGTGAACCAAGTCGGCCACGTTGTAGCCGCGGTACAAAAGGCGGCCGGGAATCGGAATCTTGTTCTTGTTTTCGTCAAGCTCG
This sequence comes from Treponema sp., assembly GCA_045131275.1. Lineage (GTDB taxonomy): Bacteria > Spirochaetota > Spirochaetia > Treponematales > Treponemataceae > Treponema_D. Next base: position 6,311 of record JBGUQT010000008.1, read on the forward strand.
TAGCCCACGACGTCGCCGATTGTGGTAAGTCCTACAAGGACGCCGGTTCCGTTGGCGTTGCGAAGGCCGCGCTTTACGTCAAATTTTTCATAAAGCTTTGGATTTATAGGGTCATTCTTTTGGGCAAGGACTGTCAGCTGCTTAATCAGCGCTTTGTCTGAAAGGTTTTTCATAGCATTCTCCTCGTCATTTTAAACTGTATAATTTTACATTTTTTATGCATTTTATTCAAGATAGGCGGAGGAACATCTGGCCGCGCCCCCCAAAAAAATTCACGATTTTTCCGCAAAAAACGTAAAAAAACGCAAAAAGCATCTATCTTATAGGCAAGAGGGAACGCAAGACGTTCCTCAAAATTGTTTATAAGGAGTGAATGTATGGAAACAAACAATTCCAATACAATCGAAGAAAAGCCTCAGCCAAAAATTCGCGACAGGCTTTTCATCGCAATCTTTGGCAAAGACAACGAAAGAAGCAAGCGCTGGCGGCTGGACTTGTACAACGTTCTCAACGGAACGAATTACACGGACCCAAACGCGCTGGAGCTGAACACAATCGAAAACGTCATCTACATCAAGATGTACAACGACGTTTCGTTTTTAGTTGACAGCCAGATGACGCTCTACGAGCAGCAGAGCACGCCAAATTCTAATATGCCCTTAAGGGGCTTCTTCTACTTCGCCCAGCTTTACCAAAAGCACCTAGCAAAAAAAGACTTGAACTTGCACCGCTCTTCTCTCATAAAAATCCCAAATCCGCGCTTTATCGTCTTTTACAACGGCGACACAAAAAGAAAGGAACGTTACGAACTAAAACTTTCCAGCGCGTTTGAAATAAAAGACAATTCCGGAAAATTTGAGTGGACCGCGGACGTTATAAACATCAACCAAGGCGCCAACGAAAGCCTTGTCAAAAAATGTTCGGCGCTATATGATTACATAAGGCTTGTCGGTAGGATTTCCAGCAACAAAAAGAACGGCATGAAAATCGGACAGGCCGTGCGCGAAGCCGTCGACTGGGCAATCAAGGAAGACTTTCTGGAAGGCTTTGTCAAAGAGCAAAAAGAGGAGATTATCGCGATGTGTTTGACGGAATATGACGAAGAAAGCGCCATTCGCGGCTGGAAACAAGACGGCATTGAAATGGGCCGCCAAGAAAAAGCCGTGGAAGCCGCGCGAAGTTTTTACGCAAACGGCGTTTCCATTGACATCATCGCAAAGTCGCTGAACATGACACAAGACCAAGTCAAAGAAATCGTCGCAGAGCCTGCCCCCGCAAACTAACCGCGCGGACAGTTAGTTGAACAAAACCCACAAACTAAAAATATTATAAAAATTTCGCAATTTTTTTACGAAATTTCCCAAAACGCGCAAATTTTTTGAAAAAAAATTCATACCTTATAGGCAAGGGGGAACGCAAGACGTTCCCCAAAATTGTTTATAAGGAGTGAATGAAAGGACGCTGACGGCCTAAAAGTCTACAACATAGAGATGCAGGCCACAGACACAAAGGAGCTGCCGGAACGCTCGCGCTACTACCAAAGCGTAATCGACGTTGACGTGCTTAAGTCCGGGCAAAAGTACAAAGACTTGAAAACGGCTTACATCATCTTCATTTGTGTGGACGACATATTTGGAAGCGGGCATCCAAAATACACATTTGAAAACATATGCGTTGAGGACGGAAAAACAAAGTTGAACGACAGGGCCTACAAGTACTTTTTTATTTCCGAGAATTGTGATAAACTTTTGAACGAAGACCAAAAGGCGTTTTTGCGCATGGTGACCGGCGGAAAGGCATCCAACAAATTCACCGGCCAAGTGGAAAACCTTTTGGAAGACGCCAAGCGCAACGCACAATGGAGGAAGCAATACATGGAATGGGAACGCGAAAAGACATACATTAGGGAAGACGCAATTCAAGAAGGTCGCCAAGAAAAAGCCGTGGAAGACGCGCGAAGCTTTTACGCAAATGGCGTTTCGGTTGACATCATCGCAAAGTCGCTGAACATGACACAAGACCAAGTCAAGGAAATCGTCGCAGAGCCTGCCCCCGCAAACTAACCGCCCCACCCCAATAGCGACCACAAGTCGCGGCGGAACCGCTCGAAATTACCGTTAGGGTTTTGTTTACAAGAACGCGAGTGGAAAAAAATGGGGCGGCCTGTTTGCCGCCCCTTCTTGGTTTTGCCAAAAATCCCCGCCGTTAGCCCCAACCATAATCGGTTGGCGCGCGATGCGGTTAGTCGAACTTCAACTGAGGCTTGCCGAAAACCAGTTGCCAGATCTTGTATTCCGAAAAGCTTGGATAGCTTGAAAAAAAGTTGTGTAAGTCGTTCGTAAACTTCTTTCTGGCAAATAGTTTCACAAATTTACTCCTCCAAATCCGATGCAAATACGTAACTCTGGCTCATACATGGCTGAATGCCCCAATACGTGCCATCTGTAATGAATTGCAAATCAAAATCTCCACCCATATTATCAAAATTTATATGTCCATCATAATTTCCTTCATAAGGCTCGAGTGGATCAAACATAAAACCACAACTATCATATCCTTCATTAGCAGCTTCATCTAGTTCCGTCATATTCAAAACTACATTAAAACTTGTGCCGGTAGAATCACTGGAACTGCTAAATCTTTTTCCACTAATAGTAAGTTCATCCTGATGAGATTCTAATATTTCAAGAGCAACATATGCGCCATCATGTGCCTTTATTAAAATCAAACCGCTTGAGTAAGCTCCCGACGCTGCGGCTTTATATGTTACATCGTCATCTTCTGTATCACTCATTTGACTTTCATATTGGGCGATAATTGCGCCTGAAGTAATATCATCTATAGATTCAGGAATGGTAACTTCCTTTTTCAACTTTCCCTCTGTTGTAATAGTATAATTGTCTGTTCCATTAGGAACCACCGCAAATCTACCCACCTCATTTGCTAAAGTTACGCCAGAACCAGCTTCAAGAACTTGATTTGTCTCAGAATAAGAGGAAGGCTTAATAGTAGCTATAGTTCCACTTCCATTAAGATGTGCGGTAATTTTTACTTTTGATGATGTAGCTGCAAGATTTATATCGCTTGTAGCATTACTTGAAAAAGAAACGCTTTTTAGTTGCAAAGATTTGCTACTGGCCACATGCACACGATTTTTTACAAAGCTTGCGCCATCTAAAGTACAATTGTTAGAATTACAATATATGCCATTTCCATTTGAAGAAGCTGCAATAGAATTATAACGGAATGTATTTTTGACAGTTGCAGTTCCGCTCACATACATTCCGCCTCCACCATAAGTGGTTGAAGCTGCATAATTTGCAGCCACAATACCACCATTTAGATTAGCTGTTCCTTCAACATAAAGACCTCCGCCTGTCACAGCGGAATTGGAATCCTGGCTTGCGTTTTGAGGTGTATTTGAGGCAGAGCTATTTCCTATTGTTCCTCCTGACATTGTAAATGTCGCTCCACTTTTTACATAAACACCGCCGCCACAATTACCGTAATTTTTTGCTATCGTTCCGTCGCTCATTGTAAAAGTTCCGGCGTTCAAATAAATACCACCACCATTCATATAATAAGATGATGATTGATATGAACCATTCCAAGAAATCTCACCGCTAGCCATTTTTACAAGGCCGCCATTGCAGAAAATGCCAGAACCTCCGTCATCACCGGTATAAGTTTTATTTGACACGTAATTTCCTATTACTCCTTTTCCCGCATTGAGCCCCTGTGTATTACTTGCATCTTTATAACCCAAGTATACGCCTTTTGACCCAGTCGCAGTACTATAAATGCCGCCGCCTTTAGCATTTGCTTGATTTGAATTGTCAGTATTAGTGGCTGTTGCAGTTCTGGCATCGCCAACCAAAGCGTCTGTATGCAAGAAAACATAACCAACGTTATAAATTCCGCCGCCATTAGTCGCAGCGCCGTTCTTTGAAATTTTTCCGCTGCCCATTAAAAGAGAACTAGAACTGTCAATGTAAATTCCGCCACCATCTACGGACGCGTAATTGTGACAAACTCCATAATCGCCCCCAAGAGCGCTAACAGTTCCATCAAGATCATACCCCATGTAAACCAATGCGCTTGCTGCATAAATGCCGCCGCCTTTTGTGGCGCTGTTGGACTTGGAAGAATCTGTGGCACCTTTTGTAAATGACGCGTCATTGTCTCCTATAAGAGAACTATCTTTCATGAACAATTTAGCGCTGTCAAGATAAACACCTCCACCAGTACCTGAGGAAGTATTGCCCATAATTTTGGCAGTAGATTGCATTATTATATTTCCAATCTTACCCGCTGTTGTTCCCGTGCCAACAAAATAAATGCCGCCGCCAGAGCCCGAAGCAGTGTTACCGGTGATTTCAACGTCATTCAAATAAAGTTTATCGGCTTTTTGATAACAAGAAATGCCGCCGCCGTTTCCATCTTTATTTCCGCCGGTAATAATAAGACTTGAAAGTGTAACAATGGAAGAAGAATTTATTGTAAGCGCAGTTCCTGTGCCTGAAGCATCAGCAAGTCCACGGTCAATCTTAGCGCTGCTTGTATTGCCACCCAATTTGAATTCACATGCAAGACCTGTTCCCGCTGTAGCGTTAGCGGCAGGAATTTCCTGCGCTGTACCATAAAGAGTTCCGTCAATATATATCGCAAATGCCTTACTAGAGTCCCAGCACTGCTCTACCGCTTTTTTAATTGTTGCGTAAGGCTGGGTTTTAGTTCCCCTGTTGTCATCGCTTGGGCCGCTTGCAGTTCCAACTCCGCTGGAAAGAGCGACGCTGTTTCCGTTCTTGCCTTTTCCGGCTACCCAGATTTGAGCGCCGATTCTCGACTTTAAGTCATTATCTAGTGACCAGCCAGTTCCACTCTCTGTATAACCAATCGACCAGTCTGAATCGCTTACCTTAAACTTATCATAATAAGATGCATAATAACTTCCGCTGAGAACAACTTTGCTTCGTTTCCAGGCAGAAGGAGTGATAGTTGCGACATTTCCGGTGGTTGTAATAGCGGCGTTAACATTTATAGTATTGTCGCCCGCAAGGTAGACGTCGTTTGTCTTTTCGCTTCCGGCAGAAATGATTGCGCTGCCGCTTACGCTAAACGTTGCCCCCTGGTAAATGGCGCCGCCGGATGTCGTCGCCGTGTTGGGCTTAGACTGCGAGCTTGAATTTTGTCCTATCGTTCCGCCGCTCATTTCGAGAGTTCCAGCATTGTAAATGCCGCCGCCTTTGTTCGCGGAGTTGTTGTATATGCAGCCACCGCTAATGTTAAGCGCGCCGGCGGCAACCGCTGTCGAGCCGCTGCCCGCTCCAGTGGCAACATAAACGCCGCCGCCGTTGATGCTGTTGCCGTCGACGGCCTTGTTGCCGTAAATCTCCGAGCCAGTCTTTACATTTAGCGTCGCGCCGCTAGCAATATAAACGCCTGCGCCACTGCTTTTAGCCTTGTTGTCGTAAACCTTGGCGCCGCTTTCCAAGTTTAGAACCGCGCCATTCGCACTAAGGAATATACCGCCGCCAAACGTCGCCGCCATTCCGGCTGTGATTTGAAGGTCTTTGATTGTAAATTCCGCCGCCTTGTTGATTGAGAGCGCTTGTTTCGTGCCGGCGCCTGTGATCTTTGCGGCGCTTGTCGCGGTCGAGCTTGCCTTGTAGCCCTGCAAGGTTACTGCGGTGACTCCTGATGGAAGCGTTACCGAACTTTCGATTGTCTGCGCGGACAAGGTTCCGTCAATTGTGATTGTGTTGTCAACTTTAGAAAGGTCGTTGTCGGCAAGAGCGTCAGCAATTTTGGCATACGGCTTTGTCTTTGTGCCGTTGTTGCCAGATGCCGGCGGTGCGGAACAAACAACTCCGCCGCCCGCGCCGGCAACGAAAATCGGCGAATTAATCGCCACGTAATTCTTTTCGCTAACGCCTGAGCCGACCGTCTTCTTTTCTTTGTTCCAGCCGGTGTCGTCGCTGGTAAGATAGAATTTTTCCCATAAACTTTCGTCAACCGTTACGCCGCCGCTAAGGACAATGCGGGTTCCGCGCTTGTATTCATCCAAAGTGAGGGGCATTTTTGAATTTTTAGAATTTCCCATCGACGAGCCGACCGTTACGCAATAGGCCACGGTTTCGTTGCCCTTTGGAAGGAAGACGTCGTTTGTCGTTGCGGTTGTAGAAGGATAGATCAAGGCCGTGCCGCTTACGCTAAAGCTAGTTCCGGCATGATATACGGCGCCGCCTTTTGTGGTCGCTGTGTTTTGCTGGCCTGCGCCGCTTCCGCCAATCTGGCCGGCGCTCATTGCAATCACTCCATTGGTATTGTTGGCGATGGCGCCTCCAACCACGGCCTTGTTGCCGTACATCACAAGCTTTTTGGCATCGCTGTTAGGAGCCTCTATTGTAAGCGTGGTTGTCACTCCTTCCTCATACGCGGTAAAAATTCCGCCGCCCGAGCCTGCCGTTCCGCCGCCTCCCTCAACTTGGTTGTAAGAGACAGAACCGCTTGCAATTTTTAGAGTTCCCTTTCTGTTGCAAATTCCGCCGGCATAAGTTGTTTCCGCAAAATTTCTTCGCACGCCGTAGCCTGCGTCCATGTCGCTTTTTGTATACGCGGCGCTGTAACCGATGTAGACCGCTCCGCCGTCATTGTAAATTCCGCCGCCGCCGTTTGTGGCGTTGTTTGCGCAGCCAGTGGTTCCGCTTGTTGTCAATGTAGAACTTGTCGCAGTGGCCTCAATCATATCGCCGACAATCGATTTGCCGTACATAAAAAGATTCGCGCCGCTTGCAACGTAAATGCCGCCGCCGTACTCGGTCGTGGAATTGCCCGTAACCTTGACTCCGTCGCCAAGCTTCAATGTTCCCGCGGCAAGATTGATGCCGCCGCCATTACTAGTGGTGTTGCCTCCCGCAATCTTAAGGTCGGTGATTGTGACGGTCTTGCCGCTTGCGCTGACAGTAAGAGGCTTGACGCCGCTCTGCTTTTCTCCGTCCAAAGAGGCAAGGCTTTCTGTAGCGTTCTTTGCTTTGTAGCCCCTTATCGTTATGTCAGCGGAGGGACTCGTTACAGTATGAGAGCCGGTCACTTTTCCGTCAATAACGATGTCTACGCCCGCGGTTGTGGCGGTGGACAAGGCGTTTGTTATTGAGTCAAAGGGAGAGGAAGGCGTTCCGTCGCCGCTGGAGGAGCCGTTGGCTTTGCATTTTTTTCTATTTGTCGCGTCCGTTCCTGTGACGTAAACCGGCATGGTTATGTACGCCGTCAAGTTGCCCGACCGCAATCCCTTATCCCAGTCGTCGTTGTCCTTGCTAAGTATAAACTGCTTCAAGACCGTGTCGTTCAAAACGTTCGAGGTCGCCGCGGTCAAAATGTCTTTTCCGCGAGTCCAGCTGGGCAAAGTGATTGTGGCGTATGACGAGCCCGCGTCTAGCTGCGGGCCTTGCACATTTATCTTGACGCCGTTATACAAGTACACGTCATTTGAATTGGTGGTGTCTCCGCTTGCGGCGCCAGCGGGAATGCTTGCCGCGTTTCCAATCGTAAAGGGAGCGGATGTTGAAACAAAAATCGCGCCGCCCGCCGCTCCTGTTCCAGCGGCTTTGTTGGCAGCGGCTCCCGTTCCGCCGATTGCAAAAGCAGTTTTTGTGGTTGAGCCCACGTCTCCTATCTTAAGGTTTGATGTTTCGGCGGAGACGTAGTAATGATAAATGCCTCCGCCCTTGTTGGCTTGGTTTGACTCAAGCTTTGTTATGTCGGGAATGTTAATCTTTCCGTTGTTGTAAAAGCCGCCTCCGCTAGTATTGGCCACATTGGACGTTACGCAAAAGCCCTTGGCGGTAGTAAACTCGCAACCGCCGTTCACATAAACGCCGCCGCCGTCGTTGTTGGCGACGTTGCCGTCTATGTCAAATGGATATTCGGGATTTGAGCCGCCGGCCGCCATAGAAAGCGTTCCTTTAAATAAAATTCCGCCGCCGTAATTGGCGCAATTGCGCTTTACCGTAAGCTTCTTTCCGGCGCTCAGATTAAGCTCGCCTTCCAAACTAATTCCGCCGCCGCTTAACGCCTTGTTTCCGCAAATCAAAACGTCGCAATCTTCGGCGGCCTCAAACGCATTTGTAACGGTGTTGTAGCGCTGGCCAACGCAAAGCTTTCCGACATCGGATCCAATTCCGGCAGAATCCACGTATACGCCGCCACCAACGCCGGTGGAGACATTGGCGCCGCTTGATGACGCGATGATGCCGCTATATTCAAGCGTGGTCTTATTGTCAGGTTTTGCGGTCGCGTCTTTGTTTCCGATGACGACGCCCGTTCCGTGCAAGCACACGACCGCCTTGCGGGCTACATAAAGACCGCCGCCCGTCTGCGCCTGGTTTCCTTTTATTACGACGTTGCTTCCAATGTCCACTATAGCGCTCTCTTTTTTGACGTGGATTCCGCCGCCGGCGCCGCTAGTGGTGTTTCCGCCTGTAATCACAAGGTTTTTCAACAAAACCGGAACAAGAGTGTCTATAGTAAGGGCGCTTCCGACGTTTGTTACGCCGCCCGCGTTAATGATGTCATTGTCGTTGGCGCCGCGAATTGTCAGCGCCGTGCATTTATCTGTTGTAAATGAAGAGGGAACTTCCTGCGGGCCAAAAGCTTCGCCCGTTGAATCGTAGTCTATGATGATTTCGTCAGGCTCGCCCGCGTCAAGCATTGTCGTGGCAAAGGCGATTGTTCTGTAAGGCTCGCTTTTTGTTCCGCTTCTTGTAGCCGAATCCGCGGCGCCGGCCTTGTTTGAAACGCAGAGCGCGGCCTTAAGCTTGGCCGTGTCGTCGGTCAATTTTCCAAACGAAAAGTCTTCATCGACTGCCTTAAAGTATGGAGTGTAGGAGCTTACGCTGCCGCCGCTTGGGGCCTTGATGATCGCGTAGTTTCTGTGCCATCCTTCGGGCAGCAAGACCGCGGTTGGATTGGTGGGGCTTGCCGTGTAGCTAAAGCCGCCCGCCGCGATTTGGATTGTCTTGTAAAAATTAGCGCCTTCAACCCTTTTTACGTAAACGTCGTTGCTTCCCGCAGATCCGCCGTAGGGAATTTTTGCCGAGCCGCCGATGGTAAAGTCTCCGCCGATAATAACCGCTCCGCCGATTGGCGCCGTGTTTCCGCTTATCTCTCCGCCCAAAATCTCAACGATATGGTCGTCGTCGATTCCGCCGCCCTGCGCGTCAGCGGTATTGCCGGTAATCTTTCCGCTTCCCTTAAGCACGAACTTGGCGTTGTTTCCGCTGGCGCGGACTCCGCCGCCTCCGCGCTTGGCGTTGTTCCCGCTGATTTCTCCGCCGCTCATCGTGACGGTCGCATTGCCGCCAACGTACACGCCGCCGCCCATGCCGTCCCAACTAACCATCCCATTGGTCTTGGCTGTGTTTTCCTTTATGACGGCGCTTCCGCTGATTTCCGCCTCAACGTTGAACGGGCTTCCGTCCTCGGCCTCAAAGAAAAGTCCTCCGCCAAACTGGCCGGACTCGTTCTTGCTGACTTCGCCGCCCTTCATCTTTAATTTTCCGCCGGCCGAAATTCCGCCTCCGCGCGTGCCCGCCGTGTTTCCGGTAATCAAGGCGCCCTCTTCTATCGTGAGGTCGGTTCCGTTCTTGGCGCGGATTCCGCCGCCGCGGTCGGAGGCGTTGCCGCCGGTAATCTTTATGTTCTTTACGATTACGGGAACGGTGGAGTTGATCGTGAGGACCGAGCCGCCTCCGCTTCCATTAAGGATGTCCTTGTGGTTTCCGTCGCCGTCAAGCCCGCCCAAGCCTTGTATCGTGATGGACTTGGCGTTGGCGTTAGCGCCTGAAGAAGTTATATCGCTTATAATCGTTGAGTTTCCGTTAATCTCGCCCGAGACAAAGATTTGAAAGTCCTTGTCCCCTTTTCCTGCGGACTGGATTTTTTTAAAGGCCGCGCCCAAAGTCTCAAGCGGGCTGTAGGCGCCGCCTTTGTTCGAGTTGCTCGCGGTGACGCCCTGACCCTTAAGGTCCTCGGGAACGCCTACGTAAATCCAATTGCTGGTCTTGTCTTTTACCAAGCTGTCGTCCACGCTGAACTTGGGAACGCCGTCCACAAGAACAATGGCGCTCTCGCCGCTTTCAACAGTCCAGGTGTCGGTTGTCATTCCGTTCAACACTGTCACGGACTGAACGCTTTCGTAAACGGAGATTCCGTTTGAGTCCTTAAACGAAAAGATTATGTTGTAGCTTCCGCAGGGAACGCCGGACGCGCTGAATGTCGCGGGGCTTGAATCCGTGACGGCAGGCGACAAAGCGGGAACGTTTGCGTAGTCCTTTTCCCAGCGCGCCTCAACCTTGTCGACCGCGTCGCCGTCAAAATTGATTGTAAGGCTTACGCTTCCGCTTCCCTCCTGAACGGGGAGCAATTCAAAATTGTGCTTTAAGACGCTGTCTTGCGCGGTGACTTGCTTTGAGTATGTGTCTTGGAAGACGACGGCGCCCGTGGATATTTTTTTTACGCCGCAAACGATGTCCCAAGTTTTTCCGACGGCCAAGGACATCTCAAAGTCGCTGGAGTCAATTGCGGCAAAAACGCCTTCCACAACGGTTCCGTCTTCGCGAGCGGTGGCGGTGGCGAAAAATTTTAAGTCCATGCCCTCGGCCACCGTAACGTCGGGGCGGGCGGCTCTCGCAACGTCAATTTGGTCGCCGCCTTCAAGCTGGGCAGCGGCCGCGGCCAGCGCGAACAAGTCGTCAATCGGCTTTGCGTACGAGGCCGGCAAGGCGCCCGCCTCTTGCACGCTTCCATTAAAGGTAATGTATTGGACTTCGGGAGCGGCTTCCGTTCCGCCAGCGGGAACAGTCGTCGCGGGAGCGGATGGAGATGACGGAGACGCTTGCTGGGTTTGCGCCGGCGGCGTGTATGAGTCGTCCGCCGAGTTGGGGCAAGAGGTTAAGAGAATAGAAAAAAGCGCGAACGCAAAAATCGCGCGCAGCCC
>JBGUQT010000009.1:0-19384 GCA_045131275.1 Treponema sp.
TTATCTTCTGCTCTTCTTAGCAGTCTTCTTTGCCGGCTTTTTTACAGCCTTTTTGGCTGCGGGCTTTTTCTTGGCGGGCGCCTTCTTTGCTGTTTTTTTGGCGGGCTTTTTGGCCGCTGTTTTCTTTACCGGTTTTTTCGCAGTCTTTTTGGCAGCTGTCTTCTTTGCGGGTTTCTTTGTTGACTTCTTGGCGACTGTCTTCTTTACTGCCTTTTTTGTGGTCTTTTTTGCCGTAGTCTTCTTTGTTGTCTTCTTTACGGGCTTCTTGACCGTTGACTTCTTTGCTGTCTTCTTTACAGGCTTTTTGGCTGTTTTCTTGGCAGTTGTTTTCTTTGCGGGCTTCTTTGTTGACTTTTTGGCTGCGGCCTTTTTCTTTGTCGCCGGCTTCTTTGTTGTCTTTTTGGCGGCAGGTTTCTTTGCAGCGGGCTTCTTTTCGGGAGCGGTCTTGTCGTCAATTTCTGAGTTTACGTTGGCCTGGACAGAAAGAACTCCGGCCTTGCAAGCCTGCATCGTTGAATATCCCTCGCCCCAAATCAAGTTGTTGCCGTTGGAGGCCAACAAGCGGAAGCGGAATTCATTCTTGCGGTCCTGGTAAACCTGCCATTTTGGATTGGCGTATCTTGGAGCGTCTTTAATTGTCAAGTCTTCGATAGGCGCGTTGACCAACTTCTTAAGGGCGACAATCGCGCTCTTGCAGCTGGGCTTGGACTTGTAGGCTTGCGCTGTGGCGATTACCTGTCCGTTTGCCGCCTCAACGTTAAAATAAAAGCCAACTTTTGATTTTCTAATTACATATTTCCCCATAAAAACTCCTTATACCCTTGGGCATATATATACTATATATTGTAAGCCTATTTTTAAAATAATGCAAATGAAATTTCATTTTTTTCTAGTAAAATTGCATTTTTGGAAATGAAATTGCATTTTTGTTGCGCGCAAGCGAATCTTCTGTTATAATTGTACAATCTAAAGGAGAAGCTTAAAAGTGAAAAAAATTTTTGTTTTTATGGCGATTGCTTTTGTTTGCTCTATGTCCCTGACAGCTTGGGAACATAGCGTGGGCCTTGAAGCGTCAGCGCCATTCTTTTCAATCAACGCCAAGGGAGACGGAATCAAGAATGTTATTGAGCCTCAAGGAGCCGTTCGCTATTTTGGAATGGCTCAAAACGGTTTTTGCGTTTCTTCCGCTCTGAGCGCGGGCTTAGCGATAAGCAAGGATTTTACGCTGCAAGGCGAAAGCGCGACAGCCAAAGGTTTTGGCATGGGATTGGCTTTTGGAGCGGGCTACGCCTTTAACATTACAGACCGCTTTACGCTTGCCGCCTTGGGAACCATTTCGTTGGACTGGCTTAGGTTCAAGTACAAGAAAGACATTTCGGCCAAGGTTGGTTCCGGCTATAATAGCGCTGAATGGACGCAAACCGACAACGCGCTTTTTGTTGGAGTCGGAGCGGAACTTTTGGCCCGCTTTAAGTTGACAGACCACATATTTATCGTTGGGTCTTTTGCCGCGCGCTTTTTGGACGGCGGAAAGCTGTGGAAAAAGGGCAGCAACATCGGCAAGGACTATGACTCTTCTTTTGACTTGCGCGGAAACTTTAGCGTGACCCCTTCTTTGGGCGCAAGCTGGACATTCTAGGAGATAAAGATGAAATTTAATTCTTTGAGAAAAAATATTTGTTGCGCGCTCGCGTTGTCTTTGACCCTTGCGCTCTTCTCTTGCGCCAACGAAGTTGACGGCGGCAATGTAGTTGGCGAGACATACGCCTTTCCTGACGCCACAAAAATTGCGGGCGCTAAATTTTCCGCTTTTTACGGAGAGAATGGTGGAAAAGCGAGAACGATAATTACATTCTTTTTGGAGGGATGGGAAGACGTTCCTTTTATAAGATTGGACGATGTGGCGAATCTTCTTTATTACATTAACGACAGAGGGTATGATTGGAATACTTCCGAAACTCAAGAAGGACTTTACACATACATGTATGACCAAAGCGGCAAGACGCCTTATCCAGCTGCATGGAAAAACGACACCCTATATTTTGACGCGAAAAACCAAAAGATTTACAGCGACGATTTTACCCGCATTATAACCCCCACGAGAAACGTCAACAACGGAATAGGAACTGTTTATTATGATACAGGAACAGCCAGCGCTAAAACTCCCGCGATATCGGAAAGCGACAAAACAGTATATGTAAAGCAAAAAGAGCGGACCGTGATTGATCTTGGAAAATACGGCCTAAAGATGTTTGTCTTTGACACGACAACTCTTTTCACCAATCCTGCGATAAAGGGCTATGAGAAAGATCTTTTGATTCCATTCCAAGTGATCGCCGACATGTTTTTTAGGTGCGCTACTTGCAGCTATAATGGAACCGACTATTACGCATACTTTGACACTAGCAGCGACAATTACGCAACCAACAAGGCTTATGATTCCGGTCGCAATCCCCGTTCCAGCCGCAGCCAGCTAAAAGCTGAATACAATTACAGAAATCTTTGCCTTCTTTTTGACATGAACTATTGCTTAAAGGAACAAAGAACGGCGCAAAAAAAGGACAATATCGGCGAGTTCATCAATGACAGCATTTTTAATCATGGCCTTGGCTTTGGCTTGCTTTCAACCGACACTGCGACTTATGACACATATCTCTATAAGTTTTTGACAGGCTACATTGATGACGGCCATACAAGCTATTCAGAGCCGTCTATGTACCAAAGCATGGCCTCTGTCAATCAATATAAAAATGCCGCGTACAAAGCTAGCGGCCCAAGAGGCGCTGGGCTTGACGCCATTAGGAAAGATTTGAGCGCTCGCCGTTCCGACCGCGGAGGAAAGCAAGGCGTGTTTTATGTTAAGGACGGCGACGTCGAGAAAATGGCTGTCATAGTTTTTGACGGTTTTGTTGGTAATGATCCAGACACGTCAGATCTAGAGAAGTTGGCAAACTCAAACACTTACGCTTTCTTTAAGGCGGCCTTTGCCGACATCGCCAAGCCCGAGCACGCAAGCGTCAATAATGTTGTCTTTGACCTTTCTTGCAATGGCGGAGGACTTATTCAACAGTGCATGATTTCGCTTTGCTTTTTGGAAGATCCAAGCAATTTTTATATGGCCGAAAAAAATCACTTGGACAAATCTATTGCAAAGTTTTATTGCAACGTAGGCGAAAACTTAACGCAGACTGGAAAAAACTTTTACGTTTTGACAAGCGGCTATTCTTTTTCTTGCGGAAACTTTTTTCCGTCAATATGCCATTACCAGTTGGGTGTTCCGATCATAGGCCAGCGAAGCGGCGGCGGCGGCGGCGTTGTGCAGCCCAGCCAAACTTCAGACGGAGCCTTGTTCAACACTTCCGCCTCGGCCGAGATGTGCGCTCTTGACGCAAACGGAAACTATATTTCCATCGACGATGGCGTTCCGGTTGACCACGAAATTTCTTTTGATAAATATTATTCCGGAGACGTCATTTACCAAGACTTGTGCAATATGCTCAAGGAGTGGTATCCGACAAAGTTCTAATGCGTTGGGAGAATCAATGATAAATCCAAAGCATTTGTTCCTTGCCCTTTGGGTAAGGAACAATTTTGGAAAGGGTGACAAAAAACGCGACGCTGGCCAGACGACGCCGGACGACATCGTTCGCTGCGACAACATTCTTTATGGCGGAAAAAAATTCAAGAAGTGGCAGTTGCTTGATGTGTACCGGCCAAAAGCCGCGTCTTTGTCTTCCGACGCCGCGCTTTGCAAGCTGCCGGTGATCGTCATCGTTCACGGCGGCGGCTGGGTTTACGGCGACAAGGGCGTTTACCAGTTTTACGGAATGCACTTGGCCCAGCGCGGCTTTGCGGTGGTCAACTATTCCTACCGCCTCGCGCCGGAAGCGAAGTTTCCAGCGTCGCTGCAAGACACAGAAAACGTCTTTAAATGGATTTGCGACAACGCTGACAAATACGGCTTGGACGCCCAAAACGTTTTTGCGGTCGGCGACTCAGCGGGAGCGCATTTGCTTAGCCTATACGCCGCCGCGCTCTCAAACGACAATTATCGCAAGAACTTTCCCTTTATTCAAAAAAAGAATCTTTGCTTGCGCGGCCTTGCGCTGAATTGCGGCATATATGACATCGTCACGGCGGTTAATGACGGCGGACACACAGACCTTTTTATTGGAGCCTTGCTTCCGCGCGGCGGCAAAGCGGACGAACTAAAATTGATAAACAGCGTTGACTATGTGACAAAAGATTTTCCGCCGACGTTTGTAATGAGTTGCAAGGGCGACTTTCTTTTGCCGCAAGCGCCAATGATAAAAAGAGTTTTGGAAGGCGCGGGCGTTTTGCATGAGTATAAAATTTACGGAACGGACGCGGAGCCGCTTTGGCATGTTTTTCACTGCGATCCAAAATTGCAAGAAGCCGTCGCTTGCAACGACGACGAATGCGAATTTTTTAGGCGGCTGATTGCGCGCTAAGGCCGCCGCGCTTTTTGGGGCTTGCTCTTATTTTTTTGTTCGCGCTAGTTTCTTTTCGCTTCGTTCCAAAAGGCGTCCATCTTGTCCAAGTTTTCTTGGACCATCTCAACGCCGTTTTTGGCGCACTGCTCTTCCACATAAGAAAAGCGTTTGTAGAATTTTTTGTTGGCGGAATTTAGCGCGACTTCTGGGTCTACGCCAAGCTTGCGCGCGTAGTTGACGGCGGCAAAAAAGAGGTCGCCGACTTCTTCCTCCAAATGAAGCTGCTTTGCCTGAGAGTTGTCGGCGTTAAAATCAGCGGCGGCTTCGTCAACTTCTTTTAGCTCTTCCAAAATTTTGGCGCGCGTTGGCTCTAGGCTTGGCCAGTCAAAGCCTTTTTTTGCCGCCTTTTTTTGCATTTTGTACGCGCGCAAAAGGGGAGGAAAGCCTTGCGGAACTTCGTCAAGAATCGATTTTTGTTCGCGGCCTTCGACCTTTTCTTTTATCTTGTCCCATTGCGCCAAAACTTCTTGGCTGTTGTTCACGGGAGCGGTTGCCACTGCTTTTCCTTCGCTTTGCTCAAAGACATGCGGGTGGCGGCGGATCAATTTTTCGACAAGCTCGTTCAGTTCCTCTTCCAAAGTCCAGCCGTCTCCGCCTTTCTCCAGTTCCTGCCTGAACATATAAGACATCATCGTCGTGTTCAAAAAGACGTCGCCCAATTCTTCCTTTGCGTGAGCGGCGTCGCAAGAGCTGATCGCGTCAACCGCCTCAAAAACTTCTTCTATTAAATCGCGGCGCATCGTTAGCGGAGTTTGCTCCCGGTCCCAAGGACAGCCTCCGGGCGCGCGCAAAATGCGGATCAATT
Source organism: Treponema sp. (assembly GCA_045131275.1). Lineage (GTDB taxonomy): Bacteria > Spirochaetota > Spirochaetia > Treponematales > Treponemataceae > Treponema_D. The sequence continues at coordinate 5,320 of JBGUQT010000009.1, forward strand.
CATACAAGCGGCAAAAGGCGGCCGCTGTTTTTGCGGAATCTTCGTCCGAGGCGCGGACATCCGTTCCCCTGCGATCAAGGACTGAATTTTTGTCGAATGTTTTTTCCATAACGCTAAGTCTAGCGCAAAAGCGGATTTTATGATATACTGTTCAGGATAAATAAAAAACGGAGCGGCTATGTACGAATCTGGCGAAGATTATTTGGAAGCGATTTTGATTCTCAAAAACAAAAACGACGGCGACGTCCTTTCGGTTGACATCGCGAACCATTTGGGTTTTTCAAAGCCCAGCGTAAGCCGCGCCATGGGAATCTTGGAGCGCGAAGGCTACATAGAGTTTGGCATCCACAATAGAATCGAGCTTACCAAAAAGGGCCTTGAAAAAGCCAGCGACATTTACGGCCGCCACCAGCTTTTGACAAAGTTCCTTGTGATGATAACCGGCGTTCCCGAAGACCAAGCCGAAGAAAACGCCTGCCGCGTGGAGCACGACATCGACGCGGACGTCGTGGAAGGCATCCGCAAATGGGTGGAAAAAAATTCATAGCCCCCCTATTGACATAAATTTAAATTTTTGCTAATATCTAAAAACTTACGGGGGCGTAGCGAAGCTGGTTATCGCGCTGGCCTGTCACGCCGGAGATCGAGGGTTCGAGCCCCTTCGCTCCCGTCTAACCCATTCTCCGGAATGGGTATTTTTTTCAATTCCGCTTTTTGCGGGAACGGGCAATAGCGCAGCTGGTAGCGCGCTACGTTCGGGACGTAGAGGCCCCCGGTTCAAATCCGGGTTGCCCGACTAGAAAAGCAAGCTCTCAAACGAGGGCTTGTTTTTTTTTCGGAAGGCGGCCTTGCAAGCAAGTCCGCGCGCCGTTTTATCGATGAGCCTAAATGGACCGCTTGCGCGCTCCATTTTTAACGGCTCTTCGATTTTAGGCGGGTTCAAATCCGGGTTGCCCGAATACAACGCTTCTGTCTTTAGACGGAGGCGTTTTTTTTATTGCGGCGCGATAATTTTGTTCGCGCCGCAAAAGGAACGAGTCAAGGCCTTGAGCGAAGCGTGCCTTGACCGTTCCTATTGCAAAAGGCGGCCTTGCCGGCAAGTTCGCCGTTCCAAGCTTTTATTAAAGTAATGCTTTAATAAATTTCTATTGACAAAGCGCAATAAAGCGTTATATTTAAAATCAAACATAATTGAGTTCGACATTCTTTTTTGAAAGGATGGAAGCTTTCATTATTTTTTTAAGATTCCTTTCAAAAGAATTAACCTACATAATTGCAGCGCAGGTTGTTTGGGGAGTTAAAGCAATTCCGCCGCAAAGCCTAAAAAAGGCTGACACTATAGGCATGGAAATGAAAAGCTACAAATCTTGCCAGAACCAAAGAATTTTATTGGAAGACAAAACGATCGCGCACGGCGAATACATAGTTGAAGGCGTTGCAATCAGAATAAAAAACGGCTTCCTTGACGACTCTTTGGACGAGGAGGGGAACGTCATTCCCGCCGTCGAGAGCGAGACCGGAAGCCACATCGAGCATTGGCGGAACGGCGTTCTCCACTGCGAGACAGGACCGGCCATCATAGACCAAATCGACAACTACGAGGAATGGTGGCTTAACGGCAAGCAAGTGACGAACGACTTTAAGCCGCTTGCGGTTTGCGAGCCAACCGCAAGGTATTCCTCCGGCAAAACAAAAAAGCCTGTGATTGACATGACCGCCACCGGAGCGAGAATAAAAGAGCTTAGGCTTAAGTCAAAGCTTTCCGTCAGCGAAGTGCAGTCCATGCTTGGCTTGACCTCGCCCGAAGCGATTTACAAATGGGAAAAGGGAAAGTACATGCCGTCAATCGACAACTGTCTCGCGCTCGGCTCGATCTTTGGCGTCCGCGTCGAAGACATCATCGTTACGAACGAGATTGAGATTTAAAGTGCGGCTTTAGTGCGCGCTGTCATTCTTTGCGCTATAATGGCCGCATGAAAATTTTAGTTGTTCCGGACGTTCACGGCTCGCGCGAGTGGGAGCTTGTAAAAACTTTTCCGCAAGATTCCTACGACCGCATTGTCTTTATGGGCGACTACTTTGACGCGTGGGAAAACAAGTGGCCCGAACAAGGCGAAAACTTTGAGGCGATTTGCGCCTTTGTCCGCCAGGACCCCGAGCGCAGAAAGGCGCTTTTGGGAAACCACGACTGGAGCTACCTAAGCGCGACGGTTTACGGCGCGGGCTGTTCCGGCCATCAAAACGAAAGGTCGGGCATAATAGAGAGCCTCTTGCTTTCCGCGCGCGACATCTTGGATTTGGCCTTTGAGGCGGACGGCGTGGTGTTCTCCCACGGAGGCTTTTCCAAAACTTGGGTCGCGACAATTCTAAGGCTTTTTAACATGAACGCAAGCGAATGGTCGATTGACTTTTTGAACAAGGCTTGGCGCTCGATTTCGCTCCAAAAGGGCGACGCTGCGTTCAACTACGAGCTTGAGGAACTCTTGGACTGGCACGGCTATTTTAGCGGAAGCGGAAACGAAGTCACGCAAGGCTCGCTGTGGATCCGGCCCGAAGCGCTTTTGGATGACGCGTATTACCAAATTCAAGTGGTTGGCCACACCGAATATTGCCTTGGCGATTTTGTCGCGCTCACAGGAAAAGACATGACAAATGGCCGCGAAAATATTGTGATAGCGACGGACTCAAAGCGCCACCAAGTTTTTGGAGTCATAGACACAAAAAAACTTGACATCCAACCGATGACGCTTGTGGAATTCAACAAGTTCTACAAAAAGACGATGAAGAAAATAAACGACATAAAATCGCAAGTCGGCGCCGAGCCAAATTGGAGCCAAGAAAGCGCGACGCAAAAACTTGCCGCAGCCTTTGGCCAACCGCTCGCCTCGCGCTATTACAAGGCGTTCTTTGAGAAAGAAAATTAAAGCGCGACTTTAATGACAAGAATCGCGGACTAGCGCTATAATTAATACTGTCGAGAGCGTTAACTGTGCTAACTCGCATATAGAGCGTAACCACTCTCAACGCCCTCTGCATATTTTTTTGGAAGCAATGGCGGCTCCCGCCTAAGCGTATATGCCGAGAAACTTAGGCGCGTATCCTTGCAGGGCGATTACCGACCGCATGGCGTCCGCGCTTCTTTTTTTTTACAAAAAAAGTTCCCGAAGCAAGTTCCTCAGCCAAAAAAGGGCCGAATAGCTTCGAGAACTTGAACGATGCAGTTAACCAGCGCAATAGAGGGCTGGATAGCACCGTTCAATGTTAGAATAAACCAATTTTACGTTTTTGTCATTAAAGCATTGCTTTAATGCGCGGATCGCGGCTTTGCGGTATAATAAAACTGTCGTTTACGTCAGAGATAGCCGCTGCGGTGTTTCCTTCGGGATTCTGCGACAGAGGAGCGCTGCCCTCTAACGACATTCGCTTCTGTCTTTTGGCAGGAGCGTTTTATCGGAAGCCTTTGATACGTATCGATTAGGCACGCCTTTGCGCGCTGAGTTGACAAGGCTTACGATTATTTGAGCCAAGAGAATCTAAGCCCCGCGGCAATAGGAGCGCGGCACACTGGGTTTTCTTGGCTCTTTTTTTTGCAGCCGCCTCCTGTCATTAAAGTAATGCTTTAATGACAACGCCGACTTGAGGGCATATAATTAAGCGACATACAAGGAGGCTCTATGAAAAAAATGTTTTTGATTGCCGCTGCGCTTTTTGCGGCAGTTTGCTTTGCGTCGTGCTCCAATTCTGCGGGAGGAAGCGGCGATTCCGGCGGACAAGTTTCTGACGGAACGACAGGCGGCCAGACCAACGGAGGTGAACCCACCAACAACGGCGGACAGCAAGGCGGAGAAAACACAGGCGGCCAACAAGACGGACAAAGCCAAACAGTCCAGGGCTTGGACTTTACCAAAATCGACTACAAATACAATTTGAATGCCGGCGACACCGTTCAGATAGCTGGAGTGATGAGCGACACTTACACGATTATCCGAGTTGAGTCTTTGAACGAAAGCGTCGCAAAGGCATTCTCCCAAGACGGCAAATTTTACATGACGGGCGTGTCGGCTGGAACGGCAGTCGTCAAAGCCATTTTCAAAGTGAATGGCATGGAAGACGATTCAAGATACTATTATAGATGCGACGTTACCGTGACCGGTTCCTCTTCCGGCGGCGGCACCGCTCAAAGCTCTCTGACAGATTTCCTTACCGGCACTTGGACGCACTACAACCCCGGCGCATACGGAACGTCTTCAGGAACGCTGACTCTCAACGCGAACAAGACTGGCCACATCACGGCATATTTGAAAGGAACGGTAGTTCACGACAAGGACTTTACTTGGACCGCATACGAAACGCGCGACGCACACAATAAACTAATAAAGATTCTTTCCATATCGGGAACGGGCTCGTCAAGCGGCGCTATTGACGGCGACCACACAATCACTACAGGAACTAACAGCTTTACAATGCATTGCAATTTTGGATTCGGAATGCCCAATCCAAGCGAATGGACAAAGCAATAGATTGAACAAGGGCGGCTTTTGGCCGCCCTTTGCTTTAATCCCAATCGTTCAAAATTCCGTCAAGTCGCAAAATCTCAAAACCGTTCGCGTCCATGCAAACGTTTTTGTAGCGTGACGGATCGACTTTGCGCTTGGGAAAGCTTTTGTTCCAGTCGTTCATAAAATAATTTTCGGTCACAAAAGTTTGGTGCGTGTGGCCGTGAATGTTTGCGCATGCGCTCTTCTTGTCCAAAAAGACAGGCTCGTGCGACAAGACGTAATCGCCAAAAAGCAGCGGCCCCTTGTAAACGTTGTCAAAGCCTAGGCTTGTGTAGAATTCGATAAAAGTTTTGAACGGCCGCTTGTCGTTCCTAAAGTCGTGGTTTCCAAGAATCAAATTCATCAGCAAGAATTCCGTCATCTCCGCGCAGCCTTTTGGCGAATAGTCAAACGGGCGGCCGCAATATTTGATTATGTTCGTGTGGAACAAGTGTATACTTTACGGCAAAAGAATGGCGCAACTTTATCGCGCCGCGTTTGTTTATAAAATAGGAGGCCGCAATGAAACTTTTTGTACAATTGTCTCTAGCATTTATTTTTGTTTTCGCTATGGCAATGTGCTCGTGCTCTTTGACCATCCCGGACGGGCAGGGGCTTTTGGTCGTTGAAACTGATTCCGACTGCATATACCTAAAAAGCGTTTACGCAAAAAAGGCCGGTTCGTCGGTTTGGAAAAGAGTTTGGAACGAGCGTCACGGAATCGACATGACGCACGGAAACATTTTCCTTGACGCAGGAAAATACAAAATTTACGCGGTGACAAGCTTTCTCGGCGTGATTCCTAGCGTTCATACCACGGGCTTTGCGGAAATTGAAATTCGCGAAGGAAAAACAAAATTTCTTTATGCCAGCGGCTTGTTTTTAAGCGAGTGATTTTTGCGATTTGATTGATTGCGGTTTACAATAAGTTTTTTTGCGCGGCGCGCAAATTTTCAATTTGCATGTCTAAGTCCAAAAGGCGTTTTTCCAAAGCCATGTATTCGGCTTCAAATTTTTTTTGCTCGCTTTGAGGCATAAAGGGAATTTCCAAAGTTTCCAAGGCGCCTTTTGAAAGGGTTTTCATTCTGCCGCCAGTCGCGATTTTTTCAAGGCTTTCCTGTCCCGCCTGCGATTCCAAAAAACTTTTTAAATAGCAAGGGTTCAAGAGCGAGCCGGGCTTGATTCTGACAATAAAGAGGCTTTCGGCGGGGAATATTTTTTCTCCGGAGGGAACAAGCGCTATTTTTATCGGGATTAGTTTTGCAAGGACTATGTCTTTTGGCTCAAGCGGGTCAAGCTTGCAGCCGGGCGCAACGCCTATGATGGGCCGCATTGTGTTTTGAACGCGGCCGTCGTCTATGTCCGATATTCTCAAGTAGCGGCCTATGATTTTTTTTGCCGCGTTTTTTCCTTCCGCAAAAATGACCTTTGAGGCGCTTGGAGCGCTTTTTGCAATCAAGGCCTCTTCGCCGAGCATGAACGCCTTTTTGCTTGCCTTTTGGTCTTTGTAAAAGGCCGCGTTCAATTCACAGTTGTTTTCTTGTACAAGTTCGTAGGGAACAAATATCTCGCGCTTGTCTTTGTTGCGTTCATCGATGAATTTTATTCCCAAAAGGTCCGCGCGTTTTTCAAAGACCAAAAGGCTTGCGCTTACGTCTTTTGGCGTTATGGACTTTAACGGCAAGTGGATTACTTGCGACAAATTTTTTTGCTCAATGAATTTTCTATGCAGGGCCTTGTAATTGCGGCTGAACAAAGCGTTCGACACAAGGACAACCGCGCGGCCGCCTTCTTCCAGGCAATCCAGGGCGCGCTGAATGTAAAATTCCGTCTTGTCGTTTTTAGAGCGCTCCATGTTGAGGTAATCCCAATCGGAGCGGGGCGAGCCTTCTACCGGCGCTTGGTAGATTGGCGGAAAGGCGTATATTTTTGAAAAGCGCCGTTCGATTTTTTCTTTTGGATTTTTTAGGTCTGAGGAAATAAGCCGCGCCGCTTTATTTGACGTTCCGTAAACGTCATTCAGAAAATTGTATGAAAGCCATTCCGTTTTTGTCGCGCAAAATGACACTGCGTGAATGGAAACTGGCAGGCGCGCGGCCGCGGAGAAAAACTCGCGCGGATCTCCGTAAAAATTCGCGACTGTTTCGCCGGCCTTTGCTTTTAACAGCCCAAAAACTTTTTTGTACAAATCCGGGTTTGTTTTTGTGTGTTTTGGCGAGTCGCAAGCCGCTTCAAGAAAATCCGTGTTGGGCATAAAAAAGTCATAGTCGTCCTCGTAGCGGAAAAACTCGGCGCAGCCTGCCTCAGTAAAAAACTTTTTAAAGTCGTCGTAAGAAATTTTTGGACAAATTTTTAAGACAATTTCTTTGACTTCAGGCGAAAGCGCCCTTTTGTCCAGCAAGGCGCGGACAGAGGATCGCTCTCCGTCTTTTCCCAAATAGTTAAGGTAAAGCCTTACGAGCATATTCGCGTCTTGGGATTTTAGAAAATTGTCGTTGTCCAAATCATTCGTCATAATCGCAATACACTGCCTTTTCCGTTTTTAGCTTGACCACATTGTCCAAGCTGACCTTGTAGAATCTGCACAGCGGAACCAAATGCTCCAATTTTATTTGTCCGCCGATTTCCCAATTATACACGGATTGGCCCGTAATTCCAAGATGTCTTGCGACTGCGGGAACCGCGATTTTTTGCTTTTTTCTAATTTCCCGCAAGGCCTCTCCAGTCTTCACCAAATCCAGCGTTTCGCGCTCAAAAACATGCTCAAATTCTTTCATAAAAGCCGCCTCCTTAGGTCGTTTAGTTGTTTTGATACAGGGAGAACTCTCCCCAATGCTTAAAATATAGCGCTGATTTCTTATTTTGTCAATAGGGAGAAATCTCCTTTTTCAAGCAACCCTTTAATGACAATGCGCCGTTCCTGCGTTATCCTACGCTCAGAATGGAGGTTGCTTATGAGAGTTTTGGAAGAAAAAAGAACTAATTTCCGCGAGCCTGTGGCGGCTCCCGCGCTTTGCTTTGACGACAAGGCGCTTTCGGCCTATGTTTACGACCAGTGTTTTAAGGACGTGATTTTGGGAAGCGGCTTTTTTTGCGGCGAGCTGTTGGAGCAAGTTTACTCGCTCGATGATTTCACGCTTATGATTAAAAATTACATGGGCATTTTGGAAAAGACTCAAAACAAAAAATTCCAAGAGATTATAAAAACAATTCCCATGTCCGTTGATAAATTCCTTGAAATATTTTTGGACGACTTGAAGAAAAATTTTGACGTTTTTCGCAATGTTTTTGTCCTTCACAGGGATGTGAAAGCCGCGCTTTGCAAGGACAAAACGCCAATTGACAAAATGTTGGACAAGCCTTGCGTAAAATCTTTTTGCGACGGACTGAACTTGAACTATTTGGAAAAGCAGCTTTTGCTTTTGGCTGTCGCGCAAAAGGAATGGGGATGGCTTTTCCCGTCGCAAAAAAACAACAGGTACAAGTCAAAAATCTTTTCCGCAGTCGTAAAAGCGGACGCAGACACAGGGTTCTCGCTTGCCCGCAAGTTGAACGACCGAATGTTGCGGCTTGGCTTGTTCAGCGAGTCTTGGACTGTCCGCGAGTACGTCTACGCCTTTTTTAAGGACGAGAACGCAAGCTGCTCGCTTTGCAAAATCGTTCCCGACGAAAAGCGCGACATTTACGATTACCATAAAGTCAGCGCGGACAACGACAAAACTTTAAGCCTTGCAATAAGCCAAACGCTTGAATACATCGAAAACCAAAAAGGCTGTTGGCAAATCGTAAGCGGCCTAAGCGATTGGTCGGCAAGAAATTTTATCGCGTGGAATTGCAAGCTTGCGCGGCTTGACCTTTACGAGTTTGCGCCGGAACTTTCTTTGCTTAGCCAGGAAGAGCTGGAGTTTTACGTTTACGCGCTTTCAAGCCGCCTGCAAGGAAGAAAGGCCGCGATGTTCATAAGCCAGGAATGCGCTCAAAAACTTTTGGACTGCCCGCAAGAAGGGCGGCTTGGCGTTAGGGTAAAGACAAAAAGCAAGGGCCGCCATTCTGTGGCGGAAGAAAACGGCTCCGTCCTAAGAATGGTCGGCTGCCCGATTTTTGTCGCCGCGCAAGACTCGCCGCAAGATTTAAGGGAAGGTCTGGAAGACCTTGGCGCCAGCGTCTTGCATTGCGCCCAGATAAAAGTTCCAAAAGAAAATTTGCGCCAAGAGCGCGCCAAGGAGTTTTTTTACGAGCGAAAAATTCCAGAAAAATTTTTGCAAGCGGCGAGCGAGAAAAGCGCCAAGCTGGAAATCCCGCCGGAAAATTGGGAAAAGGCCGCCGAGATTCTAAAGAACGCCACGCGGCTTTCCCCCGACGCTGCGATGGAATTGCTTGAGGAAAACTACAAAAAGCGGCCTGCGTCTGATGTTAGGAAAAACGCGCGCTTTTCTTTTGAGGCTTTGAACACAAATCCGCGGATCGAAGAGCTTGTCAGCGCGCTAAAGAACGCGGACGAATATCAAAACGGGCAATACGACAAGGAGTCGGGCGTGAGAATTTTGTGCTACGGAGTTTCCGGCGCGGGAAAGACCGCCTGCGCGGAAGAAATTTCCAAGATGCTGGACAAGCCGCTTGTGACTGCGCGCGCGTCGGACATTTTGGGAAGCTTTGTCGGCGAAACCGAGCAAAACATCAAGCGCGTTTTTGAGGACGCGGCGGACAAAAAGGCCGTGCTCTTGATTGACGAAGCCGACTCATTTTTGAACGGGCGCGGCGACACGCTGAACCACCACAACGATGTTATGACCAACGAATTTTTGGTTCAGATGGAACGGTATCCCGGCATTTTGTTTTGCAACACCAACTTGCCAGAAATTTTGGATTCGGCCACCGACAGGCGCTTTCACTTTAAGGTTTGCTTTAAGCCGCTCACAAAAGACGGAGCGAAAATTTTGTGGAAAAAATATTTTCCGGACTACGAAATTTCCGCAGAAAAGATTGACGAAATTTTCAGGACGGGCGACATCACTCCCGGCGACTTTGGCGCCTTGGGGCAAAAGATTCGCTTTTTGGACAAAGAAAAAATTTGCGCGGACTACATCGTTCAAGAATTAAAAACGATGGTCGCGGACAAAAAGGACAACAAAAAAAGCCGCAAAATCGGCTTTGAGCTATAGGAGGAATTATTATGAAAGAGACTATTTACAAGAGCGACGCGCAAAGAAGGTTGTCGGAAGTTTTGGACGAATTGAAAATTGAGGCGCGGTATTCTCCGTCGGACGAAGTTTTCGTTTTGCCGGAGCAAGCAATTATGATTTATGAAGAGAAAATTCCTGACATGGAAAAATACAAGAGCCAAGTTCCCCAAGAAAGAATTCTTCAAATCCATGCGGACGGCTCTTTGGCCAACGAGCGCTATGAGGCAAGGATTAGATACTGCGACAAGTGCAAGAAATTCTTTATATTCCTTAAAGAGAAGGGGGAAAAGAAAATTTTTTCTTGCCCTGCGTGCGGCTCAAGCGACCTGCGCTTTTTGTCCAACAACGCCCGCATTCCGGGCTGGTACGGCGAAAAAAAACAAACGATTATCGACGAGCGTGAAGCGGAAGCCCATTTGGATGCCTGTACCTCTGAGTGCGAGGTCACCATCAGGCGCGTCATCGGCAAGCTTAAAGGCGGCGTCCGATATGTTACGGCCACGGAAGAGAAGGCCGCTCGGGTTAAGGAATTGGCAAAAAAATATCCCAACATGGAGGCGGTTGTAAAATACATCTTGCAGTCATTTGAAACCGCTTCGCTTAAAGCCAACCATGAAATCGCCTTCAAGTCAATCGTCTTGGTTGGCGGCCCTGGTTGCGGAAAGACTTCGTTCGTTTCGGAATTGTGCGAAATTATAATGGAAAAAAAAGGTCTTAAGGTTGATTTGGGGAACGACACTGCGGCCTTCACTTTTTCCGGTTCGGATCCGAGCTTTAAGCAGGCGAGGCATGGCTTGATCATAGAGTCGATGTTCTCCGAAAGAACGGGGCTTGGCCCGTTAAAGAATCCCGTGATTCATTTTGACGAATTGGACAAGGTAAAAGGCGACCAATTGCATACCGTTGAAACTTTGTTCTATTCCATTTTGGAACGGGGCACCGCGCGCCGTTTTTTTGACAACTACATCGGAATCAATGTTGACGCTTCTGGAATAAACTACATTTTTACCGCAAACAAGCTTGAAGGAATTCCCGCTCCAATCATAAACCGTCTGCGCGTGTTCAACATAGAAAACTACACCCACGAGCAGTTGAAAAATTGCGTGATAGACAGTTGCTACAAGGCCTGGCTTGTCAACAACGAGATGGAGGCGGAATGGCTTCCGAAAGTTTTGTCGCCCTACATCAAGGAAAGAATTCTTGAAGAATGCCATGACGACCCGCGCAGCATTGAGGACGCGATTACCTCGGTCTTTGCGGCCACGCTTAGGGAAGACTCCGAAAGCGGCCACAAAATCGCGCTCTTTTCGCCGGACGAAATCGAAGCGGGCTGGAAAAACTTTCGCGGCGCCAAGGCGATTTCCGACCAGCGCTGGAAGCTTCCGCGCGGCTTTGTGAAAGAAGAAAAAGGCGGCGCGAAAAATTGCGTGCAAGAATTGCTGGACCTTGTCGGCCCTTTTGACAATAAGGAAGGCGAGTAAGACTTATGAAAAGGCCTGTAATAGACATTCCCGCAACCTCAAGGCGGCTCAAGGAAATTCGCGAGAGGCGCGGGCTAAAAATAACGGACGTTCAAAAGCTCTTTAACTTTGAATATCCGCAGGCAGTCTACGAATGGGAGAATCCAGAGAAAAAGACTCTTCCCAGAATCGAAAACCTTGTCTTCTTGGCAAAGATTTATGGCGCTTCTATGGACGAGTTGATTGTTTGCCAGTAGTGGCATAAAGAAGCCGCCCAAAGAGGGGCGGCTTCTTTATCGTCTGCTTTTGTCGCGGCGAGGGTTAGTTTGGAACGAATGTCATTTCATTGGCCAAAACGGAAAAGAAATTTTGAAGGACGGCGGACGACGATGTGTCTGTATTCGTGCCACTGCTTGTAGATGTTTCACTGGAAACAAGCTTCCATTTCATCTGCGACGCGGTTCCGGAGACTTCGAAAACGTCACGGACCGACACATTGTTTCCGGCGGCGGACGTCTTGAATTTTATGGTGATGCGCGAGCCGCTCATCGTCGCTTGGCAATTAGTGTACAGTCCGTATACGCTTCCATTCTTGTACATGTTGAAGGTTCCGTCGCTGTTTATCTTTAAATATCTTCCGCTTTGCGTCTCCCCCTGGTTTTTCCAAGAGCCCACGACGGAGAAGCTTGGGCTTTGTCCGCCGGACGAGCCGCCGGAATTTTCTTTGTCGAAGGTTATTGAGTATGTTTCCTCGAAAGAAGGCGAAGAGTCTTTCAATGCGCTGTAGAAGAACATCGCCTCAAGTTTTCCTTCTGCCGTAACTCTCAAGGCTAGGGCAAAAACGTAAGGATTTCTTTTTGTCGTTGGGTCCTTCTTGGAAGTGCAGACATTATAAAGGCAAACATCGTTTGCGTTGAAATTTTTGCCGGTTCCTGCCATAAGACTTGAGACAGCCGTAGTCAAGTCTTGCGAATAGTCAGGGTGGAGTGAAATCGCTTCTCGCGTGGCAGCGCCTAGCGTCGAAACTCCCTTTCCCTCTGACAAGAACATAGAATACTCTGAATATGTAGTTTTTGGGGCGGCGTAACGAGTGCCTTCACCGAAATATCTTTTGTAATCGCCAGCATTGTCAAAGGTCAAGGTCGCTTTCTCCGAGTCGATGACAAGCGTGTTGGTCTTTCCCTGCGAGTCAACTTTAGTCCACGTTCCAGCCATCGCGAGGTATTTTGTCTTCGCAGCCGCTGCCGCCAAGTCGGCTTCGTTTTGTCCGCCGCCGCTTCCGCCTCCGTCGGACGGATTGGAACATCCAAAAAATGCCACTGCCGCCGCAATAGCAACCGCGGCGAATTTGCAACGAGAAAAATTTTTCTTCATGATAAGGCTCCTGTTTTGTTTTAATGTTGTCGCTCAATCGACAGCATTAATTATAGAACAGGGCTTTGATTTGCGCATTAAAGTTGCGCTTTAATTCGTTCAGCCTCGCCAAAAAAGGCTCCACAAGAAAATCCAGATAAAGCACATTACGGTTATCGCTTTGAGGCCCGTTCCCAAAAGAAAGCCTTTGAAGGCGCCAATTGCGGCATGCAGAGCGCGTTTTTTGTCGGAGGAATCGTTTAGCATTTCGCCGATAAAGGCTCCCAAAAATGGGCCGACAAGAATAAAAAGCGGGCCAAGAAAGAGCGACACGACAAGGCCTATGTTGCATCCCCAACTGGCCGCCTCGCTTCCGCCGGATTTTTTTGTGATGATTGACGGAAAAATATAATCGATGGCCGTGACAATAGCGGCCGCGATTCCAGTCGCGACCAAAATCCAAAGTTCAATGCGGGCGTAGGCGCAAAAGCTCGCGGCCACAAGGCCCGCCCATGCAAGGGGCGGCCCCGGCAAAACAGGAAGGAAAGCTCCGACAAGGCCCGCCAAAAGCAAAAGGCCTCCGAGTATCGCGAAAAAAATCGTTGGGTCTGCGTTCATTGCGTTAATCTCCGTGGAAGGCATTTTAAATCAATTGCGCGCCTTTGTCAAATTAGGAAGATGGAATGTCAAGAAACACGCCTTGACAAAAGCCGCCCGCTAATTTATGCTTGTTCTTATTATGGAAAAAGTTTATGACGAGCGGAGCGAGCGCCGCTCATTTTACAAATCCCTTTTTACGATTGTCGCTCCTATCGCCCTGCAAAATTTGCTTAGCGCTGCCGTCGGTTCCGCCGACGTAATAATGCTGGGTTATGTCGGCCAGACCGCCATCGCGGCTTCGTCTTTGGCCAACTACGTTCAAATGATAATGTTCCTCTTTTATATAGGACTTTCCAGCGGCGTCGTCATGATGGCCGCGCAGTATTGGGGAAAAGGCGACGCGCATTCCATCGAAACAATTTTTGGAATCGGAACAAAACTTTCTGCCTTGGTCGGAACAATATTCGGCCTTGCCGCGATTTTCGCGCCGCGCTTTTTGATGACGATATTCACCAACGACTCGGACTTGATCGCCGCAGGAGCGGAATACCTTCACATCGTCGGCGTGTCATACTTTTTGCTTTCGTTCTCGCAAATAATCCAAGCCACGCTAAAGAGCATTGAACGGACAAAAATCGTCACGGTCATCACGACCGCCGCGCTTTTGCTAAACATTTGCGGAAACGGCATTTTCATCTTTGGCTTGTTCGGCGCTCCCAAAATGGGAATCCGCGGCGTGGCCCTTGCCACGACTCTCGCGCGCGTTGTCGAGCTCGCGCTAAGCGTATTTGTGATTTACCGTTCGCGCGAAATCCATGTAAGGCTTGAATGCATCTTTAGAAAGAACGTCGTTCTCTTAAAGGACTTTGTAAAGTATTCGCTTCCGGCGATTGGAAACGAGGTCGTTTGGGGAGCGGGCTTCGCAAGCTAC
>JBGUQT010000010.1:0-13950 GCA_045131275.1 Treponema sp.
CGGCAAAGGACGGCTTGGCCTTTGAGCTAAAAAACAAGATTCCCGTTTACTACAAAAGCGTCGATTCAACAAAAATGGCTTCGGTGGTCATTTGCGTAAAGGGCGGAACGCTTGCGTACGACCGCGAGCATTCCGGAATAGAAGCCGAACTTTTTGAGCTTATGAGCCGCGGAAGCGAAAAATATTCTTACGACGACATAAGGCGCCTTGCCTACGACTCAAGCGTTTCCATTGGTTCCGGCTCCAGCTTTGCCGGATCGACTTTTTCGCTTTCTTGCCTTCCATCCTACATCGACAAATCGCTTGACGTGTTTTTGGACTGCTTCCTTAACCCGGCCTTTGACCAAACCCAATACGACAACATGATGACAGAATGCGACCAAGGCCTTCAGCGCATGGAAAACAATCCGCAAAGCCTTTTGTCTTACACAATCGGAAAGGAAGTTTACAAAAACCATCCGCTCGCCACGTCGGCCTCGGTCTTGCCCGAATCCCGTTCCAACATGACGATGCAAAACCTTAAGGAGCATTACAAAAAAATTCTTGACGCAAAAAGAATTTTTGTTGTTGCCGCCGGCGACGTGAATCTTTCCAAACTGCGCCGCGCGCTGGAAAAAACGCTCGCAAAAATCCCCGCTCAGGAAGAGGAATTTTTTGTTTCCGCTCCGCCGGCCTTTGCCGTAAAGGGCCCGACAGTTTCATTAAAAAGTCCGGCTTTAAAAAAGGGGAGCGGACACATCGCGCTTGTCTTTAAGAGCCCCGCCTATGATTCGCCGGACTTGATCGCCGCCCGCCTCGCGGCCTCGATGTACAGCGAGTCGCTTTTTAACATCGTGCGGACAAAATACGGCGCCTGCTACACGCCTTCGGCCTCGGTGGGCTTTTCGCCCGCTCCCTGCGGAATGGTATTTTTGTACAGGGTCAGCGACATGAAAAACGCCGCCTCCTACATTCCTCAAGCGGAGGAGGATTTTTTGCAAAGCGACATTGAGGGCAACCTGAACGGCTACATAAAAAAATACATAAATTCCGCCTACCAAAACCAGATGACTTGCTCCTCGATCGCAAGCCGCTCGGCCACGGCGCTTTTGACCTTTGGCGAAATTGACGGCTTTGACAAGCTGGCCGAGTCGGCAAAAAATGTGTCCGCGGACGACATTCGCAGGGTTTTTGGAGAATATTTCCAGTCAAATGACAAGCGTTTTTTTGAAATTTCGGGGGAATGAAAAAAAAATTATTTTTATTCTTGACTTATAGCCAAAATCGTATAAAATAGTAAGATATGAGTGATTATCTTGACATTAATAATGAAGAATTGCTAAAAGACTTTTTCACCGAAGCTCAATCACAAGTTGAAACTCTTGAAAGCAACATTCTTGTAATAGAAAGCGATCCTTCTAATCACGAGGCTATAGACGAAATCTTTAGAGCGGCCCATACTCTTAAGGGCGGCTCGGCCACGGTCGAGTTCACGGAACTCGCGGAGTTTACCCATAAAGTCGAAGACGTTTTGGACGAACTGCGAAGCGACCGCCTTGAAGTTTCCGAAGACGTAGTTGACTTGCTCTTAAATTCGATAGACGTTATCAAAGCCATGCTTGACGCCCGCGCCAACGGCTCTGTTTACCAAGAGGACGTAGGTCCTATAGAAAGCCGCCTCAACGCCTTGATTCCAGAAAAAGGCGACAAGAAAAAGAAAAAGGCTGCGCCTCCTGCTGGAACTGGACCTGGCGCCGCTCCGGCTCCAGCCCCCGCTCCTGCGGCCCCGGCTCCGGAACCTGTTGTCGCTCCAGCAGCGGCAGCGCCGGCTGCGGCTGGCGGACTTCCGCCTTTGAGCGCGGACGACTACAACGAGCTTAGGGACGGCTTGCAGGGCGCCCAAAAGCTTTACAGCGTGGACGTTCGCTTTGACGAAAACAATCCGATGAACTCTGTCGGCGGCATTCAAGTCTTTGCCGCCCTTAAGGCGTGCGGAACAGTTCTCAAAACCGTTCCTGATTTTGACGCCCTTTACGAAGACGAATTCTATCCGCAGGTCGTTTACTATTTGGCCTCGGACCAAGAGCCCAGCGCAATAGAAGACGTCGCCTTCCTTAGCGACGTAACGCTTAGCACGGACTGCCAGCCTGTAAAGGGTCCGACAGCCGGCGCCGCTCCAGCGGCCAGCGCTCCCGCCGCTCCGGCTCCGGCTCCCGCGGCTCAAGAAGCTCCGGCGGCTCCAGCCCAGGAAGCGCCCAAGGCGGAGGCTCCCAAAGCCGCCGCTCCGGCAAAAGCCGCTCCCGCAAAAGCGTCGGGAACTCCGATCCAGCAAAACGCCGTTTTGCGCGTAGACTCAAAGCGCATCGACTATTTGCTCAACCTTGTGTCAGAAACCGTTATCATAAAGGCGGCCTTTAACCAGTACGCGATGCAGATGAACGAAATGCAGACGCAGTTCATGATGTACGCGACCGGCTTTAAAGAAAAGTTCCGCCGTCTCTTTGAGCAGCTTCCCGAATACCTTAACGAAATGCAAAACGGCGTTCCCGCAAAGGACGTCAAGGCAAAGATCGTTCAGGAATACGGCGACCTCTTGAATTACTACGACCCCTTCATGGGCAACCTAAAGGATTTGAACGTAAAGTTCCGCGGCTCTACCCAGAACCTTGGACAGATAGTCGGCGAGCTTCAGGAAGGCGTAATGAAAACGCGAATGGTTCCCATTTCGCAGATTTTCAACCGTTTCCCCCGCGTCGTCCGCGACTTGCAGCGCGACCTCAAGAAAAAGGTAGAGTTGGTCATGGAAGGCGAAGACACAGAGTTGGACAAGACTGTCGTCGACGACTTGCTTGATCCGATCATGCACTGCGTCCGCAACTCAGTTGACCACGGAATCGAAGAGCCGGATGTTCGCAAGGCCGCAGGCAAGCCCGAAACGGGAACCTTGCTTCTTAAGGCCGCCAACGAAGGCAACCAAATCGTCATAGAAATCGCCGACGACGGCGCCGGCATCAACGTCGAAAAAGTCCGCAACAAGGCCATCAGCCGCGGCATCTTGCATCCAAACAAGTTGCTCACGGACCAAGAGGCTTACAACCTTATTTTCCAGCCGGGCTTTTCTACCGCGGACAAAATATCCAACGTTTCAGGCCGCGGCGTAGGTTTGGACGTCGTTCGCACAATGATCGAAAAGCTTAAGGGAACGGTTTCCGTCACTTCCGGAGCCGGCAAGGGATCGACATTTACGATCAAGCTTCCCCTTACTTTGGCGATTATCCAGGGCCTTTTGGTCCGCGTTGGAACGCAGGTTTACTCAATTCCGATCACGTCGGTCATCGAAAGCCAGCGCGTCCGCAAGGAAGAAATCAACACTATCGACAATTACGAAGTCTTGAACGTTCGCGACGAAGTAATAAGCATTTTGCGCTTGAGCCGCCTCTTCCACATCAAGAGCGCCAACACAAGCGACTACTGCTTTGTTGTCATCGTCGGAACGCAAGAAAAGAAGATTGGCGTTATGGTAGACTCTTTGATCGGCGAGGAAGACGTAGTAATCAAAGCCTTGCGCGACCAGTTCACCAATTCGCCGGGAATCGCCGGAGCCTCTATCTTGGGCGACGGTTCGGTTTCTTTGATCATCGATGTAAGTCAGCTGCTTGAGCTTGGAGTTCGGCAGGAAAAAGACGCGCAACAGCTTCAAGAAAAAAGGGCGTAGCTTATGGAAGAGACAGCAGTAGCAATTAACAGCCAGACAGACAACACCGAACGCGGTTTTGACGACGACGAAGAGCGCGAGTCAGTCGCCCTCTTTGACTTTAGAATGGCGGCCTTTACCCTTGCTGGAAAAGACTACGCCATCGACATCATGAACGTAAAGGAAATCGTAAAGGCCAGCCGCTTTACTTACGTTCCCAATACGGTTCCGTTTGTTCTGGGCGTTTACAATTTGCGCGGAGAAATCATTCCGATCATCGACTTGCGCAAATTCTTTAACATTGAAGTTCCTCCAAGAAAGCCTGATCAGGTTGAAAATCTTTTGATAATTTCAATCGAAGACCACGTCTTTGGAGTTGTCGTAGACCAAATAGAAGGAATCGTCGGCATTCAAAAGTCTTCAATCCAGCCGCCGCATCCGCTTTTTGGCGACATCAACATTAAGTTCATTTACGGAATTGTCGAGGCCCGCGACCGCCTTTACGTTCTTCTTGACATTGCCCGCATCTTTGGAAAGAATCCCGAAGGCGACGAAGGCGACGCGCCAAGAGATTACGAGCTTGCAAAAGAACAAGCTCCTGCGGAAGGCGCTGAGAAAGCTCCCGCCGCCAAGCCTGTCAATCCTGACGACGACATTGACGAGCGTTCCGGCGACGTTCCGCCTCCGGCTGCGGCAGACGCTTCGGCCCAGGCCAAAAGCGAGTCCGCGGCCCAAGCCCCGGCCGCCGCGGAAGATTCAGACAAAAAGTTTGTCGTTGACGGCCTTGTGGAATTCAAGAAATTCTACATTACAGAAGTCAACAAGTCTTGGTTTGACAACCGCTATTCCGAATGGAAGGAAAGCCGCGGCGGCGCTTCGGTTCAGTTCGCGTCGGCGAATGACGCGGACGAATTCCTAAAGCCCTTCTGGTCAAGCAATACAGGAGCCTTTTGGTCAAAAGAGTACGCGGACGCCGTTTACAATATTTTGCCGGACAACGCGGCCAAGCAAATCTTGGTTTGGAACCCCGGCTGCGGCAAGGGCCAGGAGTCCTTCTCGTTGGCTTGCGTTCTTAAAAAGCGCTATCCGCAGTCAAGGATTAGGATTTACGCGCACGAGACAGATCTTCTCAACATCGCCAACGCTCCCTTGCTTACGGTTCCTGACGCGGCGGCCTCCGGCTGGCTGGCTCCCTACGTTCAAAAGGGCGTGACCGGCGAATACACCTTTACACAAGAAATAAAAGACATTATAATGTTTGAGTATCACGACATTAAAAACGCCAATGCGTTGCCGATGACAGACATTATATTTGCGCGAGACGTGCTTTCGCTGATCCCGCCGGAAGGACAAAAGACGGTTTTGGCTGACTTTGAGGAAAAGCTCAAGGGCAACGGAATCTTGTTCTTGGGAGAAAACGAAAGCGTTGGTTCTGGCTTGAGCTGGGGCGAAAAGACCCAGGGTTCATTGACGTATTATAGCAAACAATAATATAAGGAGAAATGCATGAGAGTTGAGTATATCAATCCGTTTGTAGAAACTTCATACAGAGTGCTAAAAGAGGTTCTCGGTGGAGCTGAAGTAAAACGCGGAGAATTGTCGCTCAAATCAGTGGCCATGCCTGTTATGGGCGTTGCCGCGCTTGTCGGTTTGGCGGGAGACGTAGAGGGTCGCGTCCTTTTTGACATGACTTACGAAACCGCCCTTAACCTTGCTTCCAAGATGAACGGTGAAACTCTTACGCAGTTTGACGACTTGGCCAAGGCCACAATCAGCGAGTTGGCCAACTTGATTACGGCCCAAGCCGTAACAAAGCTCCACGAGCTTGGATTTAAGTTTGACTTGACGCCGCCAACGTTGTTTGCCGGCGAAAAGATGGAAATTGCGGCTTTGCCGGGTTCCGCTCAAAATGTAGAGGCCTTGATTGTTCCTCTTATTTCTGAGTGCGGTGAAATTGAACTGAACGTCGCTATTCGCGAACGCGCTGAATAAGGTTTAAAGGGAGAAGATAATATGAAAACAAAAGGCGATTTTCCTGCAATTAACGAGCGTCCCCCTGAAGGAACAAAAGACGACGGATCTAAATTCCGCGTCTTGGTTGTAGACGACTCAATGTTCGTCGCAAAGCAGCTGGGCCAGATTCTCGCTAGCGAAGGTTACGAAGTTGTCGCCACTGCCGGTGACGGAAAAGAAGGCGTCGACAAATACAAGGAATTGTGCCCCAACGTTGACATCGTCACGATGGACATCACAATGCCGCGCATGGACGGAATCACCGCCCTTGAGCAGATTATGGCTTTTGACAAAAACGCGCGCGTCGTAATGGTAAGCGCTCTTGGAAAAGAGGAGTTGGTCAAAAAATCATTGCTTCTTGGCGCCAAGAACTACATCATTAAGCCCCTTGACCGCAAGAAGGTTTTGGAGCGCATCAGCGCCGCGCTTAAATAGAGCTGCCGCTTAAAGGCAATTTTCTCGATAAAAAAACCGCTCTCTAGGAGCGGTTTTTTTTATTTGATTGTGTCGCGCGCCTTGGTTGCGGCGCGGGGCTTGATTGTCAGAGTGACGCGGCCAAGGCTTCGGTCTCTTTCTTTACCTCTTCAAAGAAGCGGGCGATGTGGAAGCCGTCGGCCACGGCGTGGCTGATTTGCATTGTGAGCGGAATCTGGGTGGCGCCGCCGATTTCCTCGGCCTTGCCGATCGTGACGATCGGAGCCAAGTACTTTCCGCTTTCTGACATTTTCATGTTGACCGAGCTGTAGTGCAGCCACGGAACGTAAGAAACTTCAAAGACGCTGTCCGGGAATTCGTCGGCGTTGAGGGTGGCGCATTTTTCTCCGTGGGCTATATCCGCGGCGGCGCCTTTGGCGAAGGCCTTGTAGTCTTCTTTCCATTCAGTGCAAATGCGGGTAAAGGTCTCTGTGTCGGGGTGGAACACGCGGTGGATTGGCGAAATGTAGTCCCAAACCATCAATTCGCCGTTTTCCTTGCAGTAGCCGACGCGGAATTCCTTGCGGGCGTTGATTACCTTTGTGATGGCGTAAAGGAGCGGAATGTAAATGTCGCCGCCCGCTTTTTTTGCCAGGGCCGTAATGTCCAAGTTGGCCGTTACGGCGCACATTCCCTTTGAGCCGTGCGCGTAGTAATTGTAGTAGGGCGTTCTGGCCCATGTTTTCATATCCAACGGCTTGTAGCCGGCTTCTTTTACCATATGTTCCTCCAAAAGTACCGCTATTATAGCGCGCTTTCGCCGTTTTTTCCACAAAAAAAGGCCTGATTTTCGCTCTTTTTTTAGAAAAAAAGGAGGGTAAAAATTTTTCGCTAAAAACTTGATTTTTTAATGGAAGAGTGGTATAATCAATATGATTTAAAATATGGGGAAAGTACGTTGGACTATTTTATAGGAGAATGGCAATGAAAGCAAAATCATTTTGTTTGTGCGCCTTTTTTGCTGCCGAGTCTTTGTTCGCTTTTGCGGTTCCCAGCGCATCAACTGTCGCCCAGGATTTTGTAACGGTAATCCCCTCTGGCCAGACGGTTCAAGTAAACAATTTTGCGGGAACCATTGGATCTCAGAGCCTCAAGGGCTTTGCGATCAGCAAGTATGAAGTTACCCAAGATTTGTACAACAGCGTAATGGGAGCCAATCCCAGCTCGTTCAAGAACAATCCCGCCGCGGGAGAGGTTCAGGGCCGCCGTCCGGTAGAAAACATCACTTGGTACGACGCGGTTTTCTTTTGCAACCAATTGACAGCCCAAACTTTGGGAGCGGCCGCCCAGTGCTACACAATTAGCGACGTAAAGCGCGACGCCAGCGGAAAAATCGTAAGCGCCACCGTCACCTGCGACCTTACAAAAACAGGATACCGCCTTCCAACCCAGGCTGAATGGGAGTTGGCGGCCGGCGGCGGAAGCCAATTGGCCAGCTACATGTATTCGGGCAGCGATGACGTAAACGCCGTGGCTTGGTACTACTTTAACAGCGAAAACAAGACCCGCGAGGTCGGAAAGAAAAAGCCCAACGAGCTTGGCATTTACGACATGAGCGGAAACGTTTGGGAATGGTGCAACGACCTTAAGCCCGCAAACGGAAAGTGCGCCAACCGCGGCGGCGGCTATGCCGGCACCGACACGATGTACTACGAAATCACCAACCGCAACTGGGACCCCGCGGACTTTTCCAACTACTATTTGGGCATGCGCCTAGCCCGCACCCTCTGATGAACGAACGCCGCTCCAATGCGGCGTTTTTTTTGTCTTTTGCTTTACTTGCTATTGATTAACTTTATCCAATTCATTATAATTAACGCTCACACTGTATAGTGTATTATTGTCTAAATTAGGACTTGGCTCCAGTTCGAGTCTTGAGTTCTATATGGAGGTTTAAGGTGGTCAAAATCAGACTTAAGAGATTTGGCGCGGCCAAAAGGCCCTGCTACCGCATCGTCGTTATGGACGCGAGAAAGCCCCGTGACGGCAAGACTATCGAAGAGATTGGCGTTTACCAGCCCATCGAAGTCGCGGAAAAACAAATCGCTTTTAAAGAAGACCGAGCCAAGTATTGGCTTAGCGTCGGCGCTCAGCCTACTGACACAGTGGCTAAAATTTTCAACAAAAAAGGCCTGGCCCGCAACGGTCAGTCAAAGTAGGAATCGCAAATGGAAAAAGACCTGATTGAATACATCGCTAAATCATTGGTCGATAATCCGGACGCGGTTTCTGTTACTGAGACTGAAGGCGAACGCGGCCCTGTTTTGGAGTTGAAAGTTGCCGACAGCGACATCGGAAAAGTAATCGGCAAGTATGGCCGCATTGCCAAAGCCTTGCGCACTGTTTTGGGCGCGACGGTTAACAAAGACGGCAAGCGATACAGCCTTGAGATTCTGGACTGATAGCGCCGATGGATTTGACTGTGGCTTTTGTTCGAGGCCCTCACGGACTTTCGGGCGAATTTAAAGTTGAGAGCGCTTCCGGCCGTTATGAGCACATCGCTCAGTTAAAGGAAGTGGCTTTGAGGCTTAAGGGCGAGACGACGCTTTGCAAAGTGGAGCGCGTCGATGGTTCCCAAAACGCCTTTTACATGAAATTGGCGGGAGTTGATTCTCCGGAAGCGGCGAGAAAATTAAACGGCGCCGAGCTTCGCGTTCCCCGCGAAAAAGCCCTTCAACCTAAAGAGGACGAATGGCTGATTGAGGATCTAAAGAATTGCTCTCTAGTTTACTACGAGAACGGATTGGCAAATGAGGTTGCGCCTGTAGTTATAGGTTCAATCACAGACGTATTGGAAGGCGGGGCGGGCGACCTGTTGGAGGTTGTTCTTTCCGAGAGTTGCGGCCTTCTTGAGGACAGCGTCAAAAAAACTTCTAGCGGAAAGCCGCGAACGGTTTTGATTCCGTTCAACGCTACGCACGTTGGAAAGGTTGACGTTGAAAACAAGACGGTTCAACTGATGCACCTCTGGATTCTGGAGTAAGTCCATGAAATTTACTGTGCTGACCTTATTTCCTGAGATTCCGCGCGCTTTTTTTGAAGCCTCAATCATGGCGAAAGCGGTTGAAAAGGAAATTATTGCCTACGATTTGGTGAATGTCAGGGATTTTGCCCATGACAAACACAGAACTTGTGATGACAGTCCGTATGGCGGAGGAGCCGGACAGCTTATGTTGGCCGAGCCCCTTGGAGAAGCGCTGGACAGCGTTAAGGCTTACAAAAAGGACCGCCGCGTGATTTACGTGACGCCCAGCGGAAAGCCTTTTACGCAAAAGAAAGCGCAAGAATTGAGCCGGGAAAAAGAGCTTGTGATAATTTGCGGCCGGTACGAAGGAATCGACCAAAGAATTATCGACGAATATGTTGACGACGAAATTAGCGTCGGAGACTACGTTATGTCTAGCGGCGAAGTCGCGGCGTTGGTTGTAATCGATTCGGTTTACCGATTGATTGACGGCGTCATCTCTTCTGAGTCGCTTGACGAAGAAAGCTACACCGACTCGCTTTTGGAGTACCCGCAATACACTAGGCCGCCTGTGTACAAGGGGATGGAAGTTCCGCAAGTTTTGACAAGCGGGAACCATGAAAAGATCCGAAAGTGGCGTCTGCAAAAGCGCCTTGAAAAAACCTTTATGAATCGGCCCGATTTGATCGCCGAGGCAAGAAGGAACGGCAGTCTTACTGCAGAAGCAGAAAAGATGATTGAGGAAATTACGGGTTTTGCTTACAAAAAGCATAATCCTAAACGGAGAAAATGATGGACTTAATTAAGACTATTGAAGAAGGCCAGAAGCGCCCCGGCGCCCAGGCTTTTAACGTTGGAGACACCGTAAAGGTTTACTTTAAGATTATCGAAGGAAAGACAGAGCGCATTCAGGTTTTTGAAGGCCTCGTTCTTTGCATGAAGAATGCCGGCGCCCGCCGCACGTTCACTGTCCGAAAGATTTCTTTTGGCGTTGGCGTTGAGCGCGTGTTCCCGATTAACTCTCCCCGCATCGTAAAGGTAGAAGTTGTTCGCCCCGGCAAAGTTCGCCGCGCCAAGCTTTACTACATCCGCGACCGCGTTGGAAAGAAGGCCAAGGTTAAGCAGCTTGTTGGAGGAGCCGTTGCCGCCGCCGTTGCCGCCCGCAACGCCCGCGCTGACGCCGCCGCCGCCCAAAAGGAAGCGGAGATCAAGGCCGAGCACAAGGCTGAGCACGACGCTGCCGCCGCCGAGAAGAAATAATTTTCTTTGCCGCCAGACCTTGCGCTTTGGCGGCTTTTTCGATTTGAACTTTAATGCAAATTGTAAGCGTAAAATCACAAGGCGCCCTTTCTGGAGTTCAGCAGAACTTGCGGGAGGGCGACTTTGTTTTTGCGCGAGTGCTAAAAAATTTGGGCGGCGGAAATTATTTGGTTTCCTTTGCGGGAGGAAGGTTCGCCGCAAAGTCCGCCCAAAATCTTGTCGCCGGCCAAACTTTTAGGGCCCAAATCTCGTTGGCTGGCCAAAACGTCGCCTTGAAAATCATTCCAGGCGCCGCGGAGCAAGGCGGCGAAAATATCGTAAAAGCTTTTTCTGTTCTAAGCCCGGAGGCAAGCGAATTCTTGGCGGCTTTGGGCTTGCCCGTCGACGGCGTCAGCGCAAAAATCTTGCAGTCCATGACGCAAAGCGGCTTTAAGCTTGACGCCCGCTTTATGCAAAAAATTCGCCGCCTTGCCCAAAAGTTTAAGGGCCGCGAGTCTGAGGCCGCCGAAGCCGCGCTTGCTTTGGAAGAAAAGGGCGTTGACAGCGACAGCGCCGCCTTGGACCAAATTATGGACGCGCTGGAAGGCCGGGACGGCCAAGAAAGCCAAGACGGGGCGGCGAATCAAGACGCTTCGGATAACCAAAACGGCGGCCGGGACGGTTCCGGCCGGCCCGACAATGATGGTACGTCCGGTCAAGAAGGCGCGGCTAGTCAAAACGCTTCGACCGGTCAAGGCGCGGATTACGAGCGAATCTTTGCCGAGGTAAAGCGCTTTTTTGATTTTGCGGCTCGCTTTGGCGGCGCGACTAGCCTTGCCAATCCCGGCGATTCAGGCGATGCGGCCGCCGCCTTAACGGAACAAAACGCCGGCGCCTTGGCCTTGTTCAACCACTTGCGGGGCGGCGACGGTTCAGCCCGACAAGAGCGAAAAGGCTGGCTCTTGTTCCCCTTTGAATACCAAATCAATTCCGATAAAAACAGTCCCGTGGAAGATGGAAAGGGGGCCTTGCGCCTGTACTTGGACTACGAAAAAGCCCAAGTTGAAAAAATGACAATAAACTTTAAAAGCATTTGCGCAAATTTGTTTTTTGCGCTATACTTTGAGAGTAAAAAAGTACGCAAGCTTATCATCTCCAGCGACGACAAAAAATCGTTGGATTTAATAGGTCAAGAGAATCTAGAGACATTGGCGAAATCTTTGGGGCTTGCCTCAGAGATTCAAATCGCGGACTTCGACAATTTTTCGGCATTTGGCGCGGAAGACTTGCCGGTTTTTGGCGTAGAGGGCTTTGCATGAAAAACGAAAAAAAAGCCGTCGCGTTAAAGTATCCCCAAGGCGTCAGCGCTCCCTTGATAGCCGCAAGCGCGAAAGGCTATTTGGCGGAAAAAATGCTGGAAATCGCGGAACGGGAAAAAATCCCTTTGGTCAAGAACGGCGAATTGGCCGACTTTTTGACTGTTCAAGAGATTGGTTCCATCATTCCCCCTGAAACATGGGAAGTCGTCGCCAAAATTTTCGCCTTTGTCGCGGATTTAAAAAAGTGAGAATGAGAGAGGCCCAAAAATGGGAATGATGAAAAAGTTTAGCGCCGCTGACGCAAAGTTGAACATGGTTTTTTCGGCTCCGGTCTTTTTTGACGACGGAAAGAACATGTTCTTGGCCGAAGGAAAGACCATTAAGCCTTACCACATGGCCGCCATCAAACGCTGGAACCTAAAGTACTTGCTTACAAGCGGCCACACGGTGGCTTTGGAAGAAGGCGCCAACATCGCCAGAATGGCGGGCTTTGACAAGAAAAAGCTTGACAATTCAGACGCTCAAGACGTTGAAGAGCTTGAGGAATTGGAAGAAATCTAGCCTGGATGAGAAATTCTTCCAACACAAAGGTTCTGGGCGACGCCGGAGAAGACGCCGCCGCGGCTTTTTACGCCCAAAAGGGCTATTCCATAATAGAACGCAATTTTAGAATCCGCTCCGGCGAAATCGACATAATCCTTGAAAAGGACGATTTGTTGGTTTTTGCAGAGGTAAAGACCCTTCCAAACGGCGACGCGGAGCTTTTGGCCGCCGAATTAGGGCCTAGAAAACGCCGCAAGATAGTAGAAACCGCTAAATATTTTTTGAAAAATCATCGACAATATAGTAACAAGATTATCAGATTTGACGCGGTTGTAGTGGGGCTTCCCGGCTTTGAGCGCGTTCATCTGATAGAAAATGCATTTTCAGAAAACTGAACTAAAGGCGGCTTTTTGCTGCTTGTCTTAACTATTTTGGGTGTCGGGAGGAAGATCCTAAGAAATGAGCGCAGCGTTAGATTATGCCGCTTATGAAGTTGAAGAGGCGGAATGCGAATATGAAGATTTGCCTCCAAGATTGATGGCATTGCGGGAAAAAATTCACGACTCTTCGTACCTTGACAACGCGATTAACAGAATTGCCTCTGTAATCAGCCGCAACATGGTTGACAATCCTGACGAATTGCATTTAAATGCAAAGGAAGGATTGTACTTATAATGGGAAGAAGAGACAGAAACAATAGACGTAACAATAGGCAAAAAAGTTCGTGGTCCAACAACAGGCCCGAACAAAAGCAGCAGCCCAGGAGCCATTTTAATCCTGAGACGCCTGCCGACATAGCCGCGCGCGAAAGCGCCATCCGCGAGTTTAAGGCTCGCGAAAATATTTGCCCCGCGTGCGGAAAGCCGATCGAAGACATGTCCAGCGCGATTGCCGACAAGGCAAGCGGACAGCCCATGCACTTTGACTGCGCGCTGAGCAAGATTTCGGCGTCGGAATCTTTGGCGGCCAACCAAAACATCGCTTACATTGGACAGGGCCGTTTTGCGGTAATTACAAGGGAGAATCCCTCGGACGCAAAGCATTTTAAGATTGAAAAAATCATTGAATGGGAAGACCGAAACAATCCCGGCGAATGGCGCGGCGAAATGGCCGAGCTATTTTCCAAAGTAAAATAGGAACGGTTGCAAGACAAGAAGCGCCGCAAAAAAAAATCCGCCGATCGGCGGATTTTTTTTGTCATATTGATCCGCTCGCGCGGGCTGTCGATGCGCGACACTCGGATCGCGCTCGGCGTGGAAATTATCCACTGGCCCGCTCACGCGAGCTGTCGATGCCGAAAACCGGGATTGAACCGGCACGGCCTTTTACGGCCGAGGGATTTTAAGTCCCTTGTGTCTACCAATTCCACCATTTCGGCAATGCGAAAACTATTCTAGCGCTTTTATGGCTTAAATGCAAGCGTCGCGCGATTTGCGGGGCGGCGATTGTGGAAAGGCGCGGATTTTGATAGAATGGCGGCTATGTATTCGGACACACACTTTCATTTTAAGTCTTTGCGCGAGGACGATGAATGGACCCGCGCCGGCGTTCTAAAAAAAATGGCGCAAAGCGGTGTGAAATTCGCGCTTGACATCGGAACCGACTGCGACGATTTGGCCGCCCGCCAAGAATTGTTCCAAAAAACTTTTTTGCAAATGGAAGAAGCGGGGGACGCCGCAAGCGCCGCCGTATGCCGCGACTTTGTTTGGCTTACGGCCGGCATT
>JBGUQT010000011.1:0-1761 GCA_045131275.1 Treponema sp.
AAGCCGCACGACAGCCGAGCGTCATACTAAGACAAAATACCGTCCTTTACGGACGGTTTTTTTTTGCCTAAAACCAACCCCTAAAAAAGCCGAAAATTAAGTATGGCATTTTCAAAACGCGCGGCGCGTTACGTCTTGGCGCTTTTCTTTATCTTTTTCCTCTTTGCAAGCCAATCTTCGGCCTTGCCCAACGCGCGCGCGAGAAATTTCTCGGAAGCCAGCATAAAATGGGTTCCGCTAGAAGGCGCGCCCTTCATTCAACTTGCGGACTACAGGGAATTGCAGCTTACGATACACTGCGCAAAAATTGACTTGACCGCTCCCAGCCTTGCCATAAAAATGCTCCCGCAAAAACCCGCATCGCGCGAAGCGGTTTACGTGGAAGACTTTTGCAAAAAGAACGGCGCGCTCTTGGGCTTTAACACAACTCCCTTTTACGTAATGAACAGCGGAAACAACAAAAGGCATTCCGCCGCCGGCCTTTGCATAAACCAGGGACAAGTCAACTCGCGGCCATTGGGAAGCTACTGCGCCCTAGCCTTTTACGGCTTTGAAGACGGAGAAAAGTTTTCAAACCGCCATGCAAAGATTTTCGCGTCGCAAACCGACAAGGAAATCAAGGACGCGCATTACGCGGCCGGCGGCTTTTGGCAAATACTAAAGGACAAAAAAACGATTCAGTTTAAAGAGCTGCGCGACTCGCGCACCGCCGTCGGCCTTGACGCAAGCGGACAAACGCTTTACGTAATCGCTGTCGAAGGCGAAAACCCGGCAAAGAGCGCCGGCCTAAGCTATATGGAATGCGCGGACTTTTTTTTGGCGCTAGGCTGCTCCAACGCGATGGAATTTGACGGCGGGTCCTCAACCCAATTTTGCGCAAACGGAAAGTCGCTCTTGGGCTACAAAAACTACGTTAAAGTTCCGGCCCTTCTTGCCTTTGCACTTGAGAACTGACATCCGTTCCGTCGGCGGCATCTTGCGCGGCGGCGGGCTCTTGGGCAGTTTCCAATTCGATGTAATAAAAATCCGAGATTCCGTCTTTAACTTGAATCGTGATGTTCACGGTTTTATATCCCTCTCTTTTTATTTGAACGGCGTAACGGCCGGGAACAAGGCCCGACGCCTTTAAGGGAGTCAAGCCGTGGTATTCGCCGTTAACGTAAAGCGCCGCCTTTGGAACGTTGGTCTTAAAAGTCGCGGATGTCTGACCGGCGGGAATTTCTTCAAAGCGTTCCGGCGAAAAAAAGTCGGACGAAAAATCCGCTTCCTTTGCCCCCGCCTCAAAATATGAGCCGTCGTCAGGCGCGGCGCCTTTTGTGGCGCATGACAAAAACGCGAGCGCGGCCAAAAAGGCGGCGGACCAAGCGATTCTCTTGCAAATATTTTTTGATTCAAGCATGCTTTTATTTTATAAAATTAAGCCGCTTCTTTCAACAGATTGTGTTCCTTAAAACTAAAATATTCGTCTTTTGTGATTATTATGTGGTCCAAAACGCTTATCCCCAACAGGTCCGCCGCCGCGCAAAGGCGCTTGGTCGTTTCCATGTCGTCTGAGCTGGGAGAGGCTCTTCCGGACGGATGGTTGTGGACCAAAATCACGGCGCTGGCCCTTGCTTGAACGGCGTCAAAAAAAACTTCGCGCGGATTAATGATCGCGCTGTTGGACGCTCCCATGGCCACAACCTTTTGACTTAAGATTTCCCGCGCCCCAGAAAGGGACACAGCCACAAAATGCTCGCTTGTTTTAAAAGCGTACTGTTT
>JBGUQT010000012.1:0-13182 GCA_045131275.1 Treponema sp.
ACCTTTGTTCCCGCCAATTCGGCGATGGGCTTTACTTGGTCGGGCTTGTAGCCGACAGTCGCGAGCGGCTGCAAGTCGCTCAAGTCGCATTCGATTACTTTTTCGTATTCGGCGTCGGGGTCGCTCTTCCACTGCTGGTAGTCGGCAAGCGCCTCTTCTTTGGTCTTGTATTCGTCTTTGATGAATTCCCAAAGGTAGTCAACGGTCTTTTGGTCGGGGAAGCAAATGCCGCTTGTGGCGCCGGCTTCTACAGCCATGTTGCAGATTGTCATGCGCTCTTCCATTCCAAAGTTGTCAACGACAGGACCGGTAAACTCAACGACGCAGTTTGTGGCTCCGTTCACTCCGATTTTTCCGATCAAATAAAGAATTACGTCTTTTGCATAAACGCCGGGCTTTAACGTTCCGTTCAACACGAACTTGATGGACTTTGGTTCCTTAAAAGAGCAAACGCCCTTTAAGATGCCAACTTCCAAGTCAGTCGTTCCGACGCCGGCGGCAAAGGCTCCAAAAGCGCCGTGGGTGCAAGTATGGCTGTCGCCCATGATTACTGTAAAGCCAGGGCGGACAAAGCCTTTTTCGGGGAAAATCGCGTGGCAAACGCCGTTACAGCCGATGTCAAAGAAGTCTTTTATGTCGTTGCGCTTGGCCCAGTCGCGAAGGATTTTTTCCTGTGTCGCGGTCTTTGAGTCTTTGGCCGGAGTGACGTGGTCGATTACGGCCTTGATTTTTGTCGCGTCAAAAACGCGGTCCTTTCCGCGCTCGCAAAGGTCGTTGATTGCGATTGGGGTTGTTATTTCGTGGCAAAAAACTCTGTCAAGCTTGAGAATGTAAGTGTCCTTAAAGGGCTTTTCCAAAAGGTGCTTTTCAAAAATCTTTTGAGCGATTGTCTTTCCCATAATCAATTCTCCTGAAAGTTAAAAATAATTAAAGATTTTAATTATTTTTGAAGAATTTGTCAAGACCGCTTAAATTCTTAAGCATAATTAAATTTTTCATGGGGATTAGCCAAGAACTGTAACGCCGGCGCCAGAAATGGCCGCGTTGATGGCGTCTTCGATTCCGGCCGTTCCTTCGTCGAAGTCAACTTTAACCTGAGACTTTGCGGGATCTGCCACGCATTCTGTAACGCCGGCCACAGCCTTTACAGCCGCTCCAACCTTTCCGGCGACAGCATCGTCAAACATTCCGTCAACAAATATCTTTTTTTGCATAGCAGCAAATCTCCTGAGCGTTAATTTCTATTATTATAAAACAACCTCCGATAAAATGCAAGCGATTTTTTTACATAAAGAGTTGTTTTTTTCTATTGCGTTTTTTTTTCCTTTGCGCTACATTAAAGAAAATCCACCAAAACACAGGGAAGGATGCATAGCGGCGAAATTTAATCTTTGCGCTTTTTTTAGGAGGAACAAATGGGCATTCGCGGAGAACTATACACAACACAAGTAACTTTGGCCAACCGCTCGTATTTTTTTAACGTAAAGGAAAACAGAGTCGGCGACGTGTTTTTGCAGATTGTAGAAAGCAAGAACCAAGCCGAAGACCGGGACCGCCATCAAATCGCCGTCTTTGAGGAAGACATGCAAAAGTTCTTTGCCGGCCTTGACGACTCGCTTAAATTCATCCAAAAGAACAAGAAAGAGCGAGACAAGCTTAAGGCAGAAAAAAAGGCGGCCAAAGAAGCCAAATACGGAAGCCTTGCGGGAAAGAAAGTCTACAAGAAAAAGGCCGAAGATCCCGACGCCCGTCCCGTTGACCCCAACGCGCCCAAAAAAACTGGCCGCATCCACGTAGTTTCAAAACGCTCTAAAAATTAATTAATATTTAAAGCTCATT
The DNA here is from genome assembly GCA_045131275.1 of Treponema sp. Taxonomy (GTDB): domain Bacteria; phylum Spirochaetota; class Spirochaetia; order Treponematales; family Treponemataceae; genus Treponema_D. The sequence goes on from JBGUQT010000012.1 coordinate 1,840, forward strand.
CGCTGAACTGGACTTGGGCCAAGAGCGCGACAGGCGGCCTTGTGAGCCTTTGTCGGATAGCCCTTGTGCTTTGCGTAGCCGTAGCCCGGATACTTCTTGTCCATTTCTACCATAAGGCGGTCGCGGGCGGTTTTTGCCAAAATGCTTGCCGCCATAACTTGAGGAAATTTGGCGTCGGCCTTTACGACCGCCTGGCATTCAATCGGCAATTCCGGCGGAACAAAGTTTCCGTCGGCGATTCCGCTCAAACCGCTTAAATCAAGTCCAGGATTCTTTTTTTTCAAATCGTCAAAGGCCAGCATCATCGCGTAAAGGCTTGCGTGAAGGATGTTCATTTTGTCAATCGTTTTGTGGTCAACAAAGGCAAGGCCCCACAAGGCTTTTTCCTTGATTATCGCTTCGGCGGCCAAACGTTTTTTTTCCGAAAGTTTTTTTGAATCGTTTAAAATTTCTACAGGGAAGCCGTCGGGCAAAATTACGGCCGCCGCGCAAACGGGACCGGCAAGGGGGCCTCTCCCCGCCTCGTCAAAGCCAACGATTGTCATTTATAAACGTTTCCTTGGTCTTCGGTAAAGAAAGTTTTTCCGGCGGTGTAAACGCTATTATAGCCGGCGGCCTTGTTTTGCGTGTCGGCGTTAAACTTGTTGTTCACCATTCGCACGGAACAGTCGATGAACTCGGCGGGTCGTCCCATGCGGCCGGTAATTTGCGCGAAGTTGTTCTCAAAATTCAAGGAGCCGCCGTTTGCGGAAACCGCTACGGCCGTGTCGGCGATGCTTAAAAGCCTGGAATTTTTTACGCTTACCTTGCAACTGCCGCTTGAAGCGACTACGCAAGAATAGCCCTGCGCCTCGCTTGTGACTCCAACCGATTCAAGGCTTAAAGCGGAAGCCGAGCAATTAAAGACGCGGCCGTCTCCGGAGAACCGGGCCACCGCCTGGCAATCTTTAAAGGTCGCTGCCGAATGCTCAAAGACAAAGAGGTTTGTCAAAGCCTTGGCGGCGGCCCTAAGTTTTTTGGAAACAGCCGGCGGCTCCGTCTTTTCCCAAAAGATATTTTGCGCGTAAAGGCCCGCGTTTTTTACTACAAGGACGGCGTTTGCGGGAACCAATACGCGCGCTTCGTCCATTCCGCAAAACTCAACGTTGTTGGTGATCATTATCTCGCCTGGATTCAATGCAACGTCTCCTTTTATATAGAAGCGCGAAAAACTCTTTTTGTTGGCGATTTTTGAAAGCTTTGACAAATCCTTAAAGGGCGCGTAGGGGCTGCCGTCTTGTTCGGAAACCTCCGACAAGGGATTGACGTAGTAATTGTACTTGTCGATTGCCACAGAATATTCCGCCGTCGCGCTTTTTACGCCGCTTTCGTCTTCTGAATAAAAGCAAACTTGATAGGCCAAAATTCTTTCGGTGTCGCCAAAAAGCGTTATGTTCTGGCCCTTGTAGACATTGTAGTCGCCGTGATTGAATTGCAGGCTTTGCAAATCGGGAGCGTCAAACGACGGCTCGATGGAAACCGGATTTGAAATCGAATAATAAAAGGTTAGCTTGGGATCCAATTGCGCGCCAACGCGGACGTCGTCTCGCGCGTAAGTTGACGCGCTGCTTGAAATGATTTTGGGAGCGGACGGAGTGGAACGGTTTACAAGAACGTCAATGTACAAAACGCCTTGGAACACTTGGTCGCAATAAACGCCTACGGGAAGACGCTCTTCTATTTTGTCGCCGGGAAAAGTGTCGATGACAAGCTCTTGGAACAAGCCGTCTGAGACAAGCTTGTTCTTTGCAAGCGGAGACGACGCCAGCTCAAAGTTTTCTCCGTTCTTTCCGCTGGCCGTGACGACAAGGCAGCCGTCGTAGTCGCGCCTTGCCTTTAAGACCGGCTTAGCTGGCAACGAATAGGTTTCGATTGAATTTTCGGAAGAAAAATCGACGGCTTGGCAGTAAAGGGAATTGCTTTTGCTTCTGTCGATTTGGGCCATTTTGCCGGCCGGCTCCCACCAAGTTCCGTCAAGGGAATAGATCTTTTTGGGATCCAAGAACACAAGCGTTGACCAATCTTTTGAGGCAAAAGGAGCGTCCCTCTTTGTCAGCGCTCCCGCTTGCGCGGGAAGAACGCGCAAAACATAGCGCCATATTTTTTGTCCATCCGTAATGTTGATTGGAACAAAGCGCTCCATCGTGGCGCTTTTTGAGATTGAAATTTCCCTTCCCTTTTCAAACTGCTTGTTCTGAAAGAAGGAGTAATTTAATGAAAATGGAATTTGCAATTTTGATCCAGCGATAAAGTCAAAGCATGGCCCGGTCTCGAATGATTTTAAGAAAGCGTTTTTCTCTTCGTTTTCGGACTCGCTGGTTTGAACGGAAAAATAAACCTTTTGCTCTTTTTTATTTTGGGTCTGGTCAACGCTGACAACGCGAAGCTCTACGTTTCCCGTAACGTCAAGGACAACGGGGCCGTCATAGGCAAAGCCTTGCGAAAGCGGATCCGTTCCAGAAAAGGAATAATAGATCTCTTCGCCGTCGTTCGCTTCCAAAACAAGCGTTTGCAGATTGGCGTAGTCTCCCGGAGCGGGATTGACAACCGTCACTTCGGCAAAAAGCGAAAACGAGGCAACCAAAAAAATCGCTGCAAAAAGTATTTTTCTCATCATCTTCTTCTTTGACTATTTTTTTGCCAAGACGTCCAAAACTTCCTTTAGTTCCGGATCTTGCTTAAAGTAATTCTCTTCCAAGTCTTCACGGCTCAAGCCAACCAATTCATGGCTCATGTAGTGAATCCAAAGGTCTTCTTCCGGCTTGGTGATCTCAAACTTGCGGCACCAATAGTCGGGGATGATCGGCTGCTGTTCCTTATAGGTAAAATGCTTGTAGTCGTGGACGATAACCTTTATGTCGCCCCTCGGAATTCCGCGGTCAAGGAGAATTTCTGTCAGAGCGTTGATTGTGTTTCCTGTGTCAAAGATGTCGTCAACGAGCATGATTTTGTCGCCGGGACGAAGGCGCTCCGGCGGGTATGTCCAGCCGTCAATCATAAGCTTTGTGTTGGCGCGAACGTCTGTGTAAGAGCGAGCGACGACGGCGGCGTACAATACCGGGTGTCCTTCCTTTCTGACAATCTTAAAATATTCGCTAATGACGTTGGCCATGTAGGCGCCGCCTCTTAGCGAGCAATAGAGAACATCGGGAACGAAGCCTTCTTTGTAAATCTTGTGGGCCAATTTCAGCGCGTTGTTGCGAACCACGTCGTATGGTAAAAATTCTTTGTTCATAACTTCTATTCTATCACAAAACGCGCGTTTTTGCTAGATTTAACTGTATTTTTTGTAAAGTTCCGCGATGATTTTTAGGCCGCCTTCGGTTTCCTTTTGGTCGCCGGCATAGTTTAGGCGCAAGCACTTTGAGTAATGGGGGTGCTCCTCGACCGGCGGAAGGCTTTTGTCGGCGGCGGCGCCAAAGAAAAAGTACTCGCCGGGAACGACAATAACGCCGCGCTTCTTTAGCTCGGAATAAAACTTCATCGTTGTGATTTTTAGGTCGGGCATCAAAAGCCATTGAAAAATCGAGCCCTCGCTCTTGTGGACATAATAGTTTGTTCCTGCAAAAAACTTGTGGATGGCGTTTTGCGTGGAGACCGATTTTTTTTGGTAAAAGGGTCGGACGTATTTTTGGGCGCATTCGATCAAGGTTCCGTTTTTGATAAGGGGAGCGGCGATGGCCTGCCCTACGCTTCCGCTTGCAAGCGCGGCGATGGCGTTGATATTGCCTACGGCCTTCACGATTTTTTTGTCGGCCACGATGATTCCCGTTCGCAATGACGGAAGGCCGATTTTTGAAAGGCTCATAGAAAGGATTACGTTTGAGTCCCAGTAAGGCGCCGCGTCGTCAGTAAAAATGATGTCCGGCCACGGAAGGCCGTAGGCGTTGTCTATCATAAGGGGAACGCCGTACTTTCGCGCGATTTTTGAAAGGCGCTTTATTTCGCTGTCGGTCAAAACGTTTCCTGTTGGATTTGTGGGCCGGCTTACGCACATCGCTCCGACGTTGGAATGCTTTTCCATATAGTTTTCAAGCGCGTCAAAGTCAACGTGGTATTTAAAGGTCTTGTCCTTTTCGTATTGGCAAGTGGAAGGGATTCCGACAAACTGGCCGCGCTCGATTCCCTGGTCGGCGTAGCCTATGTATTCCGGGACAAGCGGAAGAACGATCGTCTTTTTATAAGATTTTTTTTCGTCGCTAAAAGTTCCGCTCAAAAGATTGAAGATGTAAAAGAAAGCGCTTTGGCTTCCGTTTGTAATCGCGACGTTTTCCGGCCCGATTTTCCAACCGTAAGTTTTTGAAAGATATTCGGCCACGCATTCGATGAACTCGACGCGGCCCTGCGGACTGTCGTAAAGGCCGATGAGCTTTTCAAAGTCGTCCTTATGGCCCATGATTTTTTCCATGCGGGCGCGATATAATTTTTCGACTTGCGGAATGCGGGCCGGATTTCCGCCGCCCAAACGGTATGGCTTTACGCCGGCCGGCAAGGGCTTTCCGATGTCGTCCATCAATTGAAGGATGCCGGATTCGCCGGTGAGCTTTTTTCCAAAATCTGAGAACTCTATGTTAGACATGATTTTTCCTCCCAAAAAATCTTATTTAAATTGTCGGCTCCAACGCCTCTTGTTTTTTTGCCCTGCTCTTTTTTGCTTGAACGACAAGGCCGCCGTCAACGCAATCAACAACCGCGCTGTCCGTAACCTTTCCTTCCAGCATAAGCGTAGAAAGCGGATCTTCGATTTCTTTTTGAATCAAGCGGCGCATCGGACGGGCGCCCATGCTTGGGTCAAAGCCCTTGTCGATAAGGTAGTCGCGGGCGGCCTCTTTAAGCTTAAGCGCGACTCCGTTCTCCGCAAGGCGGCCGTTCAACTCGGAAATCTGCAAGTCCAAAATGCGACTGACTTGCTCGCGGTTCAAGGCGTCAAAGACTAAGATGTCGTCAATGCGGTTCAAAAGTTCCGGCCGCATGAATTCTTTTATTGACTGCATGGCGTTCGACTTGATTTCTTCGTAAGGAATCACGCCGCCAGCAACGCTTGAAAAGCCGACCTTTCCTTCTTGAGTGATTTCGCGCGCTCCGGCGTTGCTGGTCATAATAATGATCGTGTTTCTAAAGTTAATCTTATGGCCAAGCGAATCGACGATTTCGCCCTCTTCCAAAATCTGCAGAAGAAGATTGAAAACTTCGGGATGCGCCTTTTCTATCTCGTCAAACAATACGACAGAATAAGGATGAGTTCGGACTTGTTCGGTCAACTGGCCGCCCGATTCAAAGCCGACGTAGCCCGGCGGAGATCCGACCATTTTGCTGACGTTGTGCTTTTCCATATAGTCGGACATGTCAAGGCGGATAAGGGCGTCTTCAGTTCCAAACAAAAACTTGGCCAACGACTTTGCAAGCTGGGTTTTTCCAACGCCGGTCGGCCCCAAGAAAATAAAGGAGCCGGTCGGGCGCTTGGGGCTTGAAATGCCGGAGCGGCTTCTTCGCACGGCGGACGCGATCGCCTTGATCGCTTCGTCCTGGCCGATGACACTCTTGTGAAGCTCCGCTTCCATTTTGAGGAGGCGGGACTTTTCGTCGTCGCTCAATTGCTCGGCGGGAATTCCGGTCATCTGGCTGATAATCGCGCAAATGTCTTTTACGCCGACTTCCTTTACAAAGGAGCCGTTCTTGCTTTTCCATTCAACCCTAAAAGCTTCAAGACGAGCCTTTAGCTCCAAAACTTTGTCGCGAACTTCCGCCGCGCGTTCGTAGCGCTGGCTTTTTACCAAGGCGTTTTTTTCGTTTCCAAGAGCGTCGATTTCTTTTTCCAATTGGTCAAGCTCGGCGGGCCGGCTTCCTTCCAAAATCTTTTTTTGGGCTCCGGCTTCGTCCAAAATGTCGATGGCCTTGTCCGGCAAAAAGCGGTCTGTCAAATAGCGGCGCGAGAATTTTATTATCGCGGGAATCACAGGATCCGCGTAGCGAACGTTGTGAAATTCCTCGTACTTGGGCTTTAAGCCCAACAAAATTTGCTCGGACTCTTGGTCGCTGGGCTCGTCAACGGAAACAGTCTGGAAACGCCTTGCGAGCGCCGCGTCTTTTTCCATATAACGGCGGTATTCCTTGATTGTCGTGGCGCCGATAATTTGAATTTCGCCGCGGCTCAAGGCGGGCTTTAAAATGTTCGACGCGTCAAGAGAGCCTTCGGGACCGCCCGCGCCAATAATTGTATGGATCTCGTCGATGAACAAGATTATGTTCTTGTCGTCGCGAACTTCTTTCATCAAGCGCTTCATTCTTTCCTCAAACTCGCCGCGGTACTTGGTTCCCGCGATAAGGGCCGTAAGGTCCAAGGTAAGGACGCGCTTCTTTAACAAGTTGTAGGGAACGTTGGCGCTTGCGATTCGCGCGGCCAAGCCTTCCACAATCGCGGTCTTGCCTACGCCCGGTTCTCCGATCAAAAGCGGATTGTTCTTCGTTCTTCTTGAAAGTATTTGCACGACGCGGTCGATTTCGGTCTTGCGGCCAACAACAGGGTCGGCCAAGCCCTTCAACGCGATTTCGGTAATGTCGCGGGAATAATTTTTTAGGAAACCGCCGTTCTTGACTTTTTGCTCAGAGCCCGCGCCGGCGACTTGCCTGTCGTAAGAATTTCGGTCTTGGCCCATCATGCGCTTAAAGTCCGCGTCGCCGCCCTTGACGTTGCTTCCGGCGGATGTCTGGAATCTTTCACGGGCCTCAAAAGCCGCCTCTCGCGCGGTTTCAAAAGTGATTCCGGTTCGCTCAAAATAGCGGCAAGTGACGCTTGCGTTTTCGCGAACGGCGGCCAAGAGCAAGTGCTCGGTTCCAATATAGTTGTTTCTCATCGAGCGCGCTTCGTATTCGGCGGACTCAAACAAGGTCAAGAGGCGGCGGCTGGGCGGCAATTCAGAAAAGTCGCCGGCGTGAACTGTTCCGCCGGAAATTGATTTTTCCAACTCCAGCTGAAAAGTCAAAACGTTCACTCTAAGAATGTTGAGGATTGCGTATCCAAGACCGTCCGCGTTTTTTACAAGGGCAAGCATCAAGTGCTCGGGCAGGAGCTGGGAGGCTCCGCTTTTTCTTCCCTCATCTTGCGCGAGGGCCACAATCAATCTTTGCGCGCGCGGTGAAAAAGACTTCATAAATAAAACTTCCTCTTAAATTTCAAACGAAAGATTTTTAAATGCGTCTTGAATGATTATTGCCCTTAAACGCTGTTCTTTTAGTTCTTCGTTGTCGGCGACATCGTTTTCAAACTTAAAGTTTCCCGTCTTGAGCAAAAATCCCAAATGACCGCTTTGGGCGCGATACAAAAGCGACGAAAGCTCAAAGTCTTCCGAGCCCTTTATGTAGCCTAAATCAAGGCCCCACTTTACGTTTGAGACAATCTCAATCGATTCGCGCAGGCCCATCAGAACGCAAAACCTTGCGGCGGCAAAGGCGCGCAAAATGGCGTCGCGTACAGCGGTCACTTTATTATCGGCATAATCCAGCCGAAACTTGCGCTCGCTTTCGCAAATATTTTTGCCGAACGATATCAAAGCCGCCAATTGGTCGATTTCGTTGCCGCTGACTGATTGCATGGAGGAAACTTGGTAAAAGGCGCCCAATGAAGATCCCGCTTGGCTTCCGCTTCCGTAACTGGCGCTAACCGAAAAGCCTTTTTGGCCCGCAAGCTTTATCAATTCCGGGATTTTTCCTGCATAAGACATGGACGGAAGGTGGACTTTTATCGAAGCCTTCATTCCGCTGCCGGAATCCAGAGCGTTGGCAGTCAAATAGCCAAAATCGTAGCTTGCCGCGAATTGGACGCGCTCCTGCAATTGGCTGTCAATTTCGCGCGAAGAATTATAGGCGGCGGTCAAGGCGAAGCCCGGTGAAAAGCTTGCGATGCGGGCGTGGTCCACGCAATTAATAAGGCAGCTTGAAATTCCGTCAAGGCGCATGACGAGCCCCGTTCCAAAATTGTTTTCAAACAAGCCCCGCTCCGACAAAATTTTTGCGCCCAAGGGTTCAACCATCGCAAGCGGAACGCTTTGATAAGCGGAACCGTTTTCAAAATGGTTAAAAGCGTCAAAAATGATGTTTTGGATTCTGACGGCTTCGTCGTCGTCGCAGCTTTCGGGAAAAGGAAAATTGGCCAAATTTCTTGCAAGGCGCACGCGGGTGGAAAGAACGACGTCGTCATCGTCTCCCGCGGCGGCGTACCAGGCGTCTCCAACGGAGCGTTTTTCTTCAATCATTTTCGCCGTCGCTCTCCGCCGCCACGGACTTTTTTTCTATCGCCTTCAAGTAGTCCCTGTAAAAGGCCGCCTTTTCGTAGTCTTCGTTTTTAATGGCGGCGTCAAGCTTGTCCCTTATCAAGACTCTGTCAGTCAAGGCCGAGCGGAAATTGGCAAGGCGTTTTGGCATTGCCCCTGAATACGGGTAGTCGATCTTGCGCTCGGCGAAATATTCGTTGATTTCCGTCTTAAAAATCGAATAACATTCGGGGCAGCCAAGCTTTCCGGTAAGGACAATTTCGGAACGGAGGCGGCCGCAAACCGGACAGGCCCGGTCGTTCTTTAAAAGCTGGTCGCGGCGGTCTTGCTTTAGCTGCTTGAACAAAGAGCCTATTTGCCGGTCGATCTCCTGGCTTTCGGGCGATATTCCGCAAGCGATGGCGCAGTCCCTGCACAAATTTATTTTTTTTACGCCAAGCCGGTTTGTCTGCTCAACGTAAATAATCGCTTCTTTTTTATGGCACATGTCGCAAATCATAGTCACCTCGACTCCCGCAAAGTGTCAAGCGGCCTTTCTTTTCCAGCCTTGCTTGCGGGAAAAAGGCTTGCCGCAAGCGAAAGCAAAAGGGTCGCGATTCCAATCAAAAGCAAATCGCCGAACGGAATGTCTATCGGAATGACCTTTAAATAGTATTCCTCGTCCAAAAGCCGTATTTGCCTATAGCCTATTATATCATTGTTCGCCAAAAAATACAAACCCATAAGAACGCGGTTTAACGCCTTTTCGGCAAAAGCTATGATTCCGTTTATGTTGACGCTGAGCAAAAGGCCCAACGGGACGCCCAAAAGCAAGCCGCCGGCGCCGCAAGCAAAGCCGGACAGCAAAAAAGAAAGCGAAACTCCGCGCGGCGAGGCGCCCAAAGACTTTAATATGGCGATTTCCCGACGGCGCTCAAGGACAAGCATTACCAAGGCGCTTGAAATGTTCACGGCGGCCACCAAGACAATCAAAAGCTGTATAAAAATCAAGAGTATTTTTGTAGAGGAAAAATTTTCGTATTGGCTTTTGTTCAGCTGGTCCCAGCGATACACCCTAAAGCCTTTACCCAAGATTTTCTTTAAATCCGCCTGAACTTTTGGCAAGTCCTTTGAGAAGGGATCTTGGACTTCGCACATCACGGAATGGGTTGAATCATTTTGCAAGGAAAGCTTTTTGGCTTGCTCGTAAGGCAAGAAAAGCCACAGCGCGTCAAGCTCCCTGTAGCCGCAGGAAACGATCGCCGCGACTTGAAAATTTTTTATCGCGGGAACGATTCCGACAGCGCCGTTCTTTGCCGCGGTGACAAGGCGAATTTTGTCGCCGGCCTTGAGCTTAAGTTTTTCGGCGATCCCTTGGCCTATCAAAACGCCGTTGGACTCGTCGTCAAAGTCTTGAATTGAGCCGTCTTTGGCCTCAAAAAGCTCCTTGTAGCTTTTTAAATTTTTAAACACGGACGCAGGCAAAGCCCTCGCCGATATTCCGCAACGGCTGGAATTGGCCGTAGCCAGCGCGGAAAAATTAACCATCGGATAGGCAGCCGTCACTTGGGGAAGCTTTAGCGCGGCCTCGCAGGCGTCTTGCAAAGCGTTTTGATTTTTGTCAAAGCTAACCGCCTCTAAATGCGAGGACGAAAGCGAAATAAGGCGGCCCGTAATCCCCTCTATCATTCCGTTGGAAACCGTCAGCACGACCACAAGCGGAATCAATGAAATTCCAACGCACAAAACCGCGCCAAAAAGGCTTTTTCGCGCGATTGACGAGCGGCCGCTTTTTGGAAAGAGAATTCTTTTTGCGAACAAAACAGAAGACTTGAAATTCATTTTTTGAGCAAGACTCCGTCTTTCATTTCGTAAAGGCTTTGGCCTTTTTTTGCCAAGTCCATGTCGTGGGTGACAAGCAAAAGAGTTTTTTGATAGCGGCCGCATATGTCAAAAAGCAAGTCGCCTATCATGGCGGAATTTGCCGGATCCAAATTGCCAGTCGGCTCGTCGGCCAAGAGCAATTCAGGGTCGTTGACCAAGGCTCTGGCGACGGCGACGCGCTGCCGTTCCCCGCCCGAAAGCTCCGACGGCAAGTGGCTTGCCCTGTCAGAAAGGCCGACGTCCGCCAAAAGTTTTTTGGCCTTGTCCATCGCGGCCGCTTTGGAAACGCCTGCCATATAGGCCGGCAAAAAAATGTTTTCAAGCGCTGTAAAGTCTTTTAAAAGATAATGGAATTGGAAGACCAAGCCGACAAATTTGGCCCGATATTCGGTAAGCTCGTCCTGGCTCATTTTAGCGATATCGCGGCCGCCGGCAATGATAGAGCCGGAAGTCGCGGCGTCGATTCCGCCAAGAATGTTAAGCAAAGTGCTCTTTCCGTTTCCGCTTTCGCCTATGACGCAAACTTGCTCGCCTTTTTTGACGGACAAGTTGAGGCCTTTTAAAACCAAAAGCCGCTCGCTTTGGGTCACGTATTCTTTGCAAAGATCCTTTACCGTCAATATTTCATTCGTCATGCAAGACCTCCGATATCGCAACGTTCAACACTTCCCTGCTCGCCGCCCAAGAAGAAATCACGGCCGAAAGAATTCCAAACAATGTGATGAAAAAGATTTCGCCCGCGTACATTCTTGCCGGAATGTTTCCGTAAACCGCGAACATTGGATTTTGCGCCAGCGCTCCCGCCTCTTGCGGAGAGACGACAAGCAGCGCCAAGTATTGAGCCAAAAAAATCGCCGCGGACAAAAGAGCGAAGACTTTTTTTATGTTGACGCAAACAAACATTCCCAACAGCAAGCCCGGCACGGCGCCCCTTAGGCCTGTCAAAAAGCCGCGCATGATAAATATGTTTTTTATCGATGAAATTTTTCCGCCAAGGGCGGTAAGGGTTGATATTTCAAAGCGGCGCTCGTAGACAATCCTACGCATCGAGTTAAAAATGTTTATCGCGACGTCGACTAAAATCAAAAGCACCAAAAGCATCAGAATGTTTTTTTGAACGCGCTAGGCGCCATAGATACTGCGGTTGTAGTCCCGCCTGCTTTTGTCTTTG
>JBGUQT010000013.1:0-19313 GCA_045131275.1 Treponema sp.
TCCCGGAGCCAGCGACCCCGACTTTGTGGCGCGCGTCCAAAATTGGGAGGACTTGGGCTACAGCATCCAAAAAGTTTCGGCCAAGACCGGCGAGGGGCTTATGGATTTGATCGAGCTTTTGCGCGACAAGCGAAGCGCCTTTGTGGGCCAGTCGGGCGTGGGAAAGTCCAGCTTGATCAACCGCCTTAACAACGACGTCATCCTAAAGACCGGAAGCCTTTCAAAAAAATACGGTCGCGGCGCCCATACGACGACAAAGGGAACGCTTCTCAACATTAACTTGAACGAAGCGTTTACCGGCGGCCTTCAAGGCCTTAAGGCGCAAATCATCGACACGCCCGGCATTCGCCGCTTTATGCTGAACGAAATCCCCGCGGAGAACGTGGGCCTTTACTTTAGGGAATTCAAGCCCCTTTTGGGAAAATGCAAATTCGGCGCTTCGTGCACCCACACTTCGGAGCCGGGCTGCAAAATTTTGGAAGCGGTTTACTCGGGCGTGATAAGCGAAGACCGCTACGAAAGCTTTAAGAACATCACCGAAGAAATCAAGACCGGCGACTGGCGCGACTAACGTTCCGATGGACACAAAAACTTTAACCGAACTTGACTACTATAGAATACGCGACCAAATAGCCGGCCTTTGCAAAAGCGAAGAAGGCAAGGCCCAGCTTTTGGCGCGCGAGCCCTTTACAAATCCAAGCGAATACGAAAGCCTAAAAAATCTTAGCCGCGAATGGGCGGTTTGCTTTTCGTCAAGCCGCGACATCAGCCTAAAGGCTTGGCCGCCCGTCGCCTCGCTTTTTTCAATTCTAAAAACCGCCGGCGCCCGCTTGGAAGTCAGCGAACTTTACGCGCTGGGACTTTTTTGCCAACACGCGCGCGAGATAAAAGAAAAAATCGCGGGCTCAAAAGACGAGCTGGGCTTGAAAAACCTTGACGCGCTCGCGCAAAAATTGCCTGACCTTGCCGCCGCCGAGGAAGAAATTTTTAGAATAGTGGACAAGGACGGCTCGTTAAAAGACTTGCGCGAGCTTAGGGACATAAAGGCCGCGATGCAAGCGATTCGCCGCGAGATTGAAGGGGCCTTTAAAAAAATCGTCGCGGACCCGGCCCTCGCGCGCAGCTTGGAGTCAACGCTCCCGGTTGTAAGGAACGACAGGCAAGTTCTTGCCGTAAAGTCCAGCGAGCGCGGAAAGATTAAGGGAATCATTCACGAACTTTCCAACAGCGGCCAGACAGTTTTTATCGAGCCGGAAGAGGCGGTGCGCCTTAACAACGACTTGGTTCAAAAAGAATACGAGCTTGAAAGCGCCGTCCGAAAAATTTTGGAAGAGGCCACGGCCCGCCTTGCGGAAAGCGCCGCCGGCTTTGAGGAAGCGCTTCCGATAATGGTCCGCCTTGACGTAACGCAGGCGGCCGCGCGATGGGGCTTTGAAAATTCTTGCTCATACGCCTTGGAAGCCAAAGAAGGCGAGGCGCCGCTTCTTTTGCAAGCCCGCCACCCGCTGTTAAAGGAAAAGGCCGTTCCGATTGACGTGCGCTTTATGGACGCAAAGCGCGTTCTTATAATCACAGGCGCCAACACCGGCGGAAAAACCGTGGCCATAAAAACTTTCGCGCTTTTTTCTTTGCTAAACCAGGCGGGCTTTGCGATTCCCGCCGCCGAAGGAAGCCGCCTTCCTTGCTTTGACGCGGTTTACGCGGACATCGGCGACGAGCAGTCGATCGACGCTTCGCTTTCAACCTTTAGCGCCCACATGAAAAACATCGCGCTTGCCTTGAACCAAGCCACAAGCAAAAGCCTTGTTCTCCTTGACGAGCTTGGAAGCGGAACCGATCCGCTTGAAGGAAGCGCGATCGCGATGGCCGCGCTTGACAGCTTGATCGACCGCGGCTCCTTTGTCTTGGTCACGACCCACCACGGCGTCCTAAAAAATTACGGCTGGACAAATCCCGTTTGCTGCAACGCAAGCGTCGAGTTTGACATGGACGCGCTTAAGCCCACTTACCGTTTGGTGATGGGAATCCCCGGAGAAAGCCACGCGCTTGAAATCGCAGACCGTTCCGGAATGCAAAAGAAAATCGTTCAAAAAGCGAGAGGCTACATTCAAAGCCAGGCGGCGGACGTTAGCGCCTTGATTAAGGGCCTTAACCAAAAGCACTTGGAGCTTGACCGCCTTATGCAGGAACAAAAGGCGCGCGAGGAGCGTTTGGAGGCCGTCGCGCTAAAGAACGAAGAAAAGGAAATGAAGCTCCGTCGCCGCGAGCACGACTTTAAGGCCGCGCAGTCAAAGGAAGAGGCCGCCTTTTTGCGCGAGTCCCGCCGCAAGCTGGAAAACCTTATCCGCGAGCTGAAGGAAGGGGAGATTACCCGCGAAAAAACTTTGGCGGCCAAGCAGTTTAAGGAAGACCTTGCCGCGGCGGAAAAAACTCATTCCGACATTTTGCAGGCGGAAGAAGAGAACCTTTTGCGCGACGAAGAAAAGTTTGAAAAGAAAAAGAATTCCCACAAGAGCAACAAGCCCACAAAGGGAAAAACAAAAAATTCCGAGGCCTTAAAGACCGCCACTCCCACGCTCGCCGCGCGAAAAGTTTTGGAGGAAGCCGCCCCCGTTTTTGAGGAAGGCGCGAAGGTTCATTCTTTGGCCACCGGAGCGGAAGGCGTTTTGCTCCGAAAGGAAAAGGGCGGCGAATGGCTTGTCCAGTTTGGCGCCCTTAAAATCAAGGCTAAAGAAAAAGAGCTGCGCTTGGACCAAAACGCCGCCGCCGCAAAAAAAATTCCGTCCTGGCAATATGTCGCAGGCGGAGCGGAAGCCGCTCCAAGCCCAAAAACGGGCGCGGCCGGACCGATGGAAAGGCCCGCCTACGAGTTGCGCTTGCTTGGAATGCGCGCCGACGAGGCTGTAAAGGCGCTTGAGCGCCAAATCGACTTGTGCGTCCTTAACGGCTTGGACCACTTTAGCGTCATTCACGGAAAGGGAACAGGCGCGCTAAAGGAGGCCGTCCAAAAGTTCCTAAAGGCCGCGCCCGCAGTTCAAGACTTTTCCTTCGCGCCCGCGGAAGACGGCGGCGAGGGCAAAACCTACGTAAAACTATAAGCAAGCCAAAGAAGCCGCCGCTTTTTGGTCTTGCGAAAAATCTTTGTTCGCGCTATTCTTATAGTATGAAAACATCGAACAAGTTTACGCTCGCGCGCATAATCGCCGCTCCGATACTTTTTGTCCTTTACTTTTTGCCCCGCTGGCTGGGCCTTTTGGACGGCTCTGTCGGCGCTTGGGTTTTGTCTACGGCGATAATTCCCATTTTGGCGGTGATTGAGCTGACCGACTACTTTGACGGCCACTACGCTCGCACGCACGGCGAGGTGAGCGATTTTGGAAAAATGTTTGACCCCTTTGCCGACGTGTTCTTGCACTTGTCGATGTTCACTTGCTTTGTCTTTACGGGGTACATGCACCCCGCCTTGTTTGTCTTGATTTTGTACAGGGAATTCAGCCAAAACTTTTTGCGCATGGTCGCGGCCAAAAACGGAACCGCCATCGCCGCCAAAAAAGGCGGCAAGCTTAAGACCATCTTTTACATCACGGCCTGCTTTGTGGTTCTTGTCCAAAACTTTTTGTCTTTGACCGGCCTTGCCGCCGCGTTGGGGCTGAACATGGCCGCCTTTAATGTCGCGGGAAACGTAGTGTTCGCGCTGTGCGTCATTCTTTCTTACGCGAGCTTCGCGGATTACCTAAAGTCTTTTGGCGGCGTGTTGAAGGACGCGGCGAATTAAATGAATTCCAACATAAACGAATACAAAAAAGTCCAAGCGATAGCAAAAAGCGTTTTGCAAGACATTAAGCCTTTCATTACGGCGGAACGGTCGGAAAAGGAAATAGCGGAGCGCTGCGCGTCTCTTATGAAGGAGCGGGGAGCGGAAAGAACTTGGTACTACGAGTGCCCGGCCTTGGTCTTGCTTGGAAGCCGCAGCTGCCTTTCAGTTTCTGGAAAGGACTACGTTCCCTCCGACGAAAAAGTCGGAAGCGAAAACCTTGTGACGATAGACCTGTCGCCGCTTGTCGGAAAGATTTGGGGCGACTGCTCGCGCTCCTTTGTCGTGGAAGACGGCCGCGTTCGGGAAGAGGCCGAAATAAAATCCGCGGACTTTTTGCAAGGCCTAAAAGCCGAGCGGCTTTTGCATGATAGTTTTATAAAGGCTGCCGCTCCCGGAAAAACTTTTGAAGAAATCTTTTTGGAAATGAACGCGCTTATAAAGTCGCTCGGTTTTGAAAACCTGGACTTTTTGGGAAACGTGGGCCACACGGTTGAGGTTGACAAAAACGACAGGCTTTACTTTGAAAAGGGAAACGGGGTCGCGCTGGATGAGGACGCGCTTTTTACTTTTGAGCCGCATATTAGAAAGGCGGGCGGCCGCTGGGGCTTTAAGCTGGAAAACATTTACTATTTTGACGGCGGGGTCGCCAAAGAGTTATAAAAAAAAAGGCGGGGGTGCCCGCCGTTTTTTGTCAGTGAACAGTCTTCGCTAGTTCAACCGTTCCGCAATCTTATCGATGAACTGCCAGCTGTCAACGATTTCTTTGGCGGCGGGGGAGGCAAGGCGGGCAAGGTCGCCGGTCATGATGCCGTCCTCGATAAGGCCAAGGGTGGCGTCTTCCAATTTTTTTGCAAAGGCGGCAAGCTCGGGAGTGTCGTCCTTTTCGGCGCGCTTGGCGAGGGCTCCTGTCCAGGCGAAAATCAAGGCGACCGGGTTGGTCGAAGTCTTTTCGCCCTTTTGCCAGCGGTAGTAGTGCTTTTGAACAGTTCCGTGGCTGGCCTCGTATTCAAACTCGCCGGTGGGGCTTACCAAAACGCTTGTCATCATCGCAAGGCTTCCGCAGGCTGACGCGATCATGTCGCTCATAACGTCGCCGTCGTAGTTTTTGCAGGCCCACAAGATTCCGCCGTCGCATTTCATGATGCGCGCCACGGCGTCGTCGATGAGCGTGTAAAAATATTCGATTCCGGCGGCGTCAAACTTGGCCTTGAATTCCGCGTCAAAAATGCGCTGGAAAATTTCTTTGAAGTTTCCGTCGTATGTTTTGCTGATTGTGTCCTTTGTGGCGAACCACACGCTGATTTTTTGGTCAAGCGCGTACATAAAGCAGCAGCGGGCAAAGTTTTCTATTGAAGAGTCAAGGTTGTGGATTCCTTGGATGATTCCGGGTCCGGGCATTTCCTTGATGAGCTTTCGGATTTCCTTTCCGTCGGAACCGGTGAAAACCAATTCCGCCTTGCCGGCGCAGGGAGTCTTTATTTCGCAGTTTTTGTAAACGTCGCCGTAAGCGTGGCGGCCAAGGATTATCGGCTTTGTCCAGCTCTTTACGTTGCAGTGAACGTTCTTGACGAAAATCGGGGCGCGGAATACCGTTCCGTCCAACTCGCCGCGGATGATTCCGTTGGGGCTGGGGGTAAGCTGCTTTAAGTTGTATTCCTTTACGCGGGCTGCGTTGGAAGTGATTGTGGCGCACTTTACGCCGACTCCCAAGCGCTTGATGGCGGCGGCGGCTTCGTAAGTGATTTTGTCGTCGCTGTCGTCGCGGGCTTTTAGACCCAAGTCGTAGTATTCAGTCTTCAAGTCAACAAAAGGAAGAAGAAGCTTGTCTTTGATTACAGCCCAAAGAACGCGGGTCATTTCGTCGCCGTCAAGTTCGGCGATCGGGTTTTTCATTTGAATTTTACTCATAATGGAAGAAAGTATAGCGAAATCCCGCCGCCCTTTCAATAGCGCGAAAAAATTTGACTTTTGGCAAAAATGCAATTATAATTATTATGTTATATTTTTTGGAGGAAATATGAGAAGATTATTTTCAGCCTTGTTGGTTTCCGCTTTTGTTTTAGGCGGAATCATCTTTACAGCCTGCGACTCAGGCTCAAACTTGCCGGTTGCCCCTGCCTCTTACTTGACTTATCAGGAGAAGGTGATAAACAAGGGTTCTGGAGTCGCGGGCGCGTCGCTAAGCCTTTTTTCCGTTGATAAGAGCATAAGCATTGCGGACTCTGAAGCTGCCATAGGCGTAAGCTTTGAACCGGCGGCCTCCGCAGAAGTCAAGATCAGCATGAACACCGATGTTGTCACTTTTGCCGGAGAACCCGAACTAGTCGGCGATTCTTGGGTTGTTAGGTTCAAGCCGAATAGATTGGGCAGCTTTACAATTGACGCTCAATCTGGAAACGAAAAGCAATCGCTTAAGCTAACAATTTCTTCGCGCGCCAGCAAGATAGAAATTTCAGGATACAATAGCCCCATCGACAAGAATTCGACCGTAAAGCTTTCCGCTGTAACAACTCCGGCCGCTTCGACTTCAAAAATCCAATGGGCTTCTTCGGACAAGAATGTCGCAACGGTTGACCAAAACGGCCTTGTCACGGCAAAGGGCGCGGGCGTTGCGACAATCACCGCCACCGCTTTTAACGATGAAGACGGCGATGGCGAGACAGATGCTTCCAGAGCGGCTCCTGTCACCGGTTATGTTGATGTGACCGTAAAGGGCTTTTTTCTTAGCGACACAAACTTTGTCCTTTGCAACAAAGATCAAGACGACAAGGTTGAGGCAAAGCTTGTAGGAATCACAGGCGCGACGGTGGACTGGGAATCTTCCAATACAAACTTGTTCACTGTGGCCGCTGATCCAAGCGACGATAAAAAAGCCACGTTGAATTATGTTAGCAACGCCAACGGCGAAGGAACTGTGACCGCCAAACTTAAAGACGGCTCTGGAAATGTCATTGCAAGCGACAGCGCGAAAGTTTATGTCGTTCCGTATGTCATGCTGGCGTTGGGCGACAGCATCGCGGCGGGCTACGCGCCCAAGGCGATAGGCAAAGACGCTGATGACTGGAACTTGGAAGAATACGACATGCTCAGGGCTTACAACAAGTACATGGACAGGCGCAAGGCCGAAAGCGACAATCCCGATTACGTCAACGAATACGCATATCCCGCCGTTCTTTATAAGGAGCTTAAGAAAAACAAAAACATCAATCTTTATAGCTACGCGATGTCAGGCGACAACACGCAGATGCTGCTTGACAAGCTAAGCCCCAATTACTGCGACGGAACAATCGCGACAAAGCAGGGCGAAATCTTAGAGGCGATTAGCCAAGCCGACTACATAACCCTTTGCATCGGCGCCAACGACATTTTGCTTAAAGTCTTTGGAACGGACCTTATCACTAAAACCCCGAAGCAGTTTGAAGATATGTTTAAAGCCGAAGTGCCCGGCTTTAAGAGCAGGTTTGACCAAATCATCGCGAAGTTGACGGCGAACGGCCAGCAAGTTTACGCGATGTCGATTTTCAGCCCATACAAGTATTTCAAGAGACAGGCCGACGGCGGATTCATTCCGGACGACAAATTTAGCGGTTTCTATGGCTCTTGGGTAAACAAAATTGTAAAGATAAACAATTACGCCGAGCCTGTCATCACGCAGATAAACGATTACATCAAGTCTGTGGCCACTAGCAACCCCAATGTGACTTTTATTGACGTGGCTCCTGTATTTGACAATATGGGGAACGAGGACCATAAAAAGAATCTTCATCCCGTTCCGGAAAGAATGGACTTTACCAAGCTTGCGGCGGGCATGGGCAAGAAAATTCCTATTTGGTTTGACCCGCACCCGACTATAGAGGGCGCGAAGAAAATCGCGGAAAAGTATAATGAGGTTTTGAAATAATCAATAAAAAAAGGCTGTCCAATCGGACAGCCTTTTTTTACATGAGCAATGGCGCTCGGACTAGGCGCAAACCAATTCGCGCTCAAGCGTCAAAAACGACGTGTTTGTAAGCTCGTCGTATTCTCGGTCAACCACGGACCAACCCTGGTCGATTGAATCTTCAAGCTCGTCCATGCAGCCGGCAAAATAATCGTTGTCCATTGAGACAAGGATGTTTTTTGTTTCCATGTTTTTTCTCTCCATTTTCCTCTCCACCTTTATTTTCGGTATTTACATATAAATATTTATAGCGAAATTTGACATTTTATTCAATTAATGGTTTGTTATATTTTGCCGCGAATTTTGCGCAATTCCTTCATCACAAGCTTGATGTCGATCGGCTTTGAGATGTGGCCGTTCATTCCGGCCTTTAGGCATTCCGCGACGTTTTCCGAAAAAGCGTCCGCGGTCATCGCGATTATCGGGATTTGCGACGCGGCGGAGTTTGAAAGCGCCCTGATTTTTTTTGTCGCCTCAAGGCCGTTCATCACAGGCATTTGTATGTCCATAAAGACCGCGTCGTATTTTCCGGGCTCGGCGGATTCAAGCGCTTCAACCGCGGCCTTTCCGTTTTCGGCGCGGTCGCTTTTTATTCCGTACATGCCAAGCATTTCGCTGATGATTTCCCAGTTGATGTCCATGTCCTCGGCCACAAGGATTTTCATTCCCGCCACGTCGGAATTGTTTTCCTCTTCGGCGGAATCTTTTTCAAGCCCCAGAGCGTCCGAAATTTTTTGGCGCAAGGTCGAGCGGAAGAGGGGCTTTGAAATAAAGCCGTTTATGCCGGCCTCGGTGGCCGCGTCTTCTATCACGGTCCAATCGTAGGCCGAAACAAGCAGGATTGGAATTTCCTCTCCCGCGATTTGGCGAATCTTTTTTGTAAGCTCAAGGCCGCCCATGCCGGGCATTCTCCAGTCCAGAATGATGACGTTGTAAGAGTTTCCGTCGCCATGCTTTTGTTCGATTTTTGAAAGTGCTGCCTCTCCTGAGTCCGCCGTGTCGGCCTTGGCGCCAAGCGAGTCAATTGTGTCGCGGGCGGTTTCCAAAAGAATTTCGTCGTCGTCGATTACAAGTATGTCCAGCGGCGGCAGGCGCGTTTCAGATTCCGGCGTGTCGCCAATCATTATGTCAAGCGTGACGGTAAAGGTGGTTCCATTTCCAGGCTCGCTTTGGCAGACAATCGTTCCTCCCATCAAGTCAACCATTTTCTTTGTGATGGCAAGTCCCAAGCCGGTTCCCTGAATTGTGTTGATGCGGCTGTCGGTTTCGCGGGCGAAGGGCTGGTACATTTTTTGCATGAACTCTTTTGACATTCCCATGCCTGTGTCGGTCACCGTGTACACAAGCTGAACGTGGCCCGGCGTTTCCGACGGCTTTTCGCATAGGTCAACGTAGACGCTCTTTCCGTCGGGCGTGTATTTTAGCGCGTTGGAAAGTATGTTTATGAAAATTTGGTTTATGCGCAATTGGTCGGCGTAAAGACATTCGCTTGTTATGTCGCGGCTTCTGAACCTAAAGTCGATGTTCTTTTGACGCACCATCGGCTGCGAAATGTTGACCAAGTTTTCGGCCGAGTCCACGATGGAAAAGGCCAGCGGCGAAAGCGAAACCTTTCCGCTTTCCACTTTTGAAATGTCCAGGATGTCGTTTATCAGCGTCAAAAGGTGGTTGCTGGCCAAGCGGATTTTCTTTAGGTTGTCGCGGACAAGGCTGGGGTCGCCGGAATTTTTTTCCGCGATTGTCGTAAGGCCGATAATCGCGTTCATTGGAGTGCGTATGTCGTGCGACATTGTGGAAAGGAAGTCCGTCTTGGCCTTGTTGGCCGATTCGGCTTCCGCCGCCGCGACGGAAAGCCTTCTGTTAAAGAATGTGAATACGATTACATCCAAGAAAAGCAGGATCAAAAGGCCAATGGCTATTCCGCCAATCAAAATCCAGTCA
This sequence comes from Treponema sp., assembly GCA_045131275.1. Classification (GTDB taxonomy): domain Bacteria; phylum Spirochaetota; class Spirochaetia; order Treponematales; family Treponemataceae; genus Treponema_D. The sequence goes on from JBGUQT010000013.1 coordinate 9,699, forward strand.
ACGTCGTTTTGGCCCAAGTCGCCCACTGGAATTGAGGCAAGCAAAGTCCAGTCGTAGGCGGAGTTTATCGGAACGCGCGCCACAAGGCGCTCCACTCCGTTCGCGCCAATCACTTTAAAGTGGCCGGGGCATGTCAAAAACGTTCCGTCCGCGCGCGCCTTGGCAAAGTCTTGGTCGGCGTTGGTCTCGCAGAATTTAAAAAAGTTGGAGCCCACAAAGGAAACGCCGCCGATGATGTAGTTTCCTTCCGCGTCTATCATCGCGATTTTGGCGTTCTCGTAGCGGTCGGTGGGGAAGGTCCAGCGGCCCGAAATGTTTTCAAGCGGAACGACGCGCATGATCAAGGCGTCGCGCGGCCTGCCGTCTTGGCCTTTTAGCGTTATCGGGTTGCAAAAGGCGATGGACTGGATTCCGTTCTTGGGGTTTACAAAGGCGCGGGTTACGTGGACTACGCGCTTTTTGTCGCGCAATTCTTCCAGCGAAGAAAAGAGCGTCGTTCCTTGGTATGAAACAAAAAAGTCGTTCGGGTCGTTGGAGCTGGGCCGGTTGGAAAGGCCTTGCAGCGTGTCGGTGAAAATTATGTGCGAGGAATTTGTCTTAATCGCCTGAACGACTTTCATGTAGTCGGTGGCTTCTTCGATTGTGTAAAAGCCGTGGTTTATGTAGCGCGCCCAAGAGTCGCAAAGGCGCTGCTCGCCCTCAAGGTAGTTTGTCGTCACAAGCTCCATTCCGATTGTCATCGAAGTGAAGTTTTCGGTGTTCTCCAAGATTTTGCTTTGGTCGTCCTTTTGAATGTAAAGAACGACAAAGGCCAAAGTAAGGACTACAATAATCGCGTTTGCGATAAGGACGGGCGTTTTTTTCATTTTTTAATGCTCCTGACTTTTTTAGGTCTTTTCTTTGACTACATTTTAAGAAGCGCGTCTCTTGTTTGCATGACTTTTTGGCAAAGCGAATCCAAGGCCGCGCCGTCCGCGCTCGCGCTTGCGCCGGACGACAGGGGGCGGAGCGCTTCGGTAAGCTCGCAGATTTCTTTGTAAAGCGGATCAAGCGCCAGGTTCCCCACAACGCCTTTTAGCGAATGGCAATACTCAAAGGCTTGCTTGTAATCCTTTTTGCCCAGCGCTTCTTGCAACTGCTCAAAGCGCGGCTCTTGCAAACTCATGCCGACAAGGCGCAAGTAAAAGTCTTCTTTTTTCATGCAGCGGGCCAAGCCTGTTTCCGTGTCCGCTCCAAATTCCTTTAGCGCTTGAATCGTAATCATGCGGCCTCCCAATATTTTTTGAATTCTTCCGGCGGAATCGGCTTTGAAAAATAATAGCCTTGTATTATGTCGCAGCCGGCTTCCTTTAGCATTTTGTATTCCTCTTCCGTCTCAACGCCTTCGGCCACTACGGGAACTTCAAGGCTCTTCGCGATTTCAAGCACAAGCTCCACAAGCTTCATGTCCTTGTTGCCGGGCTTGATGTTTCGGATAAAGGCTTTGTCCATTTTGAGCGCGTCAATCGGCATCGAGGTTAGCATGTTGAGCGAAGAGTAGCCGGAGCCAAAGTCGTCCATCTCGACCTTGTGGCCAAGCGCGCGCAAATTTTCTACCACTTCGATGATGTGGCTTGTGTCGTCGGTGTAGGCGGACTCGGTGATTTCCAGCATGTAGTCGGCGGGCGACAAGCCGTTTTCCTTTACGATTTTCTGGATAAAGCTTGTCATGTCGGGCGCGGCCATGTCAACGCGCGAAACGTTCACCGATACGGGAAGGGTCACGCCGAATTCGTCCTTCCATTTTTTTATTTGCTTGGCGCTTTCTTCCCAAACGTAGCGGTCAAGGATTGTTACAAGTCCGTTTTCTTCAAAGAGCGGAATGAACAAGTCGGGGCGGACGCGGCCCAGTTCCGGGTGGATCCAGCAAACCAAAGCCTCCGCGCTTCTTAGAACGGGCTTTTCGCCGCGAATGTCAAACTTGGGCTGGTAGTTTACTTTGAACTGCTTTTGCTCGATCGCGCTTTCAAAGTCCTTTAAAAGCCGCGCGTCAAAAAGCGCCTTTTCGGCCATGCTTTGGTCGTAAACGCAAAGCTCTTCGCCGCTTTTTGAGCGCAAGGAATTGCAGGCGTGAAGCGCGCGGTCAAAGCGTTCGACAAGCGGGAGAGCGCGGCTTTCGTCCAAAAAGGCTCCGACGCGGACACGCTTTTCTGCGCTCTTTAAAAGCGAAGAAAGGGCGGCGTCGATTTCTTTTAGGAAAGCGCTGTAGTCTTTGCCGCAGGAACTGTAGACGTAAAAAACGTCCGCGCCGTAGCGCGCGGCGATTCCGCCGTGTTTTTGGAGAGCCGCCCTTATTCCGTCGGCCATGGCCTTTAAGACTTTGTCGCCAAAGTCGCGGCCGTTCAATTGGTTCAAAATGTGGAAGCGGGCAAGGTCTATTACAAGCGCGTCCATCGCTTTTTGCGGCGAGCGCTCGTCCAAGCGTTCCGCGAACTCAAAGAAAAATTCCGGGGTGAAAAGGCCGGTAAGCTTGTCGTATTCGGTGGCGCGGATTATTTTTGAATTTTCAAAAAGCTCTATCGCGTGGCGGACGCGGGCCAAAATCACTTCGGGCAAGTCGTAGGGTTTTGTCAAAAAGTCTGCGGCGCCCAATTTTAGGCTTTCGATTTCGGAAGACTTTTCGGAGGTCAGGACTATGATTGGAAGCTCGGCGGTGATTCCCTCTTCCTTCATTTGCTTAAGAACGTCAAAGCCCGACATGTTGGGCATGAGCAAGTCCAAAAGAACTAGCGAAACGCCGTTGTTTTTGTCGCGGATTATATCAAGCGCCTCTCGTCCGTCGGCGGCTTGGAAAATCTTGTATTCGCCTTCAAGTATGTTGGCCAGCATGGCGCGGTTTGTCGCTTCGTCGTCGACGATTAACACCGCGCGCTCAAACAGTTTGTCTGCGTTTTTCATGCCGTCTATTATACACCCAATTTGCCAAAAAAGCAAACGCGCGGATTGGGCGCGTGGTTCCAAACCAAGCGGCGCGAGGGCGAGCGGTTGGAAAAAAAGCGCTTGACAAAATTATTAGCATATGCTAATTTAGCATCATGAAAAAGTTAGTTATTGCTAACCAAACGTCCGCCAACGGCTCCATCTTTACAAAAACGCTGGTTAGATACGCCGCTCCGACCTTGTGCGGAATAAAGGCGGGGAATCTTTTTAGCGTCCGCCAAAGCGATTTTTGCGAGCGCGATTTTTACAAGAGCGCCGCGGCCTTAAAAGCCTTTGGAATCGAAAGCGCTTTTGTCCAGGGCCGGCGCGGAAAAATAATCGCGCTTTTTTACGACGAGCTTTGGGTCCAGAAAATTCTTTCAACGCCATGCGCGACGCAATACCTTTCGGGCAAAGGCTATTCGCGCGGCGGCGCGGTTCCCGTTCAAGACTTTGTTCAAAAAATTTGTTCTAAAATAAAAAGCGGCGCGGACTTTCCGCACGAAATCGGAATCCTTTTGGGCTATCCGCTTTTGGACGTGATCGAATTCGACAAAAGAAAGGGCAGGGGCTGCGCGCATTGCGGCTATTGGAAGGCTTACTGCGACGTTGAGGGCGCCAAAAAACTTTCGCTCCTTTACAAGGAATGTTCCGACCGCTGCGTGAGTCTTTACCAGCAAGGCCGAACCTTGCAAGAAATAATTACTTTTGGCAAAAAGGCCGTCTTGGCGGCTTAAAAATAATTGGAGGCATATATGAAAGTTTCGGTAATTTACGCAAGCACTACAGGCAACACGGAAGCGATGGCCAACGCCATTTGCGATTCGCTTAAAGAAAAGGGAGCGGATGTCCTTTGCGCGACGGCTGACGGAGCGGACAAGGCGGCGGCGCTTGCAGGCGACCTTTTGCTTTTGGGAAGCCCCGCGATGGGCGACGAAGTACTTGAGGACAGCGTGGAGGAATTCTTTACCGGCATCGAAGGCTCGATTTCCGGCAAGAAAATCGGAATCTTTGGCTCTTACGATTGGGGCGACGGAAAGTGGCTGCGCGATTGGGCGGACAGAATCAAAAGCCAGGGCGGCGTTCTTGTGGGCGAGCCTCTTATGGTCCACCTTACGCCCGAAGGCGACGACGTGGCGAAATGCAAAAGCTGGGCCGCGGCGGCAATCGCTGGTTAACCAAAAAGGCCGCTTTTTTTTGACGGCTGCGTTATCCGCATAAAATTTTCGTTATCTAATTGACATTTAAATTAGTCTATGCTAATATTTGCTTGTCATGGAGGCAAGAAAATGACAGACGGATGGAAAAAATTTTTGTGGGGAGTCGCGGCCGGAGCGGTCGCCGCGGCCTTTGTTCAGACTGACACCTTTAAAAAAGGAGCGGCAAAAGTTCTTGCGGGCGGATCCCAACTAAAAAAGGACGCCAAAGAATATTTTGAGACGCTAAAAGAAGACGTTGAGGACCTTAAGGCTCAGGGCGCCAAGGCGTAAGCCGGACCCCAAACATAAGCCAAAAATTCACTATGAAATTTTGGATAAAACATTCCCTGCCGGGCCGCGTCCGCGTTCGCTACGACAAAAGCCAAGTGACTTCGCGGCAAGCGGCTCTGGCGGCGGAACTTCTTTCCACCCAAGACGGAATCAAGAGCGCGAGCGTAAATTGCGTTGTCGGCTCTTTTTTGATTTGCTACGACGATTCCGCGCTTTCAGAAAAACACATACAGGCGCTTTTTATGGCGCTGTCCGAAAAATATTTGCAAAACCAAGAGCTGCTTGACGCTGTCGAGGAGCCGCAAGAAAAGGAAAGCCTTTTGTTCAACTTGGCCGTGATGACGGCGGAACATTACGCAAAGGCCTTTTTGCCTTTTTACATTCGCTTGCTTTTGCGCGTCGTTTCGCTTTGTCCAAGAATCGCGCGCGGCCTTTTGCGCGTGGCGGAGGGGCAAGTCTTTCATTCCGAAGTTTTGGACTCCGCTGCGATCGCGGCCTCTCTTTTGGCGGGCGACGCTGGAACCGCTTCCAACATAAATTTTTTGCTGAACGTTGGCGACGCGATAGAAGAGTTCACCAAGAAAAAATCTTACGGCGACTTGGCCGACCGCTTGCTTTCCAAGAACGACAAAGTCCAGCTTGTTGAAGTCGGAGCGGACAATAAGCGCGTCGAAAAATCCGTTCCGCTAAGCCTTGTGAAAAAAGGCGACTTGGTGGCCGTTAGAACTGGCGGTGTGATTCCTGTTGACGGAACTGTCGCAAGCGGCGAGGCCCTTGTGAACCAAGCGGCGATTACAGGCGAACCGCTCGCGGTTGAAAAGCGGAAGGGATCTTCTGTCTTTGCGGGAACGCTTGTTCAGGAAGGCGAGATTTTTGTTGAGACAAGAGCCGTCGGAAGCCAGACAAAAGTCCAAGGCATACTTTCGATGATTGACTCGTCGCAGCAGTTGAAAGTTTCTTCGCAAGTGCGTTCCGAAAACTTGGCCAACCAGCTTGTAAAGTGCAACTTTCTTTTGTCCGCCGCGACATTCTTGTTCACCGGAAGCCTTCGCAAAGTGATGGCCACGCTGATGGTTGACTATTCTTGCGCGATGAAGCTTGCCGCGCCGATTGCTGTTTTGAGCGCGATGAAAGAGGCCGCCGAAAACGGAATCATCGTTAAAGGAGGAAAATTTTTGGAGGAGGCGTCCAAAGCCGACACGCTTGTCTTTGACAAAACAGGAACGCTCACTTGCGCCTCGCCGCGCCTTTCAAAAATACATTCCTTTTGCAAAAATTCTGACGACGAGCTTTTGGCGCTGGCCGCTTGCCTTGAGGAGCACTTTGCCCATCCAATCGCGGAGGCCATTGTCCAAGCGGCAAAAGAGCGCGGCCTCCTTCACCCCGAAGAGCACGCCAAGGTTGAATACATCGTGGCCCACGGAATCGCCACAAGCCTAAAGGGAAAGCGCCTTTTGATTGGAAGCAGGCATTTTATTTTTGACGACGAAAAGTGCGAGGCGCCAAAAGAGTTGCAGACGGTTCAAAAGTCGGCGCTAGAAAACGGCGAGTCGCTTTTATACCTTGCCGAAGAAAAGCGCTTGATAGCCGCCTTTGCCATAAACGATCCCTTGCGCCAAAACGCCGCCCGCGTAATCCAAGCTTTGCGAGCGTCGGGCATAACAAAATGCGCGATGATCACCGGCGACGACGAGGGCGCGGCCAAGAACGCGGCGGCCTCCGCCGGCGTTGACCATTACGTTTCGAGGGCGCTCCCCGAAGACAAAGTTACGTTCATCGAAAAAGAAAAGAAGAATGGACGCAAGGTCGTAATGGTTGGCGACGGAATCAACGACGCGCCCGCCCTTAGCGCCGCCGACGTTGGAATCGCGATGGGAAACGCCGCCGACATCGCGGGCGAAACGGCTGACATATCGCTCCCCGCGGACAGCGGCTTGGAAGGCCTTTTGAAAGTCCGCGGCTTGGGACGCGCCCTTATGGAACGAATCGATTTGAATAACCGCGACATTGTGGCCGTGAACACCGTGCTGATGTTCCTAAGCTTGTTCGGCGCGATCACACCGTCCGCGGCCGCGCTTTTGCACAACGCCTCAACGGTAATGTTCGGCGCTCGGGCGATGAAGCCCTTTTTGGCAACGGAAGCCGCGCGCGAAACGAATGGCCAACCGAAAAGCGCCGGCCGGCCCGGCAGTCTTGGTTTGCCGACGGCGGGGGAGGCGTAAAATGGAGTGGCGATATTTTCCTGGAAAGTTTAGGTTCCGCGACCGCGTTTTGCGCGACAACGACATACGGAACGCGGTCGTCCAAGTCGCGGCGGTCATTTGCCCTTCCGCCCAAATCGAATGGAACGAAAGCACAAGCGGCCTTTTGGTAACCTTTGCCCCCGCCGCGTTTGCCCCGGAAAAATTGCGTCCGCTTGTCCCGCTTTTAAAAGAGCTTGAGCCAAAAGTCCGCTTTTTCTCCGCGCAAAAAAAAGCCGCCGTATTGGAAGGAATTGAAAAGATTAGGGCTGCCGCGGCGGCAATCGCTGGTTAACCAAAAAGGCCGCGGCTGAGATTGCCGAGCCTTGAAAAAAAATATAAAATGAACTTATGAGCGCGCTATTCTTTGGATTGGCCCTGCCGTTTTTGGGAACGACGCTCGGGGCCGCGACTGTTTTCTTTTTAAAAGGCAAGATGAACGACAGCCTGCAGCGGGGGCTTTTGGGCTTTGCCGCTGGCGTCATGGTCGCCGCGAGCGTTTGGTCGCTTTTGATTCCCGCGATGGAAATGTCGTCTGCGTTGGGCCGCCTTGCCTTCGCGCCCGCCTTGGCGGGCTTTGCGGCCGGAATCGCCTTTTTGTTTTTGCTTGACAAAATCACTCCGCACTTGCACGCGATGGCGCAAAAGCCGGAAGGCCCAAAATCCGCCGCGCAAAAAATCAGCCGCACTACAATGCTTTTCTTTGCCGTCACGCTTCACAACATTCCCGAAGGCATGGCCGTTGGAGTGGCGTTGGCCAGCTTTTTGAGCGGAGGAGCGGCGATAAGCGCGGCGGACTCGTTTGCCCTTGCGCTTGGAATCGCAATCCAAAATTTTCCTGAAGGCGCGATTGTCTCAATGCCGCTTGTCGGCGAGGGGAAGGGCAAAGGAAAAGCCTTTTTGTTTGGAACCCTTTCCGGCGCGGTCGAGCCAATCGCCGCCGCGCTTACGATTTTGCTTACGGCGCTCTTGCTTCCGTTCTTGCCCTATATGCTTTCGTTCGCGGCGGGCGCGATGGTTTACGTTGTCATCGAGGAACTGATTCCCCAAGCCACCCGCGACGAAAAGACCGACATTTGCGCGATAACATTCGCGGCGGGCTTTGCGCTGATGATGGTTCTGGACGTGGCGCTGGCGTAATCCGCTCGTGTTTTTGTTTGACAAAAGCCATACTTGCGCTTGTATAACAATTGCGGCGAGCGTCTTGGGCAAAAACACATTAACGACTTTCTTTCAAATCTTGCGGTGAATAAAAACGCCAGCTGCCACACGTTCCGCCATTCTTTTGCCACCCACCTTTTGGAAAACGGCTATGACATCCGTACCGTCCAGGAACTCTTGGCCACAGCGACGTCCGCACGACAATGATTTACACGCATGTCCTAAACCGCGGCGCGAAAGACGTGGTCAGCCCGCTTGACGGAATATTAGGCGGCGAGAAGTCAGCGCGTTAGACGGAACGACAGGCGCGGCATAAAACACTATGCAAAAAGCGGAAGTTGTTGTAAAATAGGGAATTAGAGTGTTTGCCATAAATTTTATACGGCGCTTGCAGCCGCATAAGAGAATTATGGCGGATACGGAGAAGATTTGTTATGTGGACGCCCGCACTGGAGCGCAAGGATTAAAAAGAAAAACATGGATCAAAAGTTTTTTGAAAGATGGTTCAATGGCTTCAGCGGAGGATTAGATCAACTGAGTCAAGAAGAATGTTCAAGATTGTTTTCTAAATGCGCGCTGCAATGTTCTTGTGATGCATTAAAATATTTATACAGAGATTTGTTTATTGAATGTAACGGAGATTTGGATAAATTCTTTTTAAGATTAAATGAAAAAAAAGATGTTGAAGGGAAAGTTATAAAATCAGGAAAAGTTTATGAACTTATATTTACAAAATGCGGTTGCCCTTTATATACACAAACTGGCATAAAATCAACCAACCTTTGTGAATGTTCAAGGCAAAGCATGATATGTGTATTCAAAAATCTTGTCCCTCAAAGAACTTTTAAAATAGAATGCATGGAATCAATACTTGCTGGAAATGAAAAATGTTGTCACAGAATTATGTTTGTTGAATAGTGTTCTTGAAAAAATCATCCTGTTTATAATTAATTCGGTTGAAAGAAAGTCAAGCCTTTTTCTTATTGACATTTACAGTAAAATAATGAATAATTTGCTTCGTAAAATATTACGAATCTTTTTGAGGTGTATATGATTGCAATAAAACCGGTTTCAGATTTGCGAAATTATAATGAAGTTTTACAGGATGTTACAGACGACTCCCCTGTTTTCCTTACAAAAAATGGCAGGGGTTGTTATGCTGTTATTTCCATAAAGGATTATGAAAAACTAACGGCAACAAGAAGACTGTTTTCTGAATTAAAAAAAGGTGAAGAATCTGCTGAAAAAAATGGGTGGCTTGATACAAAAGATGTTAGAAAAATGGTGGGACTTTGATGTTCGAAGTAAAAGTCTCGCCTCAAGCAGCAGAGGACTTGGTGGAAATAAAAAATTACATCGGAAATGAGCTTCAGAATCCTATTGCCGCTCAAAATACTGTTCTTAAAATTGTAGAAACTTATGAGAATTTGGCAAACTTTCCAGACACAGGAATTCCAGTGGAAAGATATGTTTCTTTTCCAACGGATTATAAATTTGTTCTTGCAAATAATTATTCTATTTTTTACAGAATAGAAGATGAGTTTGTAAAAGTAATAAGAATTATGTATTCAAGGCGAGATTTTGTAAGAATCTTGTTTGGCGACAATGAGAACACATAACAAGAAGTTCAAAGCCGACAAACCGGTCAAGCCGGTTTGCGGTTTAAATGCAAGTTATAACGACAGGCACACTGGCCTGTTTTGTTAGGAAGGAAAAATGAATGCATTAATAATTAATTGTAGTCCTGTAAAAAATGGCGCAACTGC
>JBGUQT010000014.1:0-5968 GCA_045131275.1 Treponema sp.
TATTACAAGCAATCCGGATTCCGCCGAGCTCCTTGTCAATTACACTATTGTTCTTGTCACCTTGGAAAAGTTTGAGCAGGCGGCGGAACAATTGGCTTTAATAAAAGAAAAGTTTCCTGACGAAGAGAAGATTAAAGTTCTTGAAGAAAAAATCGACGCGGCTTTGAATCCGCCCGAAGACGAAAGCGCGGGCAACATTCCGGCCGAGCTTGAACAGCCGGAACTCGCGCCTAAAGCAAGCAAAGAGTGATTGTCTGGTTAATTCTCTTGCTCTTGGTCTTGGCCGCCGATGAATTTTCTGTATTTTTCCGGATTGACTCTAAACGCGATGATAGGGCTGTTGGGGTCCTCCGCCGCGTGAAGCACGGCTTGTTCGGCTTCGTTCTTTAGGCGCTCCGCGGAAATCAATCTAAGCGAGCGGCTTGAAATGCCAATCAAGGGCTTTACGCTTTGGCCGGCGGCCTGCAAGTCGCTTGCGATGTTTGAGTGCAGAACTTCCGCGTTTTGCATCGCGGTGTCTATGTCCGAATGCTGCATAATCGCGGCAAAGCCGTCTTCCTTGCATTCAAAGATAAAGTCCTTGAATTGGAAGAAGTTTTGCAATGTTTGGCAAATGTTTCCGTAATAGTCAGACTCTTTTGTCATGCCGGGAATCTTGATTATGGCCAGCGCCAAGTCTTGTTCGCTGGACGCGGCTCTAACCAATTCAGATTCCAAGCGGGTTGACAAATACGATTCCCAGCCAAAGCCGCTGGCAGGGGAGAATAGGCCTTGCTCCGAGGCCGGCGCTTGGGCCTGTTCAAAAGACGCTGCTGGAACGGCCGCGCTTTGCGGCTGGACTTGGTTAGAGGCTTCTTCTGTCTTTTCTTGCGCCTTTTGGTCGGCGTAGGCGTTTTCCAATGGGTTGTAGTCAACCTTTTCCTCTTGCTTGTCTTCTACGGCCGGTTGGCTTTCTTTGTCTTCCGCGGCGGGAACGCTTTCTTGCGCGGCGGCGTCGGAGTCCGCTGTCTCTTCCGGCGCGGCTTCTTCGTCAAAAAGCGATTCGCCAAATTCGTCGTCAACCTTTGTCTTTTTGAATTCAACGTCGCCGTCATCCTTTGCCGATTCTCCCAAATAAAGCGAAAGCAAAAGAATGCAGGCGAACAAAGTTCCGGCAAGAATCACTATAAAGGCGATCTTTGCGCGGTAGTAAATCATCGATGACGAAACTGTATGGATGTTGGCGTCAAGTCGAATGTCCGCGCCGTCTCCGCCAACGATGCGGGTGCTGAATGTTTTTACAAAGGCCGAGGCGGCTCGCTGGCCTTCCATCGGATAAATGTAAACGTCCTTGCCGTTGATTTTTAGGTTGATGGATTCATAAATCTCTGGAGATCCGACGGCGGAGTTAAAAAGAGTTATGAACGCTTTGGAGCCGCTTGGATAGATTTCGCTCGCTTCGGCCGTTCGAGAAGAAAGCTTTTCAAACTTGGCTCCGGCGGCTTTTAAGCCTGAATTGTAGTCAGAATAAACGCAAATTGCAAAGACAATTGCGGTTGCGACAAAGACGCCCGCGATGGCGAGCGTCGCGATAGATATTCCCCTCTTATTCATAATGATTTATTATACAATAGAATGTTGTTCAGCGCAAGTTTTTTTAACTCTTTTATTGAAATTTTATTTTGCCCGTTTTTGTCCTTTTTTTGCCTCCAATAGGCCATTTCGGGGAGAATCAAGCTCTCTTGGGGAACAAGTCCCTCCGAGCTTTCAATCTTTTGGGCAAGCTCAAGAAACTCTTTTTTTAAGGCTGCAAAGTCAAGGCCGTTGGCTCCAAAAGCGGCGCCGCTTTGAGGAGCCTTTTGCGGAAGGCCAGCGGATTTCCATTCGTAAACATTGTCCTTCCATTCATAGTCGCCCAAAAATTCTTCCATCGTCGTTTGGTAGCGGAGAAGCGTTGGGTTTTGCAAAAAGCCGCGGCGGTTTTTGTTCAGTTCCGTTCTGAACATAAGCTTTGCAAAAAGCGTTTCGGCGTTGCGCGCCCTTGTTTGTCCAGCCATGTACAAGTCGTCCAAGTATGTTCCTTTTGCGTAAGGCTTTCCTTTTGAGTAGCCAAAGTCGGCGCCGAATATTTTGATTTTTGCAAAGCCGCATTGTTTCGCAAAATCCGCCGCGCAAATCGCAACCGTTCCGCCGCCTGCTTGCAAACGGACAAAGGGCCGCGCGCAATGCCGGCTTATGAATGAAAGCAGCGGATGGCCTGAATCCGTAAATAAAATCCGCGCTCCGATTCTTCGCGCCTTCTTTGCGATCGATGGATTCGCGGCCAAGTCCAAGACAAAAATTGTTTCTTTGCTCGCGGCGCCGATAAAGTGCTGGGCGCTTAAATATTGCGCGTCGATTGAAACTACCGCGTCGGCTTTTACGCCGCGCCTGTCAAAAGCTTTTAGCGCTGTGTCTGTGGCGATTACAAAATAATCGTCTCTGTTCTCTTGAATGGCCTTAAAGCTTTCGTCAAGGCTTGGGCCGGCGGCGATGACGGCCGCGGTTTTTTGCAAGTCGCTTGGACTTAGTTTAAATTCGTTTTGGCCGCTTTCTTGGATTTTTTTTAGGACGCTTAGATTGCAAAAAATATTTTTTGTCCACAGGCGGCCAAAGTGGGCTTGGGTGGAGTAGTCGGCGGAAATTTCCTTTAAGGCGGCCTTTGTTCTTTCCAAAATATTGTCGAACGCCGCTTGGTCTTCTTGAACCCACGAGCGCAAAGAAAGAATGTTTATCGCTCCGTAATGGGCGGGAAAGTAATTTTGCATGAGCGCTTTTTCAAGACAAGCGTTTGAGTCGTCCGCCGCGCAAAAAATTACGTTTGGATTTTGGCAAAGCTCGTTTACAAGAGGAACGTTTTCCTTTAGCCATTCAATGTCGCCGGCGGATTTTTCTATCGCGATTATTTTGCAAGCCGGATTTTTGTTTAAGAAAGACTTTATGTGATAGCCGCCCGCGACTCCAATGATTGCGGCAAACGAAGCGTCAGCGCTTTCCTGGCCAAAAGTTTGGGCTTCGCGCTGGGGATCGTATTTGGAGTGGGCCGCCCTTCCTGAATTGTATTCCGGCACCGCAAGCCCTGTCTTGGCCGTGACGACGTTTTTGTAAAGCGCGCTCATTGCAAGCCCCCAAAAAGCTCTTTTAAAAGCTTGTCTTTCTTTTGCGCGATGATTTTTTTTCGTTCCGCGCGCTCGTCCGCTTGGGCGGCCCGCCCCAGCATTATTGAGTCCGCTGGAAACATTTCCTTGCAAAAATCGTCCGTTTCGCTCCATTCAACAAAAAGTTTTTTTACAAGTCGGCGCCTCTCGCCGTCCGTTTTTTCGGCTTTAAAAATATCCTTTTGCGGTTCAAAAGATTTTTTTTCTTGGCCGCCTGTCGCGCTGATGACGAGCTCTTCAAAGTCTTTGCCGCTTATGTCTTGAATTTGTCCAAGCTCGTTTTTAAAATCATCCGTTCCCTTAATTCTAAAAACTTTTTTTCCTTTCAAGTCAAAGCTTTTAAACCACGCTTCGTAAATCGCAAGGCTTTGCGACGGAAACGCTCCGGCCGCTTGCCGAGTCGCCTTTGTTCTTAGCCTAAAGTCGCCTGCCTCCATTTCCGTTTCCAAAACATTTGGAAGCGCGTGGCTTTTTTTCTTTGACGGAGCCAAGTCTAGGCCGGCAAAAAAGATTTCATTTTCGCATAGCGCGGCAAAAAGTTCCAAAGCGCTTCCGCTTACCGTTCCGTTCCTGCGGGCTAAAAGCGCCTTTATGCCGAGCGACTCAAAAATTTTCTTGCTTAAAAAATCGTCGTCGTAGCAAAGGGGGAGAATTTCCTTTTGCTTTAATAGAATCGACGGACAGGCGGCTTCGGGTTCCAGCGCAAGCGGAACTTCCTTAAAGAATTTTCTTAACGGATCCAAGTGTTTTTTTGCCCACCAGCCGCCGTCCAAGCTTAAGGCCAAGTCGGGCGCGATGTCGTTGCGGGCTAGAACGCTTATTGAAGAAGATAGGGCGCAAATAAAAATTTTGTCGCGGACGTTTCTTATCGATTCAAGGGCGCCTTCCAGACTTGGACCAGACGCGCAAACAAGGATTGGCTTTTTTACGCATTCTATGAATGTTGTTCTTTGAAGGCGCTCAAAGAAGGCCGCTTTGTTTTTTAGCCAGCGTTTTCCAAAATGCTCGCGGGTGGCGAGTACTGTCTTTGCCTTTTGCAGCGCGTCTTTTATTTGCGCCCAGGCTTCCTTTGACTCTTTGGGCCAGGCGGCGGCCGACGGCTTCCAGTCAAAGAAGGCGCTTTGGAACAAGGCTTCTTCGCCCAAAAGGTCAAAGATCCTGTCGCAAAGTGGAGCGGAGTTTTTTTCCGTGAGCGAAAGGCAAAAGTCCCACTCTTTGTCGCTTTGGCAAAAATCGTTTGAAAAGCGAATCGTTCCGACTTTGGCGTTTGGAAAGCGCTTTTTTATGAATTGCGCGCAATAGCTTAGCGCGCCTTCGACTATCACGACGCATTTGGGATTAAAGCCAGGCTCAAGATTGTTCGCAAAACGTTCGCCCTCGGCCTTTGGATTGTAGGAAGAGTGAAGGGCAACGCCGTTTGCTTTTGCGGATATTTCGGCGTTTTTGGCTGCAAAGAATTCAAGGGCCAAAATCAGCCTCGCAGGAGGTAGTCGTGGATTTCTTCGTGGTCTTGGGAATAGCCGGCGGTAAGGATGATTATTTTTTTAGCGGCTTCTGTTCCGATAAGGCTTTCGTATTCAAGCGAAAGCTGCTCTTTGAGAATTTCGTCCTCGATTTCTGAATTGACGTAAGCCGCGACTTTTATTTCGTCCGGGTCGATTGAGTAAATCAAGGCCGGCGCTTGGAAAAGTTTTTTTGTTTTGTAAAAGAGCTCCTCAAAGATTGTGTTGATCAAGACTTTTAGCAAGCCGCTTTCGCAAATCTCGATTTTTTGCGTCGTCTCTTCCAAGGCGCGCTTTGTCGAGATTAAGAAAAGCCGGACGCTTCCTTTTTCTGAAAGCGTCTCAACCATTTGCCTTGTCGGCTCCACCATCAAGCTTTGCCTGTGGCATCTAAGGACTTCCAAAAGCTCCTGCTTAAAGTTGTCCTTTACATTTAAAAAACCGGCCGGCTGGTATGAGTATTGGAAAAAGACGACCAGCTCTTCGCCGTCAGTGAATTTTAGAATTCTGAACGCTTTGACGTTTGTTTTTGCCTCGGCGCCCAAAAATTGGGTGAAGGCCGAAAAATTGGGGCTTTCGCGGTCAAGCGTGACCCATGTGTCGGAGTGGACGGAGCCGTTCCAAAAATCTTGGGTTGAGATTGAGCTAAAAACGCTTTGCGCGTCCACGCCGTTGGCGCACTCCAAAAGCATAAGCCCGTTTTTGGAGCGGAAAACGCCGCAGCGCTCAAAGCCGTTTTGCTTTGCCCATTGTTGAAATGTTAAAATTGAAGCGCTTTGGGCCTTGGCCATTAGGCCTGAGTTTCTGCCGCAAGCGACGCTAAGCAATCCCATTTTTACGAAAGACCAAGCTCGTCAAAGAGTTTTTTGTATGTTACAAAATGCTCTGATTTGGCAAATTCCGTAATCTTGTCTTCGGGCAAGTTTTCGAGCAATTGATCCATGTATGAAAGAACGGAAACGATTTCCGACTTTAAGTCCTTTGAGATTGTCGTCTTTTCTGACGGAGCGGCTGTTGTCGCCGCGGCAACTGTTGCGGCAACCGTCGCGGCTGCGGCAGGTTCGTCCGCGCTTGGGGCCGGAACGTCAACCGAAGTCTCGTCGTCAAAAATAGATTCGTCAATAAAGGTGTCGTCTTCGATTTTTGGCTCCGTGTCCGAGGCGTCGCGCAAGAGGCTTTCGTCCAATGTTTCGGGAACGGGCTCTTCGTCCTCGCTTCCGATGTCAAGTGAGAACTCGTCTTCCATCGCCTTTGAGTTTTCGTAGGCATCCTTTTCGGCCAAGGCGGAAT
>JBGUQT010000015.1:0-61997 GCA_045131275.1 Treponema sp.
GCCGGCCTATAAGGGCAAGGGCGCCGCTCCCGACCCAAAAAAGCTTGTCCGCTGCGCCGTTTTGTCAGATCCCAAAAGCGGCCGCAAAATGACGATGGAAACAAACCAAGAGGGCGTCCAAGTTTACACCGCCAACTGGGTTGAAGGTCTGGCCGGAAAGAACGGAATCCGCATGGTAAAGCACGGAGCGATTTGTCTGGAAAGCCAGCGCTTCCCGGACGCTCCCAACAAGCCTGACTTTCCGCCCTGCGTCCTAAAGCCAAAAGAGACCTACAATGCCGTCACAGTCTACGGCTTTGAATGGTAAATATAGAGGAAATTTGAATTGACTATACAAAAGCGCGTCTTTTTAGGCGCGTTTCTTTTTTTTAAATAATTTTTTCTTGTTTTTTGCCAAAATCTGTGCTATAATCGTTCCATTACATAATTGCTTACGAATTTTCACGCATTATAAGGAGCATGAATGGACGTTCAATTGCAGGAATTGATCGACAAGATCAAAAAGGACGGCGTTGCGTCGGCGGAAGAACAGGCCGCCAAGATTATCGCCGAGGCGGAAGCTAAAGCCGCTTCAATTGTAAACGACGCAAAGTCACAGGCAGAGAGTATTGAAAAAGAAGCTAAGGCTACAAGCGAGCGCTTCCAAAAGGCAAGCGAAGACGCTGTAAAGCAAGCCTCCCGCAATCTACTCATTTCATTCCGCGACGGCATCAACGCCCAGCTTAAGGCCATCGTCCAGGACGAGACGGCCAAGACCTATTCAAAGGACTTGCTGGCCAAGTTGATTCCCGAAACCGTAAAGGCTTGGGCTGACAAAGCCGACTCGGCCGATTTGGCGGTTCTTTTGTCCAAGAGCGACTTGGACGCTTTGGAAAGCGGCCTTAAGGGCGCCCTCAAGGATCAAATCGCAAAGGGCATGGAAATCAAGGCCGACGCTTCTTTGACGTCTGGCTTTAGAATCGGCCTTAAGGACGGAAGCGCTTACTACGACTATTCAGCCGAAAGCGTCGCCGAGCTGTTTGCCGCTTACTTGAACCCAAAAATCGCCGCGCTTGTAGGAGCGGCCGCAAAAGAGGCCTAAAGAGTGTCAAAGCAGTACTACTTGGTTTCGCAGCTTCCTTCCGTCGAAAACCTCGACTCAAGGCAGCTTCCGATAACCGAACAATACTACAGGGATCTCTGCGGCCGCTTTCTTGACGCAAAGAGCGTAAAGATTGTCCAAAATCTTTCGCTTGAGCCGCCAAAAAAAGAGGGCAAGACAGGTTCCGCTTTCCTTGATAAATGGAACGAAAAGGAACGCTGCCTGCGCTTCGCTTTGGCTCAAGTCCGCGCGCTCAAGATGAAAAAGGAGGCCGAAATGCTGCCAGCCGGTTGCACGGCCGACATCATCCAGGCGGCTAGAACCGCCGTCGGAATGGACAGCCCCCTTGCGGCCGAGGAATACCTCAACGAGTATAGGATGGAAACGCTCAATTCGCTGACCCCGTTGGACAACTTTAGCGTTGACGCGGTGATCGCCTACGGATTGAAGCTGATGCTTGCCCAGCGCATGAAAAAGTTCGACGTGGAGACGGGCAAAGCGTCCTACCATAAAATTTACGATGAAATACTAGAGGAGTCAAAATGACCACAGGAAAAGTAATCGGCATTAACGGAAACATGGTCTCCGTTCAGTTTGACGGAACCGTCACGATGAACGAAGTCGGCTACGTTAAGGTCGAGGACACAAAACTCAAGGGCGAGATTATCCGCATCCGCGGAAACACAGCCCAAATGCAGATTTTTGAGATGACGGAAGGCATCAAGGCCGGTTGCGACGTTGAGTTCACCGGCGAAATGCTTGCCGTTCGCCTTGGCCCTGGACTTTTGGGCCACGTTTACGACGGTTTGCAGAACCCGCTTCCCGAATTGGCCGAAAAAGCCGGCTACTTCTTGGAGCGCGGCTTTTACGTCGAGCCGCTTCCGACGCAAAAGGAATGGGACTTTACCCCGATTTCAAAGCCGGGCGACACCCTTTACCGCGGCGACTACTTTGGCTCCGTTCCCGAAGGACCCTTTACCCACAAGATTTTGGTGCCCTTTGACATGCTTGGAGTTTACAAGGTTAAGTCAATCGTTCCCGCTGGAAAGTACAAGATTGACGACACCCTCTGCGTCGTGACCGACGAAAAGGGAAACGAAAAGAACCTTACTATGGCCTTCTACTGGCCGGTAAAGCGCGCCGTCGACTGCTACGCCGAGCGCCTTGAGCCGACAGAGACTATGGTCACAAAGACCCGCTTGATCGACACATTCTTCCCTGTGGCCAAGGGCGGAACTTATTGTATTCCGGGGCCCTTCGGAGCCGGAAAGACCGTTATCCAGCACACCACCAGCCGCAACGCGGACGTTGACATCGTAATCATCGCGGCTTGCGGCGAGCGCGCGGGCGAAGTTGTAGAAACGATCACCGAGTTCCCCGAACTCAAAGACCCCCGCACGGGCCGCTCTTTGATGGAACGAACGATCATCATCTGCAACACTTCTTCAATGCCGGTAGCCTCTCGCGAAGCTTCGGTTTACACTTCAGTGACTTTGGCCGAGTACTATCGCCAGATGGGACTCAACGTATTGCTTTTGGCCGACTCGACATCCCGCTGGGCGCAGGCCTTGCGCGAAATGTCAGGCCGCTTGGAAGAGATTCCTGGCGAAGAAGCCTTCCCGGCTTACTTGGAAAGCTACATCGCGGCCTTCTACGAGCGCGCCGGACAGGTTCGCCTCCGCGACGGAAGCAAGGGCTCTGTAACAATCGGCGGAACGGTATCTCCGGCCGGCGGCAACTTTGAGGAACCTGTAACACAGGCCACCCTTAAAGTAGTAGGCGCCTTCCACGGCCTTACCCGCGAGCGCTCTGACGCCCGCAAGTATCCGGCCATCGACCCGATCGCCTCTTGGTCAAAGTACAATCCGGTTATCCGCAAGGACTGGGTAGACTTTGCCCGCAGCGCCTTTAAGCGCGGAACCGAAGTCAACCAAATGATGAAGGTAGTAGGCGAAGAAGGAACTACGACAGAGGACTTCGTCGCTTACCTCAAGAGCGAATTCCTTGACGCGGTTTACTTCCAGCAGAACTCATTCGACGAAATCGACGCCGCTTGTCCGGTAGAGCGCCAGACCTATGTCTTTAAGAAAGTTCTTATGGTTATGGCCAGCGACTTTGAGCTTAACGACAAAGACGAAGCCCGCGGCTTCTTTAACCAGCTTAGAAAGACATTCGGCGACTGGAACTACGTTGAATACAAGTCGGATAAATTCAATTCTCTCGAAAAAGAGATTGACTCAATTTATTCACAGAAAAAAGGCGCGCTCACAAAAGCGGGCGAAGCTCTTCTTAAGGACGGTGAATAATGAACAAAGTTTACAGCAAAATTGAATCAATCAACGGAAGCGTAATCACCGTAAAAGCCGACGACGTGGCTTACGGCGAATTGGCCGAAATTGAAACAAGATTCGGAAAGTCATTGGCTGAGGTCTCGAACATCCAGGGCAACAACGTTTCGCTCCAGGTATTCGCTGGCGGCCGCGGCGTTTCGACCGGCGACCACATCAAATTCCTTGGCCACAGAATGGAAGTCAGCTTTAGCGACAACCTCCTTGGCCGCATCTTCAACGGTTCGGCCGAGCCCCGCGACAACGGTCCTTCATTGGCCGAAAACTTGGTAACGATCGGCGGCCCTTCGGTAAACCCGACAAAGCGCATTATGGCGCGCCGCATGATCCGCACCGGAATCCCGATGATCGACATGTTCAACACATTGGTCGTATCGCAAAAGCTTCCGATTTTCTCAATCTCAGGCGAGCCCTACAACCAATTGTTGGCGCGCATCGCCATGCAGGCCGAAGTTGACGTAATCATCTTGGGCGGCATGGGACTTAAGTACGACGACTACTTGTACTTTAAGAACACGCTCGAAAACGGCGGCGCCTTGAGCCGAACTGTAATGTTCGTCCACACGGCCGCCGACCCGTCGGTAGAATGCAAAAAGATTCCTGACCTTTCGTTGGCCGTCGCGGAACAGTTCGCCTTGCAGGGAAAGGACGTTCTTGTCCTTCTTACCGACATGACGAACTTCGCCGACTCAATGAAGGAAATCGCCATCACCCAGGAACAGGTTCCGTCAAACCGCGGCTATCCGGGAGACCTTTACTCTCAGTTGGCCGCCCGCTACGAAAAGGCCGTTGACTTTGCCGATTCAGGCTCTGTAACGATCCTTGCGGTAACGACAATGCCTGGCGACGACGTAACCCACCCGGTTCCGGACAACACGGGATACATCACCGAGGGCCAGTACTACCTTAAGGGCGGCCGCATCGAGCCGTTCGGTTCTTTGTCGCGCCTTAAGCAGAACGTAAACGGCAAGACCCGCAACGACCACCGCGCCCTTATGGACGGCATGATCCGCCTTTACGCCTCATACAAGGACACGCTTGAAAAGAAGAGCATGGGCTTTAACATGAGCGCGTGGGATGAAAAGCTCCTGAAATACGGCGAAATGTTCGAACGCGAGATGATGGACCTTTCAAAGAACATCGCGCTTGAGGACGCCTTGGACTTGGGTTGGAAGATTCTTAAGGACTGCTTTGACAAAGACGAAGTTGGAATTAAGACTGAGCTTATTGAGGAACACTGGCCTCGATAAAATCGCTGACGTTTATAGGTAGATGAATGGCGAAGATTAAGCTGACAAAAAACGAGCTCAAAGCCCAGAAAGACGCGCTTAAAATGTACAAGCGCTATCTTCCGACATTGACGCTCAAAAAGCAGCAGCTTCAAACAGAAATACGCTCTATAGAAGAGCGCGCCAAAGAAGTGCGCGAACAACGCAAAGCCTTGGAAAAGGAATTTGAGGTTTGGATCAGCGTATTTGGCGAAAAAGACGCCTTCAAGCCCGGCATGGTTTCGGTTAAAAACATCCGAAAAGGCACGGGTAACATTGCCGGCGTCAACATTCCTGTTTACGAGGGAGCGGATTTTTCGCGCGGAGACTACGACCTTTATTCAACCCCCTTGTGGATTGACTTGGCCGCCGACCGCATGGAAAAGGCGCTTTCCTTGGACCTTGAGGCTGACACGCTAGAAGAACAAGTTCGCCTGCTTTCGCAAGAGTTGCGCGTAACGACGCAGCGCGTGAATCTTTTTGAAAAAGTGAAGATTCCCGAAACAAAGGCGAACATAAAGAAGATTACGGTATATCTTGGAGACGAACAGGTTGCGGCCGTAGTTCGCTCAAAGATTTCTAAGAAAAAACTGCAGCAAAAGACAGGGGAGGAGACAGCATGATAGCGCCTATGAAGAAAGTTTCCCTTGTCATTTTGGACAGGGAAAAAGAAAGCGCCTTAAAGGCCTTGCGAAAGGCCGGCCTCGTTCACCTTGAGCCTGTGGAAGGAAAGGGCGAAAAATTGGCGGCGCTTAAAAACGACTACGCAAAGCTTCAAAGCGCCGCGGGCTATTTGGGCGAGATTAAATTGCCCAAAAAGACTTCGTTCCCCCAGCTTTCGCAGGAGGAAGCGGTCAAAAAAGCCCAGCTTGCCATCGACCTTACAGAGCGCAAAAAGAGCCTCTTTGAAAAGATCGCGGCCTCGGCGACTGAGATTGACCGCTTGAGCGTTTGGGGAACCGTAAATCCCGCCGACTTTGACTATTTGTCGCAAAAGGGCGTGCATCTAAAGATGTACGAAGTCCCCAACGACAAGTACCGTTTGATCGGCGAGGACGTAAAGGCCCTGCTTGTAAACTCGTCAAAGAGCGGAAAGCGATTTTTGGTCCTTATGGACAGCCCCGAAGCGGAGCGTCCGGCGGGACTTCCGCCCGAAGCCTACGAGGTCGTGATGCCCGAAAAGTCAACCGAAGAGATCGCGGCTGACATAAAGGCGTTTGAGGCCGAGACGGCTCAAATCGAAAAGGATTTGGCCGCCAACGCGGTTTACATTAAGGCGATAGAAGCCGCTCAAAAGAGCCTTGAAAAAGACATTGAGTTTGAGAACGTCTATTCCGGAATGGAAAAAGAGGCCGAGGAAAACAACACGACTCTTTCTTGGCTTACCGGCTACATTCCCGTTGATTCTTTGGAAGCCCTCAAAAGCGAGGCCGCCAAAAATCATTGGGCCTTGGCCATTGACGATCCCGCGGAAGAGGACAACGTTCCAACAAAGCTCAAGAACAACAAGTTGGTCAGCTTGATTTATCCGTTGACCGACTTCTTGGACGTAACGCCAGGCTACCACGAGTACGACATTTCGTCTTGGTTCTTGCTTTTCTTCTGCGTCTTCTTTGCGATGATTTTCGCGGACACAGGATACGGCGCCATCATAGCGCTTGCGGGGCTTTTGCTTTTGTCAAAGGCCAAGAAAGGAAAGAGGAGCCTTCCGGTATTGGTCGCGCTCTTGGGACTTTGTACCGCGGCGTGGGGCGTTTTGACTTGCTCTTGGTTCGGCATTCCAGCGGAAAAATTGCCGCCGGTCTTGGTTCAAATTTCAAGCCGCCTCTTCTCGCAGCCCAAGCTGGTTTTGCTTGGAATGGCGCCGGAAGCGGCAAAGAGTTTGGCCGACAAAAACCAGCAGGTCTTCTGCTTTATCCTTGCTTTGATACAATTGAGCGTGGCGCACATCACGTGCACTGTCGCCCACAGAAAGAGCCTAAAATGCTTGGGCGACTTTGGCTCGCTCTTGCAGCTTTGGGGAACCTTCTACGTTGTGCTCAGCATGGTAGTCGCCGACGGCGTGAACTACGTGTTCCCGCTTATGGACAACGGACAGCCTGTGAACGTCTTTGGCTGGATGGCTCCAAGCTATTTCCCGACCGCCTGTTTGGGCTTGTTGGGCTTTGGCTTTACGCTCAACTTCATCTTCTCAAACTACGAGGGAAGCGTGGGCAAGTCCATCTTGGAAAGCCTAAAGAACATCATCAGCGTGTTCCTTGGAATCGTAAACGTGTTCTCGGACATCGTTTCGTACATTCGTTTGTGGGCGGTCGCTTTGGCCGGCGCGGCGATCAGCGGAACGGTCAACGCTATGGCTGGCCCGATGTTCGGAAAGCTTACGATGATGGTTTTTGGCGTGATTCTTTTGGTATTTGGCCACGGCTTGAATATGATTCTGAACTTGCTTTCGGTAATCGTTCACGGCGTTCGCTTGAACACCTTGGAATTTTCCCAGCACTTGGGAATGGCTTGGAGCGGAACAAAGTATCGGCCGTTTGCCGAATCTGAGTCCGCCTCTTAATTATGGATAAAAGGCGGGCTTGATTCCGCCTTAAAAATGAATAAAATATATGCCGCGAAAAATGCGGTAAGGAGAAAATTATGAACTGGGGTATGATTGGTGCCGGTGTTGTTATGGGTATCGCCGCTTTGGGAAGCGCGATTGGAATCGGAATTGCTGGACAAGGAGCCATCGGCTCTTGGAAGCGCTGCTACTTGAACAACAAGCCCGCTCCCTTCCTTTTGGTAGTATTCGCCGGCGCTCCGTTGACTCAGACAATCTACGGATTCTTGTTGATGCAGACAATGTTGGCCTCTGCCGCCAGCGCTGACCTTTCAAAGCAGTGCTTCTTGCTTGGAATGGGATTCGCCTGCGGTTTGTCAATGTGCATGTCAGCCATCGCCCAGGGAAAGGCCGGCGCCGCCGGTTCTGACGCTCTTGGCGAAACAGGAAAAGGCTTTACCAACTACATCATGGTAGTAGGTCTTTGCGAAACCATCGCTTTGTTCAGCATGGTATTCGGAATGATCGTTTGTTAATGACAAAAACTGTTTTTTTAGGCGGCTCAGGCCGCGTTAGGCGGATTGGCGTTGGAGGCTCGGAGCCTGTTTCCATTCAAACGATGTGGAAAGAGGGAATTGACGACCTTGACGGCAATCCGCTTAAATTTGAGCGGATACTGTCGGAGATTCAAGAGCTTGAAGGCCTTGGCTGCGACATTATCCGCTTTGCCGTTCCTGACATAAAAAGCGCCGCCGGGCTTTGCAAAATAGCTTCAAACACTTCAATGCCTCTTGTGGCCGACATTCACTTTGACTATCGGCTGGCCTTGGAATGCCTTAAGGGCGACGTGGCCGCGATACGCATCAATCCCGGCAACATCGGAAGCCGTGAGCGCGTAGAGGCCGTCGTGAACGCTTGCAAGGAAAAAGGCGCGGCAATCCGCATCGGAGTTAACAGCGGAAGCCTTCCACAAGACTTGCGCGAGCGGGTAGAGGCTGGAACTATGGGCCGCGCCGAGGCTTTGGCCGCCGCCGCCGCCCGCGAATGCAAAGTTTTTGGCGAACTTAAATTTGACCAAGTTGTTGTAAGCATGAAGGCTTCGAGCGTCCAAGAGACGGTCGAATGCAACGAAGAGTTCGCCAAAAAATTCGACATTCCCTTGCACATAGGGGTCACCGAAGCCGGACCCCTTATCGGCGGCGTAGTGAAAAGCACGCTGGCCTTTTCGCGGCTTTTGGAAAAAGGCATCGGAAACACAATCCGCGTAAGTCTTTCTTCCACGCCAAAAAACGAAGTTATTGCCGGCCGCGAAATCTTGCGCGAATGCGGAAAAAGAGGCGGCGGCGTTCAAATTGTCTCTTGTCCCCGGTGCGGAAGGCAGGGCTTTGACGTCCATTCCTTTGTGGAAAAATGGCAAAGCCGCCTCCTGGCCAGCAAAAAGGACGTCACGGTGGCCATAATGGGTTGCGCGGTCAACGGTCCCGGCGAGGGAAAGCACGCCGATTTGGGCATAGCGGGCGCCGGCGGCAAGGTGATTCTATTTAAAAAAGGAAAAATAATGCGAACGGTTGACGAAAAAGATGCCGATAATGCCTTTGAAGAGGAATTTAATTCGCTTTGAAAACTAAGACATTTTTAGCCGCATTTATTTTTGTAATTCTCGGCGGAATTTTGTCCGCCCAGCATCCGGTAAAGCCCAAGGTTAGCGAGCAAAGCTGGCGCGTTTTGAACCGCGCCCAAGTCGCCTACGAAAGGGGGGATTACGGCGAAGCCATAGCCTTGTGCGAAGAAGCCCGAAAGTCCCGCGGCAGGGAGCTTAAGTGGAACAGCTATGTAATGCAAAACACTCTAAGCTCGCCGGAAGTTAAGAAAAAGGGCCCCTTTATCTCGGACTTGATTCCAGTCCTAAAAGACCGCGAGGATTTTGAGGCCTTGGAAATCATAAACGCTTGGGTTGACAAAAGGGGAGCAGAATATTTTGACAATTCGCTCCCAAAATTATACGACTACCTTAAGCGCCTAAACGAGTATCCTGAATGCGACTTTTTGCAAGCCAGGATTTACCGCTTGGAAGGCGAGTACGACTTGGCGATGCGTTACCTAAAGAACGCCCGCGAGCAAAGCGACCTTCTTGACGTTCCGGCGCTTAAGTATGACATTCTTTACGAAATCGCGGATTTGGCAAAAGTCATCGGCGACCAAAAAGAGTACGAAGGCTCGCTTTTATTGATTGTGGCGGGCGACGGCTTGTACAAAGACGACGCTTCAAAGCGCGCGATGGTTAGAACTGTTCAACTTAAGCGAAAAGACATATTGAATTACTTCTTTATGTTGCACCGTTATTCGGCGGTCAACTCGATAAAGGCCTACTTTGAGTTGGGCCAATTGTACAAAAGCCAAAAAAGGATTCGCGAATCTTGGGCCATGACGGCCAACGGCGTCGTTTGCGCCTTTACTTGGATGAACGAAATCTTGCGCGACCGCAATCCTGAATTTTCTTTTAAAGACCTTGACGTTTTTTTTGACGAGTGCGGCCGCTACGAAGACGTTTTGGCGTGGACCAGCAAAAACGGCATTTGGAAGGGCTTTTACGACATGGCCGGAATAGCGATTGAAAACGGCTGGCTGCTTTTTGGAACTTCCCTTTATCAAACGATGGCCGATTCATGCCCCGACTCTTATTGGGCGGCCGCGGCAAAGAAAGCCTTGTCGGACCGCTCGGTCAAGGAGTCTTCTGACAAAGAGTCGGCTCAATAGAACAAGCCGATTCCTATCGTCAACTCTTTTTTGCTTGACTTTTCGTCGCGCCAGCTTGTTTCGATAAAATCCTTTAGCAAAAGCCTGCCTATGTCAAAGCCCGCGCTGGCGCGGATTTGAACGCTCTTCCATTTTTGCGGAAAAAGCAAGACTTCGATTCCTGCGCAGTAAAAGCCGTCGCGGGGATCAAAGACGCGGCCGGTCGCCCTGTTCGCGGCCAGCGCTATGTCCACGAATGGAGCGATTTGCAGCTCAAAGTTAAAGGACCGCAAGAATTTTATTCCCCAAGACTCCCAGTCTGTTGAAAGAACCCTTATCGGAAGGTCAACGTTTATAACCATCGCGGCCGCGCTTTTTGCCGAGTATCCGTTGGGCGTATGAGGAACGCCAGCAAGATATTGGTCGTCTGCGACTCCTCGCAAAAGATAGCCGTAGCGGGTGTAGGTGTTCCGTTCCGCAAAAAGCAAAAAGCGCGAATTTAATCCAAGTCGCTTCCAGGCGGCAAAGACGTTTGCCGTGACTTTTACTCCGGGCTGGAATTCGTTGAGCTTAAAGTTGTAGGCCGCGCTTTGCTCCACGCTGGCGAAAAATCCCTTTCTAAAGTTTCCATCCCAGTTGACTTGTCCCAAGCTTAAGCCGTGCGAGAAAGTCAGCTTTGGCGAAAGCAAGTCCTCGTCGATTGGGTTGATTCCGTCCAAGTCCCACTTGCTGTCGATTTGCGCGGCCGGCGTGTAGACTAGGTTTCCGATTTTTTCAAAGCGTTCCAAGACAATCGGGACGGAAAACTTTGCGGTCTCAGTCCAGTAAAGCTCGTCGTCAAACACCTTGTAGTCGGCGTCGCGGACAAAGCCTTGCGTCAAGTCCAAGCGGAGATCAAGGTTTTTAAAGGGCATTATAAAGGTAAAGCCTGTCTTTAAATTCCATTCGGGCTCTTGGCGGATAAAGGCGTACTTAAAGAAAAGATCGTTGTTCCAAGAGGCTTGTATCGGGCCAATCGCAAAGGGCAGCTGGTACTTGAGGCTTGCGCCCGCGACAAAGTCGTCGCTCCTGTTTTCCTTTTGCTCCCACTGGACAAAAACGTCGGAGGAAAGCGGGTTCATAAGGCCCAAAAAGTTGTCGTCCTTAAGCTTTATCTTAAACTCAAGGCCTTCGTTGGAGCTGTATTTTGGGTAGGGCAAGAGCAAAAAGTGGCGGCTGTCCACCGTGGCGACTTTTAGCGTGGCGGAACGAGCTCCTTCTGTTTGTTCGCCGCTTTGCGGATCTTCTTCTAGGTCGATTTGAACGCTGTCAAAAAGGCGCTCGTTTATAAGCTTTTGCTTTATCGAAACGACATAGGCGTCAAGCTCTTCCTTGCTTTGGAAGACTTTTTCCGTATCGACTTTAATCTTTCGCTTTAGGGCGGAGACTTTGGTTCCGCCTTTTGGATCAAAGTCAACGGAACGGATTGTCCAAGACTCCGCCCAAATTTTTTGTGACATTGGAAGCGCGGCGAGAAGCGTAAAGGCAAAGGCGGGCAAAAACTTTTTCATAGATTAGCGCTTTGAGTAATTTTTCTCGACCCACTTTGTGTAGTCGCCGCTTTGGATATGGGCTATCCAATCTTTGTTGTTCAAGTTCCAGTCAACCGTAAGCTCAAGGCCCTGCTCAAAGGTCATTTCGCGCTTCCAGCCAAGCTCGGCCTTGATTTTTGAGCAGTCGATCGCGTAGCGCGCGTCGTGGCTGGGGCGGTCTTTTACGTGGACAATAGTTTGGCGGACGGCGGCGGCGTCCTTTCCGATTTTTGCGGAGGCGATTTCGATCAACTTGTCCAAAAGCTGGACGTTCTGCCATTCGTTTTCGCCGCCGATATTGTATTTTTGGCCGTTGACGCCTTTTTGCAAAATCAGCCAAACCGCCCTGTTGTGGTCCTCAACGTAAATCCAGTCGCGGATGTTCTTTCCTTCGCCGTAGACGGGGAGGTTCTTTCCGGTGGAAATGTTCAATATCATCAGCGGAATAAGTTTTTCGGGGAACTGGTAGGGGCCGTAGTTGTTGGTGCAGTTTGAAAGCGTTATCGGAAGGCCAAAGGTGTGGTGGTAGGCGAAAACCAAGTGGTCGCTGGAAGCCTTTGAAGCCGAGTAGGGGCTGCGAGGGTCGTAGAGCGTCGTCTCGGTAAAGTAGCCTGTCGGGCCAAGAGAGCCGTAAACTTCGTCGGTCGATATGTGGTGGAACAAAACGTCGTCGCGCGGATTGTCGAGCGAGCAGCCCCAATAATTTTTGGCGACGTCGAGCAATGTGTATGTTCCCATAACGTTTGTGCGGACAAAGGCTTCCGGATCCAAAACGGAACGGTCAACGTGGCTTTCGGCGGCAAAGTGGACAACCGTGTCAATGTCGTATTGCTTGAAAATTCGCTCTACGGCCGCCCGGTCCGAAATGTCGGCGCGCTCAAAAAAGTAGCGCTGGCCGGATCCTGCGGCCGCTCCGAATTTTTCTTCCACGTCTGAAAGGTTTTCCAAGTTTCCGGCGTATGTCAAAAGGTCAAGGTTTATGACGCGGCCCGTAAAGCCGTCAAAGTTGAATTCCTTTTTGCCTGAGGCGCTCATTCCAAAAAGGCAGCGGATAAAGTTTGAGCCGATAAAGCCCGCTCCGCCTGTGACCAAAACATTCTTAAGTTTTCTCATAAAGTTCTCCTATTGTTCGGCTGTTTGCGGCATTTCAAAGCGCGCGTCTTTGATGAAAGTCTCCAAACTGTCCTGCCATTTTGGAATTTTTATTTTAAGAGCCGTTTTGATTTTTTCCTTGCTTAAAACAGAATAGGCTGGCCGCTCGACTTTCGCGCCGTATTCCTCGGTGGAACAAGGCAAAACCTTGCAGTCGTTTGAAAGAAGCTTTCGCTTTTTTAAAAGGCGCTGGATTTCAACGGCAAAGTCAAACCATGTGGTTTCGCCCGCGTCGGTAAAGTTGTAGATTCCGTAGGGAATGCTTTCTTTGCTAAAAATGTCGGTTCCCGCCTTGTCGCAGCTCTTTATTATCATTAGCATGGCCTGGGCCAGGTCGGCGGCGTAAGTTGGGCTTCCGCGCTGGTCGTCGACGACATTTATTTGGTCTTTTGAATTCATAAGCTTTGCCATGGTGTAGACAAAGTTTGGGCGGTCAAAGCCGTACAGCCACGAGGTTCGCAAAATAAAGTATTGGGTCATCATTTTTTGAATCTCGTCTTCGCCGTCGGATTTTGTTTTTCCGTAAACGCCAAGAGGGCTTTTTTTGTCGCTTTCTTTGTATGGAACGGAGGCTTTGCCGTCAAAGACATAGTCGGTTGAAATATGAATCAGCTTGGCGCCGATTTCGCGGGCGACTCTCGCGATGTTTCCCGCGGCGGCCGCGTTCAGCGCTTGGGCGGCCTCTTTGTCGCTTTCGGCTTTTTCCACGGCGGTGTAGGCCGAACAGTTGACGATCCATTGAATGCGGCCGGCCTTGCCGTTTTTGTGGGCTTCCATGTAGTTTTCGGTCACCCAGTTGTCGGCAAAAGCCTTTAGGGCCTTAAAGTCGCGCGCGTCCACGGCGCTTGAAGTTCCCGTAAAGGTCATCTTGTTCTTTTGCAGAAGGCGGGAAAATTCCGCGCCCAACATTCCGGTGGAGCCGATTACCCAAATCATACCGCGCATTATAGCAAAAAAAAGGTTGATGTTCAACTAAAATATATTGACATTTTTTTCTATATTTGCTACATTAAGCATGTACATTTTAATCTCCTTTTAAAGTGGACTTGCGAAAGCAGGTCTTTTTTTTTGGCGCGGGGCCTTAATGGATTACATAGAATTAAACACGATTCCACATTATTCCGAATGCGAGCCTTTGGTTCGCTCCATGGGCTATGTTCTTGTTGACTTAAAGATAATTCCGCAAAAGACAACGGTAAAAATAAGCGCGGTCATCGCAAGCCAGAATCCGGCCAAAACGATTGGCGTCGAGGACTGCTCAAAGGTCCATCACGCGCTTTTGCCGCGCCTTGAGGCCTTGCTTGGAACCGACGACACGTATATGGAACTTACGTCTCCCGGCACTGACCGCAACATTAAGAACGCGGCAGAGTTCGCTCTTTTTAAGGGAACGGAAATCCGCGTTTGGGACAAGAATGTTTCGGACTGGGTTGGCGGAACGATTGTTGGCGCGGACAAGGATTCCTTGACGCTTGACTGCGGCGGGGAAAATAAAAGTTATAAATACGACGACATCGCAAAAGCGAAGTTTTTGCATTCATAAATAAACACAGAGGTAATTTTTATGGCACGAAAAAAAGTTCAAGACAATTCGTCATCGATGGCAGAGGCTATCAAGGAACTTATCGAAGAAAAAGGCTATTCGCCGGACGCGGTGAAAAAGGTCATTGAAAATATGCTTATGGCCGCTTACAAGCGCGCCCACGGAACCAATGAAAACGCCGTAGTCGTTTTTGACGAAGACGAAAACGGAATCCCTACGGACGTGACCCTTTACTCAAGAAAGGAAGTCATTGACGGCGTTTACGACCCCGTCACCGAAATTGAATTGGAGGAAGCCCGCCAGCTTAGCCCCGATTGCGAAGTCGGCGACGAGCTTGACATTCCCGAAGACCCCAAGAGCTACGACCGTTCCGCCGTATCGACAGGAAAGCAGTCTGGCCACCAGGGCCTCAACGAAAGCTACAAGGACAACCTTTACGACGAATACAAGGACAAGGTTGGCGGAATCATCATCGGCTACTTTCAGCGCGAGCGCAACGGCACGATTTACGTTGACCTCGGAAAGGTCGAGGGCGTGCTTCCCGTCAAGTACCAGTCTCCGCGCGAAAAATACGAGAAGGGCGAGCGCATCCGCGCTTTGGTGGTGGACATCGCCAAGACTTCAAACGGCATCCAGTTGATTCTTTCTCGCGCCGCTCCGGAATTGGTTCGCTCAATTCTTGAGACGGAAGTTCCCGAAGTTCTTGACGGAACTGTCGAAATCAACAAAATCGTTCGCGAAGCCGGCTACCGCACAAAGATCGCCGTTTCAAGCGCCCGCGAGGATGTGGATCCAGTCGGCGCCTGCGTAGGCCTTAAGGGCGTTCGCATCCAGAACGTCATCCATGAATTGCTCGGCGAAAAGATCGACGTCCTTCGCTGGGATCCGGAACCGACCGTTTTCATCAAGAACGCGCTTAGTCCGGCGGAAGTCGGCCGCGTCATCATTCTTGACCAGGACAAAAAGCAGGCTTTGGCCATCGTTCCCGACAGCCAGTTCTCTTTGGCCATCGGAAAGCAGGGCCTCAACGTTCGCTTGGCCAACCGCCTTTGCGACTGGAACATCGACGTAAAGACAGAGGAGCAGGCCGCCGAGCTTGACCTTAGCGACATCGCCACAAGGCAGAACGCCCAAAGCCTCTTTAACGACGACTACGAGGAAATCGCCACAATCGCCGAATTGCCCGGCGTTGACGAGCGCGTGGCCGGCCTTCTTAAGGAAGCTGGAATCGAGGACGTTCAAAAGTTCATCGACGATTACGAGACAATCAACGTTGAAGGCGTTTCCAAGGAAGACTTGGAAAAAATCAACGAACTTATAAATCAAAATGTAGAGTTTGTGGAAGAGGACGCCGAAGAGCAGGCCGCTTCACAGACCGCCGAATCGGAACAGGCTTCTTCCGAAGAGTCGGAAGAGTATCATTGCCCTGAATGCGGCGCCGTGATTACTCTTGACATGACGCATTGTCCAAAATGCGGCGTTGAGTTTGAATTTAAAGAGGACGAGGAATAGTAGTTAATGGCAGAAGAAACAGAAAAGAAAAGCGGAGTGGTTTTGCACAAAAAAGCCGGGGCTCCAAAAGCGCCGGAAGGCGCCGCGAAGAGCGCCGCAGGAACAGCCGCGCCGACTGAAAAAAAGAAAAAGGTAATCTTGGTAAAAAAGCGGCCTCAAGCTTCTTCGCCCGCCAGCAACGCGGCTGCCGCTTCTGCCGCTGCCAAGCCTCAAGGTTCGGCCCAAGAACCCGCTGCGGAAGAAAAAAAACTTCCGGCCGAGACGCAAGCCGCGGCGGCGGCGCCCAAAGCCGCCGCTCCTGTAAAGAAGCCGGCGTCGTCATTCTCTTTGAGTTCGGCTCGTCCAAACGTAAAGGCCGGCAATCTAAGCGACCATTCAAAGGGTTCTTGGAGAGGCGGAGCGGGCGGACGCGGTTCCTTTAACGGACAAAATAGAACTGGTTCCGGCTTTACCGGAGCTCAGGCAAGAGCCGGCTACCAAAACCGCGAGCGCGACAACCGCGGCGGACAAGGCGGCTTTAATAGAAACGGTCCAAACGCCGGATTTAACCGCGGCGGCCAGGGCGGCTTTAACCGTGGCGGACAAGGCGGCGGATTTAACCGCGGCGGCCAAGGCGGTTTTGGAGGCAACAGGCCTGCGGGCGGCTTTGGAGGCGGCGCGGGAGGATCTTTCGCTCCCGGCGGAATGGCCGGCGGAAAGCCCAGCCAAAACGCTCCCAAGAAAACTTTTAAGGGAAAAAAGCAAGTATACAGCCGAAAGGACAAGGAAGAGGCTTTTGACGAGGACAAGTTCTACGAAAGCCAAAAGAAGGTCGAAACTCAAGTAAGCGACGTTCCCAAGTCAATCGACATTATGGAGACTGTTTCCATAAGCGACTTGGCCCGCAAGATGAACCTTAAGGCGAGCGAAATCATCGCAAAGCTTATGTCGATGGGCCAGATGGTCACAATCACCCAGTCGATCGACAGCGACACTGCCACTCTTTTGGCCGCCGAATACAATTGCGAAGTCCACCTTGTCAGCCTTTACGACGAAACCGTAATCGCGCGCGACACCAGCAACGAAGACAAGCAGGAGCCGCGTCCGCCGATTGTAACCGTAATGGGCCACGTTGACCACGGAAAGACAAAAACTTTGGACGCGATTCGCCACAGCCATGTCGCCGAAGGCGAGGCGGGCGGAATCACCCAGAGCATCGGAGCCTACAGCGTTCACACAGAAAAGGGAACCATCACTTTCTTGGACACGCCGGGCCACGAAGTCTTTACAATGATGCGCGCCCGCGGAGCGCAAATCACCGACATCGTAGTTTTGGTTGTCGCCGCCGACGACGGAGTTATGCCGCAGACTTTGGAAGCGGTCAACCACGCCAAGGACGCTAAGGTTCCTATCATCGTCGCGGTGAACAAAATAGACAAGCCGGACGCCAATCCAGACCGCGTCCGCACTCAGCTTACAGAGCTTGGCCTTACGCCCGAAGATTGGGGCGGAGACACTCAGTACGTTAACATCAGCGCCTTGAAGGGCGAGGGCATCGACGAGCTTTTGGACGCGATTTTGCTCCAGGCCGAAATGCTTGAGCTTAAGACTGTTTGGGATTGCCGCGCCGAAGGAAAAGTCCTTGAGTCGCGCATCGACCAAGGCCGCGGCGTTGTCTCTACAATCGTAGTCGAGCGCGGAACTCTCCATCAGGGAGATCCTTTTGTGGCCGGCATTTATTCCGGCCGCGTCCGCGCCATGTTCAACGACAGGGGCAAGCGCATTCAGGAAGCGACTCCCAGCCAGCCGGTTGAGGTTATTGGAATTGAAGAAATGCCCAACGCGGGCGACCCCTTCCAAGTTACCGAAAGCGAAAAAGAGGCGCGCGCCATCAGCACCAAGCGCGTCGAGCTTAAGCGCTTTGAGGACGCCAAGGCCGTCAAGAAAGTCACGCTCGACAACTTGTACCAGACGATTGACGCTCACGAAGTCAAAGAGCTTAAGGTTGTCATCAAGGCCGACTTGCAGGGAAGCGCCGAAGCGCTTAAGGTCGCTTTGGAAAAACTTTCGACAAAAGACATTCGCCTTGTGGTCATCCACTCGTCGGCCGGCGCCATCAACGAAAGCGACGTCATCTTGGCCGCGGCGGACTCCAACGCGATTATCGTCGGCTTTAACGTCCGTCCGACTCCAAAGGCAAAGCTTTTGGCCGACCAGGAAAAAGTCGAGATCCGCAAGTACTCAATCATTTACGAATGCGTA
Organism: Treponema sp.; assembly: GCA_045131275.1. Taxonomy (GTDB): domain Bacteria; phylum Spirochaetota; class Spirochaetia; order Treponematales; family Treponemataceae; genus Treponema_D. The sequence goes on from JBGUQT010000015.1 coordinate 17,998, forward strand.
AACGAAATCACCGCCGCTATGGAAGGCATGCTTAGCCCCGACACAAAGGAGCAGGTTATCGGAACTGTCGAAGTTCAAAACACTTTCAAAGTTCCCAAAATCGGAACCATCGCGGGCTGCTACGTTTCGGACGGCGTCATCAAGAGAAATTGCGGCGTTCGCCTTGTTCGCGAAGGCATCGTAATCTACACCGGCAAAGTCACCTCGCTCAAGCGCTTTAAGGACGACGCCAAAGAAGTGGCCAAGGGCTACGAATGCGGCGTCGGCTTGGAGAACTGGCAGGACATCAAGGTCGGCGACCAAATCGAATGCTTTGAATACATCGAGGTTGCCAGAAAGCTTGGCGACGCTTTGATTGACGACAAGTCTAAGAACGAAGCCGCCGCCGCCGAACAGCGAAGCGAGGCCGAAGCCCGCGCCGCCGAAGTTGCGGCCGCCGAAGCTGAAAAGATCGCCGCCGAAAAGGCCGCCGCCCGCGCCCGCAAGGAAGCCGCGGAAGCCAAGCCGGGCGCTCATGGAATCAATCCCCATGCCGTTCCGCCGGCTGACAACGGCGAAGGACAGGCCTAATGGGACAGTATAGGCTTTTAAAGCTTGGCGAGCAAATCAGGGGCGAGATCGCCAACATGATTTTGCGAGCGGAAATAAAAGATCCCCGCGTCTCAAACTTTTTGACGATCAACCGCGTAGAGGTGGCCAAAGACTTGGCGCACGCGAAAGTTTACGTTTCCACATTCATGTCGGAGTCGGAGCTTAATCGCGGCGTGCAAGGCTTGACCAGCGCGGCGGGCTTTATTCAGTCTACAATCGCAAAGAAACTTACAATACGCCAATTTCCTCATTTGCATTTTGTAGCCGACACGTCAATCCGCGACGGTTACGAAATGGCAAAAAAGCTTGAGGACTTGGTGAAAAGCGACGCCGAAAAATCCGCCGCCGCGTCCAACAGCGCGGAGGTCGATGGCGCTAATGCCTAATCCTTCCGGCATAATTCTTTACGACAAAAAGCCTGGAATCACAAGCTTTTCCGCGCTTGGAAAAATCAAGAAAACGCTTGGCACAAAAAAAGTCGGCCACACGGGTACGCTTGACTTGTTCGCGCAAGGGCTTCTTGTCGTTTGCGTCGGAAGCCTTACCCGCTTGGCCGGACTCATCACGGCCTTTGACAAAGAGTACGAAGCCCAAATAATTTTTGGAGAGCAAACCGACACCCTTGACCCGACCGGCCAAGTTGTCAAAACCGCGCCGCTTCCGACTTTGGGCGCGCTAAAAGAATCCCTTAAAAAATTTACAGGAAAGATTATGCAGCGGCCGCCGGAATTTTCGGCGATTAAGATCGGCGGAAAGCGGGCCAGCGATTTGACGCGGGCGGGAAAGGAAGCCGTAATTCCGGAACGTCCGATAGAGGTCTACGAGGCCCAGCTTTTGGACGCGGAACTTGAGGCGGCCGCCTCCAGCAATCTTGGGTTTGCCGACAATCGCGCCAACGACAAGGCGCTTGTAAAATCGGCGCGAGTCCGCTTTTTGGTTAGCAAGGGAACTTACATCCGCTGCCTCGCGCGCGACATCGCTTCCGACCTAAATAGCGCCGGCCGCTTGAAAACATTAAAAAGAACGCGCGTCGGAAACTTTAGCCTTTGTGACGCCGCAAGCGAAGAAACTTTGACAGCCGCTTCGTTAAAGCCGATGACGCCTAGTGTCGCCGCGCTTTGCGGAATGAAAAGCGCCGTTTTAAAGGCCGGCGCCCAAAACGATTTTTACAACGGCCGCCCCTTAAGGTCCGCGCTTTTTGCCGCTCCGCTTGAGGAAGGAACGTCCGCGGTTTTTGCCCAAGACGGCCTTTTTGTCGGAGCGGTGACAATGGCCGGCGGCCATGCCAAATACGAGTACGTCGTTCCCAAAAGCGAGTCTGCCGCAAGCTCGGCGGCGGGGGCGGGCCGATGAAAGTCTATTCTTGGGAAGACGTTCAGGAAAGGGCCGCGGCCGGCGGCATTTTTGGCCTTGAATCGACAGGCGTTTCGGCTGTGACGGTCGGCGGCTTTGACGGAATGCACTTGGGCCACCAGGCGCTTTTTGACGCCGTTTTTGAGTGGAAAGATGGCCGCGCCGCTTCTTTGCCTGGCGATCGCTCTATGGGGCGCGACGGGGCGGAAGCTTTGGGCTTGCAAAAGCTTTTGGCCGGCGCCGTGACTTTTTCCCGTTCGCCCGGGGCCTTTAAAAGCAAGGACTATCCCGGCGACCTTATGACTAAGAGAATGAAGCTGGAATTTTTGGAAAAAAGAGGCTTTGATTTTTGCGTAATGATTGACTTTTCCCAAGATTTCAGTAAAATAGAAGGAAGGAATTTTCTTGACCAATTGAGAAAATTTTGTTCTGCGCAATTTTTGGCGGCAGGCTCCGATTTCCGTTGCGGGCATAATTTAGACACCGGCGTTGCCGAATTGTCTGATTACTCGACGCGCAATGGTTTGGAACTGAAAGTTTTGGACGACGTCACGATTGACAATAAGCGCGTCAGTTCAAGCTTGATTCGCGGCGCGGTTCTTGAAGGCGACTTTGCTTTGGCAAAAAGGCTTTTGGGATTTCCGTACCGCCTTGACTGCTCTTCGCTGGAGTGGAGGGCAAGTTCGTCGGATTCAAGTCTGTCATTGATTGCGAACGGAAGGACAACGCAAGTTTTGCCAAAAGCCGGACGGCATCCGGTTGGCGTTGTTTTTGCCGGTAAAAAAAGTTCAGCCTTTTTTTACGCGGAAGGCCAATTCCTTCGCCTGGAATTTCCGCTTGAGCAAAAAGTTTCTTCAACGATTCAAGAAATTGAATTCCAATGAAAGCCCTGTTGGGCAAAAAAGAAAAAAAAGCCCCGCTGGGGTAAATCGAATTTTTAGGAGAAAAATATGGCACTCTCAAAGGAATTGTCACACTCAATCGTTAGCAAGTTCGGAGCCAACGAAAACGACACAGGAAACACAAAGGTTCAGATCGCGCTTTTGACAAAGCGCATCGAGCAGCTCACAGAGCACGTGAACCGCTTTCCTAAAGACTCAAGCGCCAAGCGCAGCATGATGAAGGTTGTAGGACAGAGAAAGCGCTTCCTCAAGTACTTGATGAGAAAAGACTTGGAAGCCTACCGCGCCCTTATCAAAGAGCTCGGCCTCCGCAAGTAGTTTTTATTGCCGCGCTTGGCGCGGCAATTTAATGAGCACCGCTCTTTAAAACGGAAAAGAAGATAAAGAGGAAAAAGAATTGTCAGTAGAAAGAGTAACCTACAAAATCGGCGACGAGGAATTGATTCTTGAAACCGGAAAGATCGGCAAGCAGGCCAACGGCTGCGTTTATGCCCAGTTTGCGGGAACAGCGGTAATCGCCACAGTTTGCGCTTCGAGCACGGTAGTTGAAGGAATGGACTACGTTCCCGTTACTGTTGAATACAATGAAAAATTTTACGCCGCCGGAAAAATCCCCGGAGGCTTTGTTAAGCGCGAAGGCCGCCCCAAGGACAAAGAAATCTTGGTCAGCCGCCTTATCGACCGCCCCATGCGCCCGCTTTTTGAAATGTCATTCGGACGCGAAATCCAGATCGTTCCGACTTGCGTAAGCGCGGACGGAATCCACACACCGGACATTTTGGCCGTCATCGCTTCCAGCGCGGCCGTTTCTATTTCAGACATTCCGTTCCACGGACCTGTCGCCGCTTGTCGCGTAGGCTACTTGGACGGAAAGTACATCATCAACCCGACATTCCAAGAGCAGGAAAAGGCCCAGCTTGAAATCGTAGTAGCCGGAACAAAAGACGGCTTTACTATGGTAGAAGGCGGCGCCAACGAAGTCAGCGAAGACGTGATGCTTGGCGCCCTCAACGAGGCCCAAAAGTTCATCACGGCGATGTGCTTGCTCCAGGAAGAATTGGTAAAGAAAGCCGGAAAGGAAAAGCTTCCGCTCGCTCCGCTTGACGTAACATTGGCCAACGCCGCCGAGATCGAAGCCAAAGCCACTCCGCTTGTAAAAGAAGCCAACTTCCGCCCGGGAAAGCAGGCTCGCGGCGACGCCGTCAAGGCCGTCAAAAAGCAAATCGCCGCCGAATACGCCGAACAGCTTGAGGACGAAACTCAGAAAAAGCTTTTTGACGCTTTGTTCGACGACATCCAATACAAGCTTCTTAGAAAGTCAATCTTGGACGAAGGCGTTCGCATCGACGGAAGAAAGTGCGACGAAATTCGCCCGATCACTTGCGAAGTCAACGTTTTGCCCCGTCCGCACGGAAGCGCCTTGTTCACCCGCGGCGAGACACAGTCTTTGGCCGTAACGACTTTGGGCACTCTCCAGGACGAGCAGTCTTACGACGACATCGACGGAGAGAGAAGCGAGCACTTTATTTTGCACTACAACTTCCCGCCGTACTCAGTAGGCGAGACAGGAAAGCTTACCACCGGCCGCCGCGAAATCGGACACGGAAACCTTGCCCGCCGCTCTTTGGCGCCGATGGTTCCCAGCCGCGAAGAATTCCCGTACACTGTTCGCGTTGTTTCTGAAATCCTTGAGTCAAACGGCTCTTCATCGCAGGCTTCAACTTGCGGCGGCTGTTTGTCAATGCTCGCGGCCGGCGTTCCGCTTAAGAAGATGGTTGCCGGCATCGCGATGGGCTTGATCACAGAAGGCGACCACTACGAAAAGTACAAGATTTTGTCTGACATCTTGGGCGAAGAAGACCACCTTGGCGACATGGACTTTAAGGTCGCCGGAACAAAGGACGGAATTACAGGCTTCCAGATGGACATCAAGATTCCTGGCGTTACGACAGAAATCATGACAAAGGCCTTGGAGCAGGCCCGCGTAGGCCGCTTGCACATTCTTTCTATCATGGAAAAATGCATCGACAAGCCGCAGCCGCTTTCTCCCTACGCTCCCAAAATTCTTACTACAAAGATTCCGATTGACAGAATCGGCGCTTTGATCGGACCCGGCGGAAAGAACATCAAGGCTCTTTGCGCGCAGTACGACGTTACGATCAACACTGACGAAGACGGAACAGTCACGATTTACGGCAAGACTGGCATGGCCGCCGAAGAAGCCGCCAAGGCCGTCAAGGGCATCACCGAAGATCCGGAGCCCGGCACGATTTACCAGGGAACAGTCAAGAGCATAAAGGACTTTGGCGCCTTTATCGAGATTCTTCCCGGCAAAGAAGGCCTTTGCCACATTTCAAAGCTCTCGCACAACCGCGTTGAGAAGGTCACTGACGTTCTTAAAGAAGGACAGGTTATTCCCGTCAAGCTTTTGGAAGTTGACCAGAGAGGCCGCTTGCAGCTTTCTTACATCGACGCTTTGGACGAGCAAAAGAAGTAAATCAATCCAGCCCCGCGCCTTGTGGGGCTGAACGAGGCTAAAATGAACGAAGTTTCAATCAAGGTTAAGGCTTTGGAAGGAGCCGTGATTCCCGAATACAAGACCGCGGGCGCCGCCGGAGCGGATGTTTGCGCTCTTGTTGATTCGCCTATGGAATTAAAGCCGGGCGATCGCGCCTTGATTGGAACGGGCCTCTTTTTCGCCATTCCTGACGGCTACGAAATTCAAGTTCGCCCGCGGTCGGGTTTGGCGGCAAAAAACGGAGTCACTGTATTGAACACGCCGGGCACGATTGATTCGGACTATCGCGGCGAGCTTAAGGTGATTCTTGTAAACTTGGGCAAGGAAACTTTTACTGTAAACAAGGGCGACAGAATCGCGCAAATTATCGCCGCTCCCGTTACCCGCGCCCAATTTTGCGCCGTTGACGCTCTTGACCAAACCGAGCGCGGCGCCGGCGGATTTGGTTCCACGGGAAAGTGATGGACATAAAGGAAAAAGCGCTGGAAAAAACTGGCCGCCTAGTCCAAGAAACCAAAGGCCGCGTTAGGCTTTTTTGCCAACGTCTTTGGCAAAAGCTATGCCAAAAACTCCTTAAATATGAAAAAATCCGCCTCTTAAAAGACAAGTCTCTGGAGTACTGCGCCATATCCAAGCGCAAGTGGATTAAATTTAAATTTGACTACAGGCAAAACAAAGACAACAGGCTTATGCGCTACATCGTAAAGCAGCTGTTGGTCTACTTTTTTGTAATGTACTTGTTCTTCTTCTTGATTTTCTTTGTGAACCAAATCATGCTTTTTATGAAGCAGCTTTTGGGAAAGCGAATTCCAATCGTGGACGCGATGAAGCTTATGTTTTATTCGCTTCCGTTTGTAATCGCGCAGTCCGCTCCCTTTGCCACGCTGACGGGCTTTTTGATGTGCTTGGGAAGAATGAACACGGACAACGAAATTTTGATTTTTAAGGCGTCCGGCTGCAATTTAAAGAATCTTTTGCTAAAGCCGATTTTGGTTTTGGGCGTCGTCATTTCTATCTTTTCTTTTTTTGTCAACGACTATCTTTTGCCCTTGGGAACGTCAAAAACCCGCGAGCAGCTTAGAAAATCCATCGCGTCCAATCCAACGATGGAAGTTGAGCCGCAAACAGTAAAGCGCCTTAACGAAACCAGCGTGATTTTTGGAAACGTCAACGACAAGGAAGTTAGCGACTTGGTTTTGTTTGACTACGACGAGTCCGGCAACCAGCGCTTTATCGTGGCCGGCAAGACCCACGTTGACTCCGGCTCCTACAAGGGCGTAAGCATGCGCTTTGACATGAACGACGCTACGGTAATCGTTTTGGACAAAAAAAAGACGGGCGACTTTGACATACTAAAGTCCAAGACAATGTCCTTGCACCTTTTTGAAAGCACGGTCTTTAGCTTTGAGCGCCGCATTTCGCCGGCGGAGTTGACCAGCTTTGATTTGGGAAAAAAGATTCGCAAAATGAAAAAGGAAGGCGTTTCCGATCCCCGCGAAATCAACATGAACGTTTTGGAATACAACAAAAAATTTTCGCTTCCTTTTGGCTCCTTCTTCTTTGCCTTTTTGGCGATGCCTTTGGCGCTGCTTTTTGGAAAAGTGAACGGACAGACAATCGGCCTTGTCGTCGGCATTTTCATTTCGTTCTTGTATTGGGCGATGATGACTGTCGGCATTCAGCTGGGCTATAGGAACGGTTGGAACGGATTTGTCTTGATGTGGCTTCCTAACGCTGTCGTCGGAATATCCGCCGCCTTGTTCTACATGGGGGCAAGAAAAAAATGAAGCTTGTCTTTTACATTTACCGCTTGTTCTTTCCTCTTTTTGTTTGCTCGATGATAACCTTTGCCTTTATTTTGGAATTGGTTGACCTTATGATGAACATTTGGAAGTACATCTTTAACATGGTTCCGCCCGCCGCTGTGGGAACAATCATGCTCAACTTCCTTCCAAAGACTTTCACTTGGGCGCTTCCGATGAGCGTCTTGTTCGCGTCTTGCTTTATGCTTAGCTCCCTTTATTCAAGGAACGAGCTTACGGCGCTTTTCGCATCGGGCGTTTCGTTGATAAAATTTTCGATGCCCTTGATTGTTTTGTCGGCCCTTTTGTCGGTGGCTCTTTTTGTCTTTCAAGACCGCGTCGTCGTAAAGTCCAGCCTTAAGTACGAGGAACTAAAGTCCGCCGCGCTGCGCGAACAAAAGAACAAGAGCAACGACCACATCGTCATAATGTCGGGAAACGGCGAAAAAATTTACAAGGCGGAATACTACGACGACGAAAGCCAGCGCCTGCACAGGCTTTATGTCGTAACCCGCAACGAAAAGCGGGAATTGGACTCCATAATTTACGCGCCCCTTGCGATTTGGAACAAGGAGGAAGGCCATTGGATGACCGAAAACGGCGTTGAATACGTTTACGACGGCGAGTCGTTAAAAAGCGGCACGGTGAACACGGTTGACCAAATGGCTTTGACTGAGCCGCCGGAGACTTTTAGAAACAACACGGTTTCGGTTGAGTCGGCCACGGTCGCCGAAAGCCGCGCCTACATCAAGCGCCTTCAAAAGGCGGGACTTCCGTTCGCCGAAAGCTTGAGCCAGTACTACAACAAGTTCGCCTTTCCATTTGTCGTTTTGATCGTGGCCTTTTTGTCGATAGGCATCGCGGGCAAAAGCCAGCGGAACGTTTTTGTAATAAGCCTTACGCTTTCTTTGGGAATGGCGGTTTTGTTCTACATCACGCAGATGATCAGCATGTTGATGGCGAAATTTGGCATGCTTCCGCCTTTGATGGGCGCGTGGTTTCCTGTTGTCCTTTTTATTATTATCAGTTATGTCTTGTTAAAATACAGCAGAACTTAGTTTGGGTGGAATATGAATTCGATTTTTAAGATTAAGGCTAAATCCTCTTTGTCGCGCGCAAGGACGGGCCAGCTTTCTTTGCCGCACGGAACGGTAGAGACGCCGGTCTTTATGCCTGTTGGAACCAACGGCAGCGTCAAGGCGATTACAAAGGACGACCTTGAGGAAATTGGCTTTGAAATAATTTTGGCCAACACTTACCACATGTACTTGCGGCCCGGAAGCCCGCTCGTGCGCGAGGCGGGCGGCTTGCACGGCTTTACAGGCTGGAAGCGGAATTTTTTGACGGACTCCGGCGGCTTCCAGGTTTTTAGCCTTTCCAAAATCCGAAAGATTATGGAGGAGGGCGTCCGCTTCCAAAGCACGGTTGACGGCTCCTATCACTTGTTCACGCCCGAAAGCGTCGTCCGCACGCAGGCCGACTTTAACAGCGACATACAAATGCAGCTGGACGTTTGCGCCGCCTATGGCGTGGAACGGAAGGAAGCCGAGAACGCGCTTGGCGTCACCAGCCGCTGGCTTGACCGCGCGGTCAAGGAGTGGAAGAAAGTCCAGGAAGAGGAAGGATACAAAGGCCTTTTGTTCCCGATCGTGCAGGGAAACTTTTTTGAGGACTTGCGAAAGCAAAGCGCGGAATTTGTAAGCGGCTTGGATTTGCCTGGAATCGCCATCGGCGGCCTTAGCGTGGGCGAGCCGGGCGACGTGTTCGCGCGCTATTTGCAGTACACCGTTCAATATTTGCCGGAGGAAAAGCCCAAGTACGTCATGGGAATCGGAACGCCCGAATACATTTTTGAGGCGGTGGCCGACGGAATCGATATGTTTGACTGCGTTCTTCCGACCAGGAACGCTCGCAACGGAAGCTACTTTACCCACGACGGAATGTTAAGCATCAAGCAAGAGCGCTTTACCCATGACTTTGGCCCGATCGATCCGGAATGCGACTGCAAGGTTTGCAAAAACTACAGCCGCGCGTACTTGCGCCATATGTTTAAAAGCCAGGAAATCCTTTCTTCGATGCTTTCAAGCTACCACAACCTTTATTTTTTGCATTCTTTGGTCAAAAAAATCCGTAACTCTATAGAAGAAGGAAGGTTTGAAGAGTATAGGAGGGAATTCCTAGACAGATTTACCCGCGGTGAGGTAAAATAAGACTATGAAAAAACAAGCGCTTTTTGCCTTTGCGTTGACGGCATTTTTGGCATTCTCATTTTCTCAAGAGGGAACGGTTGCGGCTCCGGACTTGCAAGAAAGCCAGTCCGTCATGGAAGCGGCCGGCCAAAAGTTTTTGGGCGGAGCGGAAGAGGCGCCGGTAGTTGATCCCGCTCCAGAGCAGGCCGCTTCGGCTAAGGCTGTTCCGGAAGAAAAGGTTCCTGAGGAAAAGCCAAAAATTGAGTTGGCCGGCGTGAGCGACGTTCCCGCGGCAAAAAGGCCAAAAGCTCCCGACAGCCAAAAGGCCCAAGCCGCCGAAGCCAAAGACGAGGCCGACACAAAGGAAAAAAATCGCGAGACTATAAAATACGGAATAGACTCGGAGATTAGCGAGCTGGTCCAAAAATTGATAGACAACGACGATCCCCGCTATTCCGACGACCTTTACGAATTGTTTCAAAAGACAAAAAGCCCCGCGGTCCGCGAAAAAATTTTGGATTACTTTACAAAGCTTGAGGACCCCTGCCTTGAGGACTACGCGGTGACGGTTCTCAACGACCCTTACGAGGAGCGGAACTCAACCGTAGAAAAAGTATTTAAATATACGGCGACCGTAAAGACCAAGGCCGCGATTCCCGCAGTGGTCGCGCTTTTGGAAAGCGACAACGAAAACTATTTTAGTCCCGCGCTTACGACGCTTGGAGAAATCGGCGGCGAGCGCGAGGCCGAATACTTGGTTGACTACCTTGACCGCGCTGACTTGACCACGCCCCAACGCCAGGCGCTTATGAAAGTGCTTGGAAAAATAAAGGCCGTCCAGACTTGGGACGCGCTTGTGGAAATCGCGCAAGACGACGGCGAAAACGCCTTTGTTCGCTGCTACGCCGCCGAAGCGATCGGCGCGATGAAAAAGCCCGAGTCGATTCCGGTTTTGCTAAAGCTTTTTGAAAGCCCCGACCCCAACATGCGCTGCTATGTCTTAAAGGGTATTTCTAACTACGACACAAAAGAAGCGCAAGACTTGGTTGTCCAAGCGATAAAGGACTCGCAGTACAAGGTTCGCCTTGACGCGATTGACGCTGCCGCCAACATGAAGCTTAAGGAGGCCGTTCCTTATTTGGTCTATCGCGCGAAGAACGACCCGGAAGCCGCCGTAAAGAAAAAGGCCTACGAAAAGCTTGCCGCCTACGAAGACGGCGAGGCCGACAAATTTTTGGTCGGCCAAATCACCGACAAAAAGACAAGCGACGCCGTTAAAAAGCAGGCGACCGAAGCGCTTTTGAAGTACGGAAAGGCAGGCCGCTCCGAAATAGCCAAGTGGGCCCAAGCCTTGGCCGCCGACGACACAAAGAAGCCCATGCGCCGCGACGTTGGAAAGCTTTTGACAAAGTATTCCGACGGGGCCTTTGCCGGAGCCTGCGAGGCTTATCTTTCAAGCCAAGACAGGGACACCCGTTCTATCGGCATGGACATGTATGCTGCCGGAAAATTCTCTTCCTGCGAGCCAAAAGTCCGCGCGATTGCCGACGACAAAAAAATGGGATCTCTCCAAAAACGCGCGATGAAGCTTTTGGGCATAGAAGAGACGGAAGACAAGCCAGAGAAGAAGTAGAGGCATGGCAATACTAGCGCCTGTTCTTTATAAAAAGCATTATTTGGAAAACGGCGCCAAAGGCGAGCGTTAAGAAAACATTTATTCCCGCAATGTAAGAGCAAAGCAGCTTTGTTTCAAAATCGGGAGTAAAAAAGCGCTTTGTCGCAAAGCCCCAGTTAAAGTAATCCAAAAAGCAGCCCAAAAGCGCCAACGCAAGCGCTACAATGGTCTCTACGATAAAAAACTTTTTTTGCTGGCCTTTTACAAAGAAAAAGACAGAAATCGCGACTGGAGTTAAAGCGCAAAAAAGCATTTCCGCCAAGGAAGCGTCTGTCCTAAACATAATCAAATCGTCGCTTGATTTTATAGGAATGTTCCACAAGACAAAAAATAACGCGTGAACGGCGACAACGGCGATCAGGGCGATCAAATAATTTTTTTTCATTCAAGGCTCCTTGCGCGTTTTTTGTTTCGCGCCGCAGTTATGGTTTTACAAGCAATCCGAGCTATTCATAAAACGCGCGGAGCTTTGCGTAGACGGCGCCGGCCTCGCGCTTTTGCTCGTCGGTCAAAGAGGCGGCCGGATCGCTGGCCAAAAATTCCAGGCTTGCGACGCTCTCCGCGATGGCGGTTGAAAAGCCGCGCGAAACCTTAAACCAGTAAGAGCCTTTTTGGTCTGTGTAAAGCGCGACAAAGCCCATCTCGCGGCTTTTTGCCTTTGCCTGCGCGGGTTTTAGAACCCACTTTAAGCGCTGGCAAAGCTCGGCCGCCGCTTTTTGGTCTTGCGAACCGTCCTGGCCCGCAAGCTTGGCCGAAAATTTCCTGTCAAAGTTCTTTTCGTCAATCGGGGCAAAGCCAAAGAGCTTGGCCGCCTTTACGATGGAGACAAGCTTTTCTCCGTCCATAAGCTTGTAGCCGCCGTCCATCAAGACGCGGCCGCGGAGGCCGGCCGAACGGGCTTCCAGCGCTTCCATGTCAAAAGGCTCGACTGCGGATTGCAGTTCGCGCCAAGGAAGCAGGGCGACTTTTTTGCCCTTGACTTTTTGAGTGGTAAAGGCGGATTTTCCAAGCGTCCAAGCGGCCGCGTCTTTTTGGGCTTGCGAATCCTTTGGGTTCGCGTCGCCGCCTCTTGGGCTTTGAGAGCCGTCTTTGGCTTTCTTTCCGTCCCGGCCGCGCGCGTCTCGGTCTTGCCTGCCGTTTCGCGCGTCGCGGCTGTCCTCGCGGTCGCCTTTCTTTTTGCGGGCGGCGTCAAGGCGGGCTTCCAAGTCGGGGTCGATTTTGTTGATAAGTTTTTTGGTCAGCGGAGAAACGCTCATCGCGAACATTCGGCTTGTGCGGACAATCTCTCCGGCCACGATGTACAAGGGATCGGTTCTAAAAAGCGACGAGCCGGGATGGATCGAGATGTGGTCGGCGGTAAGCGTCCTAAAGTTTTCGCGGCCTTCGCGGACGGCGACAAACTGAATCATTCCCGCGGCGACGCAGCACAAGTAGTCGTCGTAAGAGCCGCCGCCAGAAATCGGAATCTTTTGGTCGCTTACGATTTGGCTAAGCTGCTCGTAAATGTTCTGGATCTCGGCCATGACCTTGTAGTCAAGGTAGTTCTTTTGGCAAAAGTTTTCTTTTTCTTCTTCTGTTTGGAACTTTTCGTAAATGCGGTAAAGCTTTACGTAGCCCACAAAGTCGCCCTGGATGTCGTTAAAGCGGTGGTGCGCGGCGCGCGCCTCGATTTCCTCTCCGGGCGGAAGGACAAAAGGCGAGTGGGTTGACAAAAAGGCCGCCGCGATCAAGGCTTCCTGCAAAATGTCGGGGTAGCGCAAAATCGATTCCACGATGATGCGGCTTATTCGCGGCAAAAGCGGGAACCAAACCATCATCTTTCCGATGTCGCTAAGGGTTCTGTCGGGATTGAGCGCCTTTAGCATGTACAAGGTTTCCATCGCTCCCTTGATTCCTTCCAGCGAAGGCTTTGAGATAAAGTCAAAGTTTTCAAAGTCCTTTATGCCAAGCTCGGCCATTCTAAGGACAACTTCGCTTAGGTCGGTGCGGAAAATTTCTTCTGTCGTGTATTCTGATCGCGTCTCAAAGTCGCGGCGGGGATAAAGGCGGTAGCAGCTTCCGGGAGCGGTACGGCCCGCGCGGCCCTTGCGTTGTTGGCAGCTGGCCTTTGAAATCGGAGTCTCGATAAGGCTTGAAGTGAAAGTGCGCGGGCTGTAAAAGTTCAACTTTGCAAGGCCCGAGTCGATTACCGTAGTGATTCCGTCAATCGTAACGGAAGTCTCGGCGATGTTTGTTGAGACTACGACTTTTACTTTTCCCTTGGGCGCGGGAATGAAAATCCGTTCCTGCTCCTCTTTTGGAAGCCTGCCGTACAAGTGCTGGATAAAAAGGCGGCGGCCGTAGTAGCTGTGTTCCAAACGCTTTACGCAATCGTGAATCGCTTTCTCGCCCGGAAGGAAAATCAAAATGCCGCCGTCCTCGCCGTTGTCCAAGACGCGCCCGATTGTGTCCTCGATCTTGGAAAGCAAGGCTTCCGTCGCCGCCTCGGTCAGCGTGCTTGCCGGAAGCATAGGAGGATCATACAAAAGCGTTACCGGAAAGGTTTGCGTTTCTATCGTGACGATGGGGCAGCCGCCAAAGTAGTTGGAGAAAGCCTCGGCGTTCATCGTGGCGGAGGAAACGACGACTTTTAAATCTTTGCGGACTTCCAAGCAGCGCTTTAAAAGGCCAAGGACAAAGTCGATGTTAAGGCTGCGCTCGTGCGCCTCGTCAACCATGATGACCGAATACTTTAGCATCATCGGATCCAGCTTCATCTCTTGCAAGAGAATGCCGTCGGTCATTATTTTTATTTCGGTGCTAAGGTCGGTCTTGTCCTCAAAGCGCATTTTGTAGCCTACAAGGCCGGGGTAGGTGGTTCCCAACTGCTTAGAAATGAATTCGCTTACGCTAAGGGCCGCGATTCGGCGCGGTTGCGTTACTGCGATCACGCCGTTTTGGGCGTAGCCGGCCTCGCGCAAGATGACCGGTATCTGCGTCGTCTTTCCGCTTCCGGTCGGGCTTTGCACGACTATGACTTGGTGTTGCTCCAAGCAGTCCAAAATTTTTTGCTTTTGTTCGTATACGGGAAGCTTTGTGTAATCTATTGCCATGTCCAAATGTCCTTAATTTTTCTTAGCGCGTCCAATCGCGCCTGGTAGTATTTTGAGTCTTTTTTTTGTCCGTCTTCAGCCAGAGTTTTTATGAAGTTTTCGTCAAGCCGTTTTATGACAGGACTCCGTTCCCCCTGCGGAGTGAATGCGGTAATAAAAGTTGACTTGTAGTTTAGCGCGAAAAAGCCTTTTTCATCAATAGCAAGCTCCAGCTCAAAAAGCCTGCCGTCGCCGGTGTAGTTCCAAATTTCGCCCGGCTCGTCGTAATTTAAAAGACGACGCTGGCCGCTTATCGTGTTGCCGTTTGCATAGATGATCACTTTTCTGATTTTTTTGGAATCCTTTTCGCCGACAAACTCAATCGGACGGACTACGTGCGGATGGTTTGACACAAGTACGTCCGCGCCGGCGTCCAAAAGCTTGTGGTAAAAGTCTTGCGCTTGGGGCAAGACCGTCAACACGTATTCCTCTTCGCTTGTGTGGACGCTTACGATAAAGAGGTCGGGCTGGAGTTCCTCTTTTAGCGCGGCGATTTTTTTGACAAAAGCGGCGCGGCCTTTTTTTGTCGGCGGAACGTAGTTGATTTCGGTGTAGTTTGCCCAAGTGTTCAAAAGCTCGGTGACGGCGATAAAGACGATCTTTGACTCCTTCCAGTAAAATTGGCGGACGGAGTAGTCGCCGTTTTCGGTCATGCCGCTAAAGTAGACGGGCCGCGGCGCTTTTTGGGCTTGCGGCTGCTTTGCGTTTTGCGCCCGCGTTGTGGTCTTGCTGTCAGTTTTGGTCGTCGTCGTCGCGGTCTTGCCGCCGTTCTCAATTCCTGCGGCCCAAAGCGCTGTGGCCTTGATGCCTTGGCTTCCCTGATCGTTGGAATGGTTGTTGGCGAGCGATATTAGGTTAAAGCCCGCGTCAAGGGCGGCGGCGGGGTAGGAAGGCTGCATGTTGAACGTGGGGTAGCTTTCAAATGGCTTGGACTTGTCCACGGGAGCTTCTAGGTTTGCGAATGAGTAGTCGGCGTCTTGGACCATGTCGCGAACGTCGTCCCAAATCAGGCTGTAGTCTTTCATCGAAAAGTTTTGCGTGTGGGCCATTATGTCGCCGGCAAAAAGCAGGCGCAAGTTTTTGGAGCGGGACCTTTTGGCGCTTTGGCAGGAACAAAGCAGGGCGGCAAAAATCAAGGCTGCGGCGGCGAGAAAAGCGCTTTGGGAGCGTCGTGAGGTCATATCCATATTATGCCATAGTTTTGCGGTTTTTGCCACACAAATTCCTTGTAAATTAGGAGAATTTGCATTATAATAGTAATGTTAGACTGCTATTATTGCGTTCTTTTGGGGGAGGAAGGCATGGAAAAAATGTTTTTGAAAATTACTAAACAAGTGACTGGGAGGGGGCTGCGCGCGATTTTTGCGTTCGCGCTTTTTTCTATTCTCTTAACCTCTTGCCCCAACTCGGCGGACGACTCATATTCGCCGCCCGCGCAGCCGCAGCAAGCCGCTCCGTCCTCTCCATCCGCTCCCGCGACGACTGTTCCCGCTGGCGGAACGGAAGCCGCTCCAGAAATCCAATACATAACATTTAAAGGAAGCGTGCAAGAGGCGGGCGCCTTGCCGGCCTCATACGCAAAGCCGATCGACGACTTGTTCGCGCTGGCCGCAGCCGCCCAAGACGCCGCGATTGAAGGCGGTCAGATTGACGTTGCAAGATCCGCAAGCCCAGACGCCACGGTAAAAGAAGGCGGCGACTTTGAGTTTTTTGCCACGGCCACCGCTCGCGAAGACGGAACCGTTGAGGAAGGAAAATTTGAGTCCGCGATTTCCAGCGACTTTGAGATGAAGCTTGCCGTCGGAAAAACTTGGGACATCGTTTGCGGCGTTCGCAAAAAAGCCGGCGGCGCGCTGGGAAAAGGACTACGGCATTCCCGCCTTGTCGTCTGCCGGCGGAACCGAAAGCCCGGCGTGGATTAAGGCGGAAGGCGTTCCCTGCGGAAGCTACAACATCGTCATTTTGATAAGGGACGCGAACAACATTTCGCTTTACGAAAGCGTTCAGACCGTCACTGTATTGAACGGCTTGGAGACCAACACTTGGACGCTCGAAAGCGGCGAAGGCGCCATAACGCAGGACGGCGACAGCGTCACGTTCAACGTTGGCGGAGACTTGATAAAGAGCAAAACCGCAGACTGGATTTACGTAGGCGTTCCCGCGGGCCTTAAGGACCAAGGCGTCACCGCGAGCCCCACGAACAAAGGCGGCGCCTACAGCCCGCTTGACAGTTTGGACTCGGCCTTTAAAAAAATCATTTCCACGCAAATCGCGGACAAGGACTATCAAATTCTTGTGTCGGGAGAAGTGTCGGGAGAGGCCACAATTCCAGAAGGAATAATTTCTGGCGTTGGCGGAAACGCCAAGTCCATCACGATCGCGGGCCTTGCCGGAAGCGCCAGCGACAGCCTTAAGGGAAGCGGAACGGCTTCCGTCTTGACGATAAACACTGCCGTTCCAGTCACGCTAAAGAACATAAAAATCACAGGAGGAGGCGGCTCTCTTGGCGGAGGAATCTGCGCAAACGCAGGCTCAAAGCTTACGATAGAAAGCGGAACGCTTGTCACAGGAAACAGCGCGGAGAATGGCGGCGGAGTCGCGGCAAGCGGAACGGTCGTGATGAAAGGCGGCGAAATAAAAGCCAACACCGCGACTGTGTCGGGCGGCGGCCTTTATGTTGACGAAGGCTCGGCCGTTACATTGACGGGCGGAACAATTTCGGAAAACTCCGCTCCCAAGGCTGACGAAAGCGGCGGCGGCGCCATTTTTGCCAAGGACGGATTTACAATCGGCGGCTCGGCAAAGATTCCATACGGCGTTAGCGGAACAAAAGACGCCGGCAAGAACGACGTTTTTGTTTGCATGGGCGCGAGCGCCAGCTACAAGACTATTCAAATCGCGTCGGGCGGCTTTAGCTACGCGGCGAACGAAGACGCGCCAGCCGCGGTCCTTACGCCCCAAGGCTGGTGGAGAAACTATGAAATTCTAAAGTCGCCCGGCGGCGACGTTATTGCGTATTCTTCTTACTTTAAGATGACCGACACCGACTTTTACTTTGGAAGAACGGCCGGCCACAACGACATTGCCAAGCTAAAGGCCGCTCTGTGCGTTTCGTTTGAGCGCGGAAGCACGGCTCCGGGCACATCAGGAACAAGAAGCAACCCTTACAAGAATCTTTCGCAAGCGCTTATGGCTTTAAGCGGCGGCGACCCGGACACGATTATCGTTGACGGCTACATTGCGGCCGGAACGATTCCCGACACCTTTACGACGGACTATTGTTCCGCGCTTACAATAAGCGGCGCCAACGGCCCCAACGCGGACGGAACGCCCCAGGATAGCATTGACGCGGGCGGCGCCAATAAAAGCGCCCTTACCATGAACACAGCCGTTCCCGTGACGATAAAAAACCTAAAGATTACGGGCGGGCAGGGAACGACAGAAAGCTCCAGTTCTTACGGCGGCGGAATATACTTGCAGTCCGGAACCCTTTGCTTGGCCGACGGCGCCCTTGTCACCGGAAACAAAGCCTCAAACGGCGGCGGCGTTTACGTCGGATCGGGCGCGAGCCTTTATATGTACGGAACTGCCTTGATTGGCGACTCCGCCGACACTCAGGCCACGGGAGATGAAGTTACAGGCACGACTTGGACAAACTGCGCCAACTACGCAAGTATGGACGGAGGCGGAATATACAACAAAGGCTCGGTCTACCTTGGCTACAGCGGAACCGTGGGCGGAAACCTTATGCCCGCGTCCTTTACAGGCGGAGTAAAGAGAAATTTGTCCCACTTAACCTCCGGTGGAATAAGCTCATACGGAACGGGAACGGCAAGCGACGAAAGGTCCGTTCTAAAAATGCGCGCGGGATATGTTTCCTTCAACAAGGCTTGCAACGCGGGCGGAGGAATAAAAGCCTTTCGATCAAATGTAGAAATCGCGGACGGAGAGATAAGCCACAACAAAGGCAAAGAGGGCGGCGGAATTTCTATCGCCGCGGACTCGGACGTTGCGTTTAGTGGCGGAACGATAAAGGAAAACACGGCGACAGCGTCGGAATCTTATTACGGCGGCGGCGCGGTCTATGTTATGTCCGAAAGCACTGCAAGCTTTACAATGTCCGGTAGCGCCTCGATTCCCTACGGCGGCGCCAAAAATAATAACGACTTGCTCTTGGGGTGCGCCACAGACACTTATGGCAATATTGTGCGGAATGCTTCCTTAAAGATTGCAAGCGCGCTTACCGCGTCCGGAACGGCGGCCACAATCACGCTTGGCAAGTGGCAGCGCGGCCTTCAGTTCCTTGGCGTTGGCGGAACTTATTCCGCCTTGTCGGAAGGCGACTTGGGCAAGTTTGATTTTACCGATTTGGGTTGGGAAAAGGAGCGCTACAAGGTGTCCGCGGACAACGACGCGGCCAGAATAAACGCGCCCATTTACGTTGCAAGCGAAACGGCGAGCCAGCGCGCATATACCCACGCCGCTCCAAGCGATGACGATGGAACAAACGGAAACTCTTACCATCCCTTTAAGACAATCGAAAAAGCCTGCTCCGTGATGGACGACCCGACGCAAACTTACACAATCCAAATTGACGGCGAGATAAAAGGCTGCCAAGTTCTTCCCGCCACGCTTTTGAAGACAAAAAGCGACTCCGACCCCGCAGGCAGCAACTACGCCTTCAAGGTCAAGCTGCAAAGCGCGAGCGATGAGCCCAAGGACACAGAAACCACGACACACGGCGTCATAAACGCCAACCTTGAGAGCGCCATCGACAATGGAAGCGCCTTGACGGTAAACACTCAATCATTGGTATTCATCGAGCGCCTTACGTTTACCGGCGGAAAAACCAACGGAAACGGCGGCGGAATTTTCGCGGGCGAAAACGTTAGCGTGGATCTTGGCAAGAATACCAAGATAAGAGGAAACTACGCGGCGGGCGGCGGCGGCGGCATTTATGTCACGGG
This sequence comes from Treponema sp., assembly GCA_045131275.1. Lineage (GTDB taxonomy): Bacteria > Spirochaetota > Spirochaetia > Treponematales > Treponemataceae > Treponema_D. The sequence continues at coordinate 37,126 of JBGUQT010000015.1, forward strand.
CGGCAGCGCCACCTACGCTGTGGTTTGCGCCCACGGAAACGTCGAAATTGGAAACAAGAACTTTCCCGCCGCTTCAGTCGGCTCGGAAGACCTTTCCAAGGGAGGCAACGTGGCGGCCTACGGGGCAGGCGTTTACAGCGGGGGCTTTTTCTCACTTGGAAGCTATTTGACAGGTTCCAAAACCTATGCTTCAGGCGTATATTCGACAGAAGCTTGGATTTGCGGAAACACCGCCACTGGAACGGACTCCGACGGCGGAGGCGGCGGAGTGTATGTCTCTGGCGTTAAAGGCTCTCTTGACTTGAAAAATTATGGCGAAAGCAAATACCACATTAACTACAATTATTCCGCCGCGAAAGGAGGCGGCGGCCTATACCTTGCGGATAGCAATAACGGCTCCGTCGCTGACACGATTGACGAAAGCATCAATCTTGAAATCATAGGCAACAAGACGCTCGGAAACGGCGGCGGCATTTTTTTCGGCCGCACAAAGTCGCTGACCCTTCCCAAAAACTGCTTGATAGAGTCCAACGAGGCTGCAAAGGGCGGAGGAATTTACAACGCCTCTACAAACGGCAGTCTATCCTTTACAAAGTCTGGCGGAACAATAAAGCTGGCAAAAAACAAGGCTGCAAAGGGCGGAGGAATTTATTGTACTGGAAATTCCAATACGATTTTGCAATACGGAACTATTGGCGGAAGCGGAACCGATGCCGCAATTGAGGACGGCAAGAACACCGCGACGGAGGCGGGCGGCGCGGTCTATGTGGAGTACTACACCGCCAGCAGCAATAATTTTACCGTAAAGGGCAACGCTGAAATTCCGCCTGCCTATACGGACGGAAGCTGCGTGAACAATAACGACGTTTACCTGGCGTGGTACGCATCGTCAACGGCAACGCCAAAACCTACGGCCCGCATATACATTGACGAAACTTCGACTCTCACAAAAACGACCGTGGCCGCCATCACGCCCCAAGGCTGGCAGCGCGGCTCCGAAGTTCTAAAAGCCAGCTCAGAAATGACCGAGACGATCGCAAACCGTTTTAAGATGAGCCAAGACGACGCGGACTGGGAAAAAAAGCCCGCCTCTGGAACCACGCCAACAACCGCCTACATCATGATGCCGGTCTACGTGGCAAGTTCCGCAACGAATGACGACACAAGAAAGCATTGCCAAAAAGCCCCATCGACTGACAGAGCAGGAACGCCTTCCGCTCCGTACGCGGAAATCTCCGAAGCCATCGCTGAAGCGGTTGCAAACGGCGCTGACATCATCGTTGACGGAACCGTCACCGGCGCTCAAACCATCGGAAGCGCGGCCACCTCCAACCTTGCCATAAGGGGCTACATCAAGACTGGCGAGTCGTCAAGCGCCGCCGTCTTGAACGGCAACAGCGCCGGCAGTACGCTCACAGTGAACGCGAGCGGAAAGTATGTGACAATCACAAACCTTGCGATTACAGGCGGAAGCGCCGAAAACGGCGGCGGCGTCAACATCGCCTCGGGAACTGTAAAGCTTGGCGGCGGCGCCAAAATTTACGGCAACAAGGCCACGGCCAACGGCGGCGGAGTTTACTTGGCCGGAAGCGACTCCACTCTCTTTATGTTCGGCACTGCGATTATCGGAGAAGACAAAAACGGTTATCCCAATGACGCGGATCACGCTTCCAACAGCGCCGAAAACGGCGGCGGCATTTACAACAACGGCGGAAACCTTTATCTAGGCTACACAGGCATGTCAGGAGCTAATCCTGTCCCTGCGTCCGACGAGTTTACCGGCGGAGTTCGCCGCAATTACGCCAAAAGCTATGGCGGCATTCAGTGTGAAAAAGGAATCAACAAAATAAGGGACGGAAACATTTCCAACAACGCCGCGCAGCAAAAGGGCGGAGCTTTGGGATTTACAAACACTGGCGGAACATACAGCATCATGGGCGGAACTTTTGCCACAAACTACGCGCCTTCGGGAGGAGCGATTTATGTTCCTGACGCAACGTCGCTAGTTTCTGTAACAATTTCTGCCGGAACTTTTGATTCCAATGTCGCCAACAATGGCGGCGCTTTATGGCTGTCTTCAAAAGGCAAAGTCACTGTCTCCGGCAGTACGCTCTTTAAGGGCAATACGGCAGGCATAAAGGGCGGCGCCGTTTACAACGAAGGCGTGTTTGAAATGACAGGCGGAACAATAGGCGGAAGCGGCATTCAAAATAAGGCTACTACAACAACCGCGCTTGGCGGCGCCATTTACCAAGGCGGAACGTTCTATGTAAGCGGCAAAGCGGTCGTTTATGCTGGAAGCGAAAGAGTGAATGACGTTTACCTTGCCGCCGCCAGTACCGACGTAAAACAAATATCAATCAACGCGGAATACAAAGGAAACGGCAATACAACGACAAACAAGATGTCAGTAACGCCGGCTGTTTGGAAGCGCGGAATGGCGATTCTTGGCGGTTCAAAGCTTACAGATGGCGACACAGGCAACTGCAATTATTTTGCCGTCACCGACAGCGACTGGAGCGTTTTGAGCGATTCCACAAACAAAGGAAAAATCGACGCGGACATCATTGTCGCCGCAAACAGCTCGACTTCTTACGACGCTACAAAAGCGCGCGGAACTAGCAGCGACCCCTACAAGACAATCGCCGACGCGCTCGCAAACGGCGTCGACACAAGCCACACTACGATTAAAGTAAAGGGAACGATTGCAAAGCAGTCAATTTCAAGCTGGCCTACGACGGGCGCCGCCGCGTCAGTATCCGATATAACGCTGGCCGGCTACATGGCGTCTGACGCGACAAGTTCCGATGCGACAATCAACGCAAACAGCAATGGCAGCGCTCTCACGGTTGACGCCAGCGAAAAGACCGTCACAATCCAAAACATTAAGATTACCAAAGGAAGCGGAACTTCAATGACAGTCGGCGCCGAAACGCAATTTAACGGCGGCGGAATTTGCCTAAAGGCGGGAACTGTAAAGCTTGGCAACGGCGTTGTGATAGCGGGAAACACAGTCACGGGCAATGGCGGCGGCGTGTATGTGGCCAGCGGCGCCAGCCTCTTTATGTACGGCACGGCCCTTATTGGCGACACAAGCGACTACACGGCCTCAAGCGCAACTGTGAATCTTAGCCCGACCTCGTCTAATGTTGGCTGCGCCAACAGCGCCAAAAACGGCGGAGGAATTTTCAATCAAAACGGCAACGTTTATATCGGATGCGATTCTTCGGGCAACTCTACTGGAACTTCTGCCAGCTACGCCCTGACGACCGGCTATGGCGTTCGTCGCAACTATGCGAACACGCTTGGCGGAGGCGTTTATCACAATATCGGAACGATAAAATTTGGCAGCGGATGCGTTTCTTACAACCATGCCGTTCAAGGCGGCGCGATTTACAACAGCAGCGGAAATGTTGTCACAATTTCTGGAGCTCTTGCGCTAAAAAACAACGAGGCCACTAACAGCGGCGGCGCGATTTATAACGCTGGAACGCTCACGATGAGCGCCGGCTCGTTCTCGGGAAACAAAGCGACAGGAACAAGCGGCAAAGGCGGCGCCATTTACCAAGGCGGAACGTTCAATATTAGCGGATCCGCCACAATCATGCCAGGATCGTTAAAAACAAATGACGTTTACCTTGTGGCCAATGGAACAACCGCTGTAAAACAAATCACGATTAGCGATACTTATAATGGAAGCGGCAATACAAAGACAAACAAGATGTCAGTAACGCCGGCTGTTTGGAAGCGCGGCATGCCTATTCTTGGAGGAACAAGTCTTACATATGGCAGCACAGGCAACAGCAATTATTTTGCTATTACAGATACTGACTGGAAAGTCCTTACATCATCTGCCAATAATGGAAAGCTCGACGCGGATATTTATGTAGCGGGAACCGGTTATGACAGTACAAGCGGTGTTGGCGCAGGAAGTGATACAAATCCTGGAACCAAGAGCAAGCCATTTGCTTCAATTAAAGTGGCGGCAGAAGCGTGCTGGTCAACAAGCGAAGCGTTTACTATTTACATCTCTGGAATGATAAGCGGCTCGACCCAGACAATTCCAGCGGAAAACGCTACGGCGGGCACAACCCTTGCAAGCAAAATCACTCTACAAGGCTCTTCAAATACAACAGACGGCATAGACCGCGGTCTTGCAAGCAGTTCAGCAGTTTCCGACGGAAGCGCGCTTATAATCAATTACCAGGGATATGTTGACATCACAAATCTTAAGATCATGGGCGGAAACACTACCGGCAACGGAGGCGGAATAAAAATAAACGGACCTTCTACATTTAGCACATCAACATGTCCTAGAGTTAACCTGAAAGCCGGAACTCTTGTTCAGCAGAACAAGGCGAAAAACGGCGGAGGAGTTTATTCTTCTAATTCAATTCTATGTCTTTATGGTACAGCTACAATAGGAAACGACGGAGCGTCAGACCGTTCAGCTTCAAATACAGCGCTTACTACAGGAATCAACATAGCGACAACAGCCGGCGGCGGTATTTACTCAACTGGTGGACGTTTGTATCTTGGCGGAGCATGGATAAGTGGAGCAATAAATAGTACTGATACATATAAGTTGACAAAAGGCGTTTACGCAAATGTTTGTACCGTCCCTTCTGGTACCACTGCAGGCGCCAAAAATTGCGGCGGAATTTATAATGATTCAACTGCTTATTTTTATTCAGGAAATGTCAATTTAAATTATGGAGCATACACTGGAGGAATTTATTCTACAGGCAGCAACGCTCAATTCTATATGAGCGGAGGAACAATACATAATAACAGGGGAACAGGCTTTTATAATAATACAGATGCCTCCTTCTGGATGTATGGTTCTGCATGCATTGGAGACAGCTCCGCTTCCACTGTTGCAACAAATCTTACAAATCTTACAGACTGTTCAAATACAAACAGCGGTTTAATAAACAAAGGAACAGCCCGTCTTGGTTATTCGGCAGGAACTACAAAATCAAAACTTTCCGGCGGTATTTACAGAAATTATCGCCAAGATAATTATAAGCCTGGTGGAGGAATAGTAAACGATGGCGGTACATTGTATTTTGACAGCGGAACTATAGCCTTTAATAAATCTTTCACAGCCGGTTCTGCAGGTGGCGGAGGAATTTATTCTAATTCTACAGTGTATATGACCGGTTCTTCTTCTACACAGTATGCTTGTATCACTAATAATAAAGCTTCGAGAAGCACTGATGATGGATATGGCGGCGGTATTTGCATGGATGGAACAAGCGCAAAACTCTTAATGTCTGGTTATGCAGTTATCGGTAAATCAGGTCAGACTACCCCTCCTGCAAATTCTACTGCAGATGGCGCAAACAAAGCTGCTCGTGGCGGCGGAATTTATGCATATGACGGCGCGTACGTATGTCTTGGATACAGTTCGTTTACAAGTGGCAGCGTAAACACCAAATCATCTCTTGATAATGGCGGTGTTTACTACAATTATGCTTCAGAAAACGGCGGTGGAATTTATTGTGGGGGAACAAGTACTAACTATGTATATTTATATGTAGCGTCAGGAAAAATTAACGCAAATAAAGCATACAATACAAGCCAATCATATGGAAATGGCGGCGGGATTTGGGCAAATATATATAGTGAAATATATATGGGCGGCGGTCAGATTTCAAAAAACAGCGCTTCAACTTATGGCGGCGGCGTTTACCTTTGTGGAACGATGTTTATGTATGGTTCAGCTTTGATTGGTGACACAAATACTGGAACAACAACTACTACAGAATCAAATTACAGCAATTGCGCAAAAGCGGGTGGTGGTGTTTATGTAACAAGCACATCAGGTACGCTTGCGCTTGGTTATGACAGTAGAGTTGGAACAGATTATTATGAAGAAAATTTAACTGGTGGAATAAAACACAATTTTGCTACAGGTACAGTTAGTGGTACTAGTGGTTCTAGTGGCTATACTGGAGTAGGCACAACAAATCCAGCTGGTGTTGGTGGCGGCGTATATATGGACGGAAATCTCTTTTATATGAATACCGGCACTATAGGATATAACAAAGCTTATGATGGCGCAGGTTTATGTATTACCCATAACCCTAGTGCCACTATGTATGGCGGAAGCATAACTTACAACTCTGCAAGAAGAAATGGCGGCGGTGTTTATGTCTATGAAAAGTCACCTTTTACTGTAAAAGGAAGCATAACTTATAATACTGCTGATGCAGATGGTGGCGGTGTTTATTTGGAAGAAGGTTACAGTGATGAATACGGCACTACTTTGGAGCTGGAAGGAAGCAGCGCGGCAATTTCAAACAATACAGCAACCAATGGAAACGGCGGCGGTGTTTGTAGTAGTGATGGAAGTGATTTCTGTATTAGAGGCGGAGCAACTATGGCAGGCAATTACGCAGGCGGCAATGGCGGTGCAGTTTACGGCACTAAAGTGAATTTGCAAGGGGTTGCTAACATACCTGGCACAAGCGGAAATATTGGCAAAACTAAATATAATGACATCTATTCAGGCTATATAACTGCTATTTGGCTCACCAGCTCGAATCTGCCGGCTGGCACAGGCTTCTCTAATATGTATATTACGCTCCCAAGCGGTCTTTCAGCTTCTGACATTTCAAGTCATAAGGTTGTGGAATACAGTTGGACTTACCCTGAACCTGAAATTGCGAGTTACGGAAAATTCATGCTTACGCAAAGCTCTCCGTATTACAGCTCAAAGAAGATTGGTCCAAAGGGATATTTGGTAGCTCAATAAAACAATGACCACAACTCAGATGTCAAACTATCAAATAGTTTATTACAGCTGGACCGGCACTGAACCTAATTTGTCTTACAATACCCGATACGTTCTGACTGACAGCTCTACGTATTATGCTAGCAAGAAGGTGGGCAACAAGGGGCGTCTTGTAAATAAATAGCGCGGCAGTTGTCCGCCCGGGGCAGTGGGGCGCCGCGCGTGGTCGGCTAACGACCGCGCAGGTTTGCAAGCCAAAGATTTGGGGCGGCCTGTTTGAAGCGCCGCTCCTTCTTCTTTTTTGTTGCGGGTGGGTGAGTGGCGCGGTTAGGCTTGCGTCGCTGCCGGCTGGGCGGCAAGACTAGTTGGCAGGCTGGGCGGCCTGTTCTTTTTGTAGCTCCAGCACTTGCTCTAATGGCAGGCCGGTTATTTGCGCGGCTTGCTCGGCGGACAGGTTCATCGCCAGGGCGTTCCGCGCGTTCTCCACGGCGTTTTGCCGCGCGCCTTCCTCTCGTCCTTCGGCAAGGCCTTCCTCCTTGGCTTCGGTCATAATGTCAAAATCGTGCAAATTCATGTCGGCGAACTCCTTTCTGAATTTTTCGTTTTCTTTGACTTTGGTCACGAACTCGGAAAGGCGCTTGGAAAAGTCGTCTTCGCCAGGCTCGTTGGTCTGAATGAATCGCAAGAGCGCGCGGACTTTTTCGTCTTTTACGCTCTTGTAAGCGCTTGAATTATACACGACTTTGACGCATTTGTCATCTAAATTCACCGAATTGTTTTCGGCGCAAACGTTGCGGAAAGTGTAGCGCGGAAGGCCGTAGCCGCGCTCGTCTTTGTCGCGGAATGGGTCGAACTTGCAGATGAACAGGATGTAGCTTTCCTTTAGCTGGGTGTAGGGCTGGCCTTTCATCAGAGAGTCGCAGTCCACCATTGACTGGTAGTAGCGCATTCGCTTGCCGAGCGCCTTTTGCGGATAGGACTGCAGTTCCACGTCAATCGCCCTGTCCTCGTCCTTAAGGTAAACGTCAAGCCGCACGCCCTTGGAAGTGTAGTAGGGCGCGATGGCCTTTTCCAGTTCCGGATACTCGACTTGCTTGACGCGGACGCCAAGCAAGCGCTCCACCAGTTCCGCAGAAAGTTGCGGGTCTTTCATGACGGTCTGAAACATTCCGTCGTCGGCAAATGTGAGCTCGTCAAAAGATTTTCGTTTCATAAAACATCTCCTTACAGTTTTCTTTACTATAAGGTAGACGCGATAGCGCATTTTTTAGCGCTTTTGGCGGAAAAATCGCAAGAATTTTGCGAAAAATTCGCTATGTTTTTAGTTTGTTGTATTTATCCAACTAACCAGAGCGGTTCTCGCGCAAACGCGGCGTTCTTGAAAAAAAATATGTTTTTTGCTATCATATTCGTCTATGCGGCACGGTACTATTACAAAGGACAATCACGCGGCTCTTTGGAGCGGGCGTTTTAAGGAAGGCCCCGACGCGGCGGCTGTTGAGTTTGAAACTTCTATTTATGTTGACGAGCGGATGGCCTTTGACGACATCCAGGGCTCGCTCGCGCACGCCGAGATGCTTTGTTCCGCGGGCCTCATTTCCAAGGCGGAAGCGGCCAAAATAAAGAGCGGACTTCTTTCCATCAAAAAAGACTTGGAAAGCGCAAAGCTAAAAATCGACTACAGCGCCGAGGACATCCATTCCTTTATAGAAGCCACGCTCACAGACAGAATCGGAGCGGCGGGAAAAAAGCTTCACACAGGACGCAGCCGCAACGACCAAATAGCGCTTGACGAGCGCATCCACTTGCGCCGAGTCGTTCCTCTTTTGCAAAACAAAATTCTCGCGCTGATTGACGCGCTGGCCTCAATCGCCTCAAAAAACTTGGACACCCTTATGCCCGGCTACACCCACATGCAGCACGCGCAGCCCGTCACCTTGGGCCAGCATCTCTGCGCTTGGGCTTGGAGTTTGGAGCGCGACTGGAGCCGTTTGGAAGACGCCTTAAAAAGAATTTCTCTCAGCCCCTTGGGAAGCGGAGCCTTGGCCGGAAGCGGCCTTCCGCTTGACCGAAAGCTTACGGCAAAGCTTTTGGGCTTTGACGGTCCCACGCCAAACTCAATCGACAGCGTGAGCGACCGCGACTACTGCATCGAGTTCACCGGCGCCTTTAGCCTTTTGCAAATGCACCTTAGCCGCTTTTGCGAAGAAATTGTTTTGTGGGCCACAAGCGAATTCAACTTTATCAACCTTAGCGAAAAATGGTCCACCGGCTCTTCGATAATGCCGCAAAAAAAGAACCCCGACTTTGCCGAGCTTATCCGCGGCCGCGCCGGAAAGGTTTACGGAGACTTGTTCAACCTCCTTACAATGATGAAGGGCCTTCCGCTTTCCTACGACCGCGACTTGCAGGAAGACAAGGCGCCTCTCTTTGACGCGATGGACACCGTCTCTTCTTGCTTGACGGTATTCACTTACATGATAAGCAGCGCCGCCTTTAACAAAAAGAAAATGGCCGACTCTTGCCAGGACGGCTACCTCAACGCCACAGACGTTGCCGACTACCTTGTGCGCAAGGGAATCCCGTTCCGAGAGGCGCATGGCATCAGCGCCAAGGCCGTCCGCATTGCGATTGACGCGGGCGTCCGCTTGGAAGACTTGTGCATAGAAGAATTCCAGCAGTGCTCAAAGTTGATAGGCGAGGACATTTACGATTTGATCACGCCCGCCGCCTGCGCCGCCGAACGCAAAACCATTGGCGGCACCGCTCCCCAGCGCGTAAAGGAGCAAGTCGCCGCGCTTAAAAAAATTGTTTCTAAAAGAAAAAAGTAAATATTAGGAGAAAAAAATGAAAAAAATTATCGTAACTGTAATTGCCGCCGCGCTTTTGGCCGGCTTGCTTGTTGGATGCGCCAAAAAAGGCGGCTCAAAGGCTGACAATTCCCTTGACGAGTTAAAGTCTCGCGGCGTCTTTGTTCTTGGCCTTGACGACTCGTTCCCGCCGATGGGCTTCCGCGACGAAAACAACGAAATCGTAGGCTTTGACATCGACTTGGCCAAAACAGTTTGCCAGCGCTTGGGCGTAAAGTTCAAGGCCCAGCCCATCAACTGGGACTCAAAGGAGCAGGAGCTTAGCTCGGGCAAAATCGACTGCATTTGGAACGGCCTTACAATCACAGAGGACCGCAAGAAGGCGCTCAGCTTTACAAAGGCTTACCTTGCCAACAAGCAGGTTGTCGTTGTCCGCGCCGACTCCGGCTTTAAGACTTTGGCCGACCTTAAGGGAAAGAAAATCGCCTTGCAGAGCGGTTCCAGCGCCGAGGACGCCGTAAACGACACGCCCGACTTTAAGAACAGCGTAAAGGAAATCGTTCAGCTTGACCAAAACTTGATGGCCCTCAACGATCTTGTCATCGGCGGAGTTGACGGAGTTGTAATGGACAGCATTGTGGCCGAGTACGCCATCAAGCAGTCCGACTTGCCCTTGACTTTGCTTGAAGAGTCTTTGGCCGCCGAAGAGTACGGCGTAGCCTTCCGCAAGGGCGACGTTCAGCTTACTGAAGCCGTTCAAAAGGCTTTGGAAGAGATGGCCGCCGACGGAACCGTAGAAAAAATCAGCTACGCTTGGTTCGGAAGCGACATCACTGTTATCGGAAAGTAAGCGGAAAAAACTTTGAAGGCTTTGATACTTTCAATGCTCTCCGGAACTTGGGTTTCGGTGGAGATATTTTTCCTTACCTTGATTTTCTCAATTCCCTTGGCGGTCTTTTTTTGCATGGCCAGAATGTCAAAGTTTTGGCCGCTGCAAAAGGTCGCCCAGCTCTTTTTGCTGGTCTTGCGCGGAACGCCCTTGATGCTTCAATTGATTTGCGTTTACTTTATGCCAGGCCTCTTGTGGGGCTGGTCCTTTGACCGCTTTACGGCGGCCATCATCGCGCTTGCGGTCAACTACGCGGCTTACTTTGCCGAGATTTACCGCGGCGGCTTTGAAGGCGTTCCGCAAGGACAAAGGGAGGCCGCAAAAGTCTTGGGCTACACAAAGGCCCAAACTTTTTTCCACATCATCGTTCCTCAAGTTATAAAAAGAATCACCCCCGCGATGGGAAACGAAGTGATAACGCTTGTCAAGGACACCGCGCTTGTCACTGTGATCGGAGTGGTGGAGCTTTTGCATGTTGCCAAGTCCGCGTCCAACAGGGTTTTCTCAACCGTTCCGCTTTTTGTGGCCGGAGCCTTTTACCTTGTGATGAACGGCTTGGTCACATTTGCCTTTAGCCGCATAGAAAAAAAATTGTCTTATTACAAGTGAGTTGTTTATGGAAAGCGATATCGTAGTCAGCGTCAAGAATCTCAAAAAGAATTTTGGCGCGACGGACATTTTAAAAGGCATCTCCTTTGACTTAAAAAAAGGCGAGGCGCTTTCCATAATCGGCCCGTCCGGCTCTGGAAAGTCCACGATTTTGCGCTGCCTTTGCCAATTGGAGTCAGTCAGCGGCGGAACGATAGAAATCGACGGCGACTCTTTGGTCAAGGACGGAATCTATTCCCCAAAAAGCGAGCTTAGAAAAATCGGCCTAAAAATCGGAATGGTTTTCCAAAACTTCAATCTTTTTCCGCATTATTCTGTTTTGCAGAACGTGGCGGAACCCCTTGTCCGCGTCCAAAAAGTTCCCCGCGCGCTGGCCGAGAAAAGCGCCCGCGAATGGCTGGCCCGCATGAACCTTGCCGACCGCGTGGGCCATTATCCCCAGCAATTGTCGGGCGGCCAGCAGCAGCGCGTCGCCATCGCCCGCGCCTTGGCGCTGAATCCCCAAGTTTTGGTCTTTGACGAGCCGACAAGCGCGCTTGACCCGGAGCTTACCGGCGAAATCTTAAAGGTGATCAAGGATTTGGCCGCGCAAAAAATGACGATGATTGTCGTCACCCACGAGATGGCCTTTGCCCGCGACACCAGCGACCGCGTGATTTTCATCGACGGCGGCGTGATTGTGGAGCAGGGCGACCCCAAGCAAGTCATTAATTCTCCAAAGGAAGAAAGGACAAAGCTTTTTTTAAAAAGGTTTTCAGAAAAATAGGAGAGAGTGATTATGAAGAAATTTTTTTTGACGGCGGCCGCCTTGGCCCTTGCGTTGACTTTTGCCTCTTGCGGAGGCTCTGATCCCTCGGACGGCAGCAAGAACGGCTCGTATCCGCTTTTTATGCAAGGCCAACACGCCGCAAATTTGCCGCTTTGTTTTTTGGACGGCGTCAACGACCTTCCGTATCTTGAGGCCAACGACATGATCGGCCTTATAAACCTTTTGTTCCAATTGTTTGACAAGCCGACGCAAATTACAATTACAAAGAACGGCGCCGTGGCGACTTGCGTTAGAAAAAACGAGACTTACGGTTTTGACACATCCTTGACCATTGACTTTGACAAGGACTTGATCCGCTTTGATGACTACAACGTCTTTATGATGAAGCCCAGCTCTTCCACGATACTGGACGTGACAAGCCTTCCGTTTTTTGACGAGCAAAACAGGCCGCGCCTCATAAAAAAAATCGCGCCGACTTATCTTCCGCGCTATGGAGAGCCGCTCCAAATCGACCTTGCCAAATACGGCATAGACCTTGTCATTCGCGACGGAAAATATTTGGTTCCGCTCCAGACAGTGTCGGACGTTTTTGTCGCGCCCACTTTCTTGAACAGCCTTTACTTTAACGGCAAGTCCGTTGTTTTGGAAAGCGATTTGTCCAAAAAAGGACTCCCGGGCAACAAAGCCAGCCGCGACCTTTATTATCAGGGAGAAAAAGGCGAGCGCAGCGCCGCTTTGGCAAAGTTTGGCTATGGCGAGCTTTGCATGGCGCTTGACCTCCTTTACGGCCTAAAGGAACAGCACGGCATAACAAGCTTTGACCAGTTTTTGCAAAGCCAAGGCGCCGTGTCGATGAGCGTCTCAAAGTCCGTCGCTCAAAACTACAGCTTAAAGTCTTATTTGACTGGTCCCAGCGCTTTGAACGCCGACAAGGCCATATACCATTTGATCGGCGACTTTATGGACGACAACCACGCAAAGTGGTGGAACTTTTCTTACCTTGTCGGCGAGGACGACTCCTACCAGCCCAACGGCGCCGCCCGCGAGCGTTTGAACTCAAACGAAAAGATTTACAAGGACGCCCGCGCGAACACTGGCGCCGGCTCTACCGCGGTTCTTGGCTACGATAAGGTCGGCGACACTGCCTTTGTGACCTTTGACTCTTTTGCCATCGCTTCCGATTTTCAAAATGATCTCAACAAGTACTACAAGGACGATCCAAACACTTTCCCCGACGACGACACTATCGGCCTTATAATGAAGGCGCACAACAAGATTGTGAATGACAGCGAAATTAAAAACGTTGTCATCGACCTTAGCGCCAACACTGGCGGAGCGGCTGACACGGCCGTGTTCGTGGCGGCCTGGTTCTTGGGCGAGGCGACCGTTTCGATGAAGTACACGACCACAGGCGCCTTATGCGCCACAAGATACCGCTGCGACGCCAACCGCGACCGCTTGTTTGACGAGAACGACACGCTTGGAGACCGAAAGCTCTTTTGCCTTGTCTCGCCGGTCAGCTTTTCTTGCGGAAACCTCGTTCCCAACTTGTTCAAGGAGTCCGAGAAAGTCGCCTTGCTTGGAAGAACTTCCGGCGGCGGCGCGTGCGTCGTGCAGCCCATTTCGTCGGCTTGGGGAACCAGCTTCCGCATTTCAGGCCCCCAGCGCCTGTGCTATATGAAAAACGGCTCCTTCTACGACGTTGACAAGGGCGCCGAGCCTGACTACACGATAAGCAACCCCGCCGATTACTACAACAGAACCGCTTTGGCCGCTTACATCAGCGGCTTAAAGTAATGTAAGCCCATTACCGCTAGTTGACATTGAAGGCTTCTTCCTATATAATTATTCTACTATACACTTTTAAAAGTTAGGAAGGCCTTTTATGTCACTTGCATACTTGTTGCAAGCCGCTCCCGCGGCTTCGTCCACGCAAAGTTTTGGATCGCTGATCGTTACAGTCGTTTTGATGATCGCGATTTTTTACTTTTTCTTGATTCGCCCGCAAAGCAAAAAGCAAAAAGAAATGGAAAAGATGCTCGCCGCCCTTAAAAAAGGCGACAAGGTCGTAACAATCGGCGGAATCCACGGAGTCGTTTCTTCTACAAAAGAAAAGACCGTAATCCTTAAGGTTGACGACAACACAAAGCTTGAGTTCAGCCGCTCGGCCATCGCCTCTGTGGACAAGCCCGAAGCCGAAAAAAAGGCCGAGCCCGCCAAGGCCAAAGCCGAAGAAAAAAGCGAAAAATAAAATAATACAGAAAAAATATATTGGAGCATAAAAATGGAAAAGTCGAGCAAAAGATGGCGTTTTGTCATTCTTCTTGTGGTATTGGGAATTTGTTTGGCGTTCTTGCGCCCTACAATCAATTGGTATTTTAGAACGAGCGAAGCCGACCAAAAGTTGGCCTTGCAGTCCCTTGAGAAAATCAAGGAATATTCCGTTCAGCAGGCCGCCAAGGACGTAAAGGCTTTGGAAGCTTTGGCCGCGTCAAACCCCAACTCTCCGTTGGGCGAAGAGTACGCTTGGCTGGCAAAGGCCGTTAAAAAGAATTACAAGGAATACAAAAAGGCTGTTCCGGAGCCGCTTACTTTGGGCGCCGCCTTGTCTTCGTTCAGCCTTGGCCGCATCGCCAAGACGGATGACGAAAAGAAAAACGTCGCTTCGTCAATCCACTCCAAGCTTCTTGAATTGTACCAGGAACGCTACCGCGAGCGCGTATTGGCCGACAAGCGCAACTACACAAACTCTGTAAAGCTTGGCCTTGACCTTTCGGGCGGCATGAACATTATCGTCCGCGCCGACTTGGATGCGGCTGTAAAGAACAACCAGGAATCGGTTGCCGGCGCCGGCGGCGAGGCTGCCTTTAAGGCCCGCGCGATGGAGCAGGCGATCGAGACTCTCAAGAGCCGCATCGACCGCTTTGGCTTGACCGAGCCGGTTATCCGCCAGCAGGGCGAAGACCGCGTTTACATCGAAATCCCCGGCGCCGAGCAAAGCGACGCCATCAACACGATCATTATGGGAAAAGGCATCCTCAACTTCCGCCTTGTGGACGAGGAAGCCACCAACCAATTCTTGCAGTACTACTACTCAAATCCCGAAGCGACTTTTGACGACAACGGAAAATTGATTGATCCTTCAATCGTTCCCGAAGACGTTGAAATTCTTGGCTACTACACAAAGGACTCTTACGGCTTGGACGAGTTCATCCAGTACATGGCCCTCAAAAAGGAAATCGCGCTTGACGGCCGCTACGTAAAGAGCGCCGAAGTCAGCCGCGACCAAATGGGCCAGACCGGCGTAGACTTTACCTTGGACATGGAAGGCGCCGAGATTTTCGCCAACTTTACCGGCGACCACGTGGGCGAGCGCCTTGCCGTCATCAGCGACAACAAGGTTAAGAGCGCGGCCACAATCAAGACAAAGATCGGCGGCGGCCGCGTCCGCATCGACGGCTTTGGCTTGGAAGAGGCGCAGAACTTGCAGAAAGTTTTGCAGACCGCTTGGCTTGAAGTTCCCCTTAGCGTTGAAAGCCAGCAGGTTATCGGCGCCGAGTTGGGCGAGCAGACGATCCACAACGGCTTGATGGCCTTGGCCATCGGCTTGATCGCGATTTTCGCCTTTATGCTTCTTTACTACAAGGGAGCGGGAATCAACGCGATTGTCGCCCAGGTTCTCAACCTTTACATTTTGTTCGCCGTTCTTTCGGCCTTTAACTTGACTTTGACCTTGCCTTCAATCGCCGGTATGATTCTTACCGTCGGTATGGCTGTTGACGCCAACGTAATCATCTTTGAGCGCATCAAGGAAGAGCTTAGGCTTGGAAAGAGCCGCGCGGCCGCCATCGAGGCCGGCTTCCAGGGCGCCTCTTGGGCCATTTGGGACTCTAACATCACAACCTTCATCGCGGCCATGTTCCTTAGCCAGTTGGGAACAGGCTCAATCCAGGGCTTTGCGGTAAGCTTGGCCATCGGCGTCGCGTCTTCCGTATTCACGGCCTTGTTCGTAAGCCGCTTGATGTTCGATGTTGGAACGGAAGCCTTTAAGAAAAAGACTACCAGCATCAGTTGGAGGGTAAAATAATGAAAAAAAGATTGTCTTTTAGCAAGGGCTTTTTGCCTTGCGCCATATTGTCTTGCCTTGTTATCGCAAGCGGCGTTTTTAGTTTTTTGACTCGCGGAATCAACTTGGGAATCGACTTTAAGCCCGGCATGATCGAAGAAGTTGTCATCAAGGGAGCCGCCGGAATCGAAGACGTCCGCGCTTCTTTGGAAGGCCTTGGCGGCGTAAGCGTAAAGAAGGTCGGCTCGTCAAGCGACGGCTACCAGATTCGCGCCGGCGTTCAAGAAAGCGAGGGCGGAAAGATTACGCAAGCGCTTGTAAACAAGTACGGCGAGAGCAACGTTGACGTTCTTAAGACGGACTTTATCGGATCAAGCATGTCAAGTTCATTGGCCCGCCAGTCAATCTTCTTGCTTTTGGGAACGATGCTCTTGATTTGGCTTTACGCTACAATCCGCTTTCACTGGGACTTTGCCTTGGGAGCCATCGTGGCTTTGGTTCACGATATCTGCATTATGTTCACGTTCATCACATGGAGCCAGATTGAGTTCAGCACAACGACTTTGGCCGCCGTTTTGACAATCGTAGGTTATTCAATCAACGCCACCGTCGTTATCCTTGACCGCGTGCGCTACAACTTGCCGCTTATGGAAGTCAAGAACTTTAAGGATTTGCTTGACCAGTCTTTGAGCGACACTTTGGCCCGTTCGATCATCACGACAGTCACAACATTGTTCGCCGTAATCGCCTTGTACTTGTTCACTACAGGAAGCATCAAGGACTTCGCGCTTGCGATGACTGTAGGTTTGTTGAGCGGCTGTTATTCTTCAATGTTCATTTCTTCGGGCTTTATCAACTTTACTCGCCGCGATTGGAAGCCGGAATACGGAATTCACCACGCGATGCCCAAGAAATCTGCGGGCGCCGCGGCGCTTTAACATTGTTGAATGAATGTAGTTCGTTCGGAACTTTTAGGCTTTTGCAGCGGAGTCAGCAGGGCGGTGAAGGGCGCGTTGGACGCCCTTGCCCAAGGCTCCCAATCGCAAAAGCCTAAAAAAATTTATTCCCTTGGCCCCTTAATTCACAACAAGGCGGCCTTGGACGACCTTCAAAAAAAGGGCCTTTTGATTCTTGACGAGGCCCAAATCGATTCCCTTGACAGCGATTGCAAAGTTCTTGTCCGCGCGCACGGCGTCTCTCCCTTTGTGTTGGAACGGATCAAGGCCACTGGCGCCCAAGTCATTGACGCCACATGTCCCCGCGTGGCCTTAAGCCAAAAGCGGGCGGCGGAGTTTTCCGAAAAAGGAATGTTCGTGATTTTGGCCGGCGACAAGGGCCACGCGGAGGTCAAGGCGGTGGAGGGCAGCGCGCTCTTTGCCGCTACTTACGGCAAGCCCAAGACTGCGTGCGGCGCGACCGAAAATTCCGGCAAGGCCAAGACTGCGGGCGGCCGCTTTGTCCTTGTTCAAAGCGCGGACGAGGCCGCCGGGCTTGACGCAAATCCCGAGATGGACGGCAACGCGGTTCTTTTGAGCCAAACGACATTTTCGCCCGAAGAATACAAAAAAATCGCGTCGATTCTTTCTGGTAAAATCAAAGGCTTAAAAGTCCTTAACACGATTTGTCCCGCAACCGGCCAGCGCCAAAAGGCCTTGGAAGAGCTTTCAAAAAAGGTTGACGCGCTTGTTGTCGTGGGCGGAAAAAAATCGGCCAACAGCCAGCGCCTTTACGAGCTTGCAAAAAGCCTTTGCCCAAATTCTTATTTCGTTGAGTCCGCCGGCGAGCTTCCAAAAGATTTTGGCGGCGCAAAAGTCGTTGGCCTTACCGCCGGCGCCAGCAGTCCGGACTTTATCGTTGACGCGGTGGAGCGCAGGTTACAAGAAATATAATTTGTGATTTTTGTCCCATTACTCGAGGCTCTGGATGTCCAAAACGCGCTCGTAGAGTTTGCGTGAATTCTTTACGGTGTCTATCCAGCGTTGGGCTGGAGTCCAGGCCTTGTCTTCTTTAAGCGCGGCTTCCCAGTATTCGACGGCAGCGGCTTCGTTGCCTTTTGCGTATTCGTCCAAGCCCTTTGTGTACAAGGCGTCGCAGCGCTCTTGCCTTTGCTTTCGGCCGTGGTCGCCCAAGCCGATCCTTGCGCTAAGGCTAAAATGGTTCACCGGGTTCAGCGAAGACGTCAAGTCAAGCGTGTAGTTTATGTCAAAGATGAATTTTTTGACCTTGAATTCCGTTCCCAAAGAAAAGCGGGGGTTGGCGCCCTTTAGCCTAAAGCCGGCCATAAACTCCAGCTTGTCGGTGACCGTAAAGTCTATTCCGACTCCAGCGGACCATCTTGCGCTTTTAGAAAAGTCCTTCAAGTTGATTGGCTGCCTAAAGTCCGCGCAAACGGCCAGCTTTTTTAGGAAGCGGTATGAAACGCCGATCGCCGCCGCTGTTGGAAGCGGGTCGTCGATTTGAAATTTGCCTTGCGAGCCAAAGCCCGTCATGGCCACGCCAAGATTTAAAAGGCTGGCTCCAACCCTTAAGTTGGCTTCGCGCGAGTCAAAGTTTTTAAAGACGTCAAACGAAAGCATCACGCCCAAATCCGCCATGACGCCCAACGAGCTTTGCGAAAGGCCCGAGCCTTGTATTATCGAGTTGTTCTCGTTGTTCGTGTAGTCCGGAACCGAGCGCCAAGCCGCCTTTAAATTGGTTCCAACGGCAAGGCCCTTAAAATAATATCCGTGGAAAAAGTTGTAGCTTGCGTTTACGCAGGCGGTCGTCTCGCTGTAGTAGTTTGCCGCGACTCTGTCGCCAAAGTAGTTGTATTCGGTAAAGGGAACGTAAAAGCATTTTAATTTGGCGCCCAGGCCCAAGTCGTTAAAGCGGTCGGCCCAAGCCAAGGTTTCCAGATTTGAGTCCGAAATCCACGAGTTGTGGAAGAGGGCGAATTCTCCCTTGGGCAAAAGGCAAGACGCAGCCGGATTGTAGTCAAAAAAGCAAATGTCGTCGCAAAGGCCGGTAAAGGCGCCGCCAAGGCTTTCTTCGCGGCCTCCGCAGGGAATGTTTAGGGATGGGAATGACGTCATGCCTTCGTTTGGGTCCACCATGTTGTAAAAGGGGTTTGACAGCGTGTGGAAAACGTCTGTCATGTCCAAGGCAAAAAGCTTGGCCATAAGAGAGAAGGCTAGGAATGTAAAAAACTTTTTTTTGCTTGCCATCATTCTTTTAATTCGCTATAATTATGTCAAAAAATCTCCAAAATGTCAATTTTCTTGGCCTTTTTGAGTAGCGACTTTCTACATATAAATATTCGGATTTTTTACCTTAATTGTTAATTCTTATTTTCCGAAAATTATATAAGAAGAAAAGGGGCGGTTTTCGCAAAAAGATTTTGCTCCCCCTTTTGGGTGTTTATTATTAAAAGATTCGCGTTTTTGTCAGTTTTAATTCTTTCTCTTTGCGCCTTGCCCGCCGCCTTGTTCGCGGAGGACATGTCTTTGCGCGAGATAGACGCCCTCATAAAGCAGACCGACTACGACAAGGCTTTGGCCGAGCTTTCCGACTACATGAAAAAATTTCCCAACGACTTGGACGCGGCGCAAAGGCGGGTTGACGCCATAATGCGCGCCCGCTCGTATTACACCCGCCTCGCGAACGACTTGCTTGACGTAATGGAAAAGGAGCCTGAGAACGCCGAAAAAAAATTGGCGATCATCAAGGAGCTTGAGTCGCTGGAAAAGCATCCGACAAAAGAGCACTTGGCTTTTATTAGGCAAGCCAAAGCCGCCGCTGAGTTCACCTACTACCGCGCCCAGTTCCGCCGCATTTTGGAGGAGGGCGCAAAAAACGCTTCAAGCCAAAAGTACTCCGACGCTATTGGCGTGATTCAAAGCGGCTATTACATGTATCGCGACGAGTTCTACGACGAAAATTCCGCGGCCTTAAAAAACGCCGTCACGCAAATCGCGGGCGAGCTTAACGGAGCGACGCAAAGCTATTTGACCGCCCGCTCCGAGTGGAACGACGCTTACAAGAATTTCATACAAGCGGTTGAGTCCGGCAACTGGCAAAACTCCGCGCGCGCCTGGCAGCATTTTTCGGCGCAAATGCAAAATTTCGCTGGCGTCAGGAATCGCGTGTTGGCGGCGGGCGGCCGCTTTGACCAAACGTTCGCGCAGCTAAAAAGGCAAAACCCGGAATTGACCGAAGCCTCTTATTTGTCCTTTATGACCCGCTTTACCCTTGGCGTTTCAAGCATAGAAAATTCCGGCGTATTGGGAGCGATTGACTGCGAATGGAATTACATGCTGGACAACTGCAAGGCCTTTTTGTACAAGACGGTCAACCAAAAGTTTGACGAATACGCAAAGAGCGCTCCGATTCAAAAGGCTTTGGAAAGCTCGTTCGCGCCCGACGCTTCGCGCTTGCTTGAAGCGAATAATTTTGCAAGTCTTTCGCTTGAGGTTTGCGCCTTGAACCGCTTGCGCTTGGGTCGCGACGGAAAGGCTCTTGGAGAGGCTACGCCGCTTTACGCAAGCTCGATGAAGGGCGTTAAGAATTTTGTTGACGGAAGCAATTCTTCTGTATTGAATTTGAACGACTACAAGGCAGCCGCAGCGCGCTTTGCCGCCATAAAAGTTCCGCAAGACTCTTTGGAAAACGCGCGCGGCGACGACTCTTACTCAAAGGAATTGCTTTCTGTTTTGGCGGAGCTAGACAAGACGGAACGAAAGGCCGTCGCCAACTTGAACGAGCCATGGTATGTGGAGCATAAGGCTTTGGTGGAGGAGCAAAGGGGCAAGACGGACAAAAAGGCCGATGCCTCCAAGTTTGTTGACAAAGTTTTGGACTTTAAGAGTGTTCAGGACTATTACCAAGACATAAACGAATTGGCGCGAAAGTCGTCCGTCGCGCAGGCTGAAGGCGCTTGGAAAAATCTTTCCGACCACACCGAAAAGGCTGTGGACATGATATCTGGCAACTACCAGAACCTTTACGCCGAAGCCGAAAACCTTTTGGAAACCCATTATCCGCGCGAGGCCGTCCAGAAAGTCCAGACAGTGCAAGACACTCTTTCTTCCGACAAGAGCCTTTTGGCTTTGATGCGCGACAGGTTGCGCGCGAATCCTAAGCAAAACGCTTCTGTCGTCCAAAAGTTGGACACGGCGATATTGAACCTTGACCAGTGGACAAGCCAAGGCGTTCAAATCAACTCAAGGGCGCGGCAAGAAATCGTGATGGCCCAAAGCGCGCAAAACCAGGCCGACGAAATTTACAGAAGGGCCGAAAAAAATTACCGCGCCGACAA
Source organism: Treponema sp. (assembly GCA_045131275.1). Classification (GTDB taxonomy): domain Bacteria; phylum Spirochaetota; class Spirochaetia; order Treponematales; family Treponemataceae; genus Treponema_D. The sequence goes on from JBGUQT010000015.1 coordinate 58,301, forward strand.
GTTCTCCAACGCAAGAAACGACTTGCAGCGCGCGCGCGAATTGTACAACGAATCTTTGAGCCACCAAGAATCAGAAGCCTTGCGGGCCTCGTCGGACAAAAACTTGGCTGACTTGGGCCAAAGAATCAACGAGGCCGAAAACAAGCTTATCGTTGCCGAAGTCCGCGTCCTAAAAACGCGCGCCAAGAACGATTACTACGCCGGCGACTTTGAAAGCGCCGAAAGCCTGCTTAACCGCGCCGAAAGCCGCTGGGCCGTCACTAACGTTGAGGAAGACGAAGAGATCAAGAACCTTAAGCTTTTGGTTCAGAACGCCCTTAGCATGAAGACCGGCCGTGAAATTAAGCCGACCGCTCCCTTGTATCCGGAAATGTCGCAAATCTTGAGCAACGCGCACCAGTACTTTGACCAAGGCGCAAATTTAATCAAGAACGGAAAGCGCGAGGAGGCCTTGGAGCTTTTGGGCGAGGCCAAGAAAAAGCTGCAAGAGTTGCAAATGGTTTATCCGTTGAACCAAGAAGCGGCGCTTTTGACTTTGCGCATCGACGAGTTGATAGATCCCGCCCAATTCAACGAAACGTTCGCGCGCCGTGTTCAAGCCGCCCGCCAAAACGTAAAGACGCCTTCTACCCAGCAGCAGGGCTACAGCGACTTGCTTGACTTGGCCGAAATCAGGCCCAATTATCCCGGCCTAAGCAAGCTGATTTACGACGTTGAGATTGAGTTGGGAATCAGGCAAAAGCCGGTTGACCAAAGCGCCTTGCGCCGCTCCAACAGCTTGACCCAAGAAGCGCAAAAGCTTTACTCAAGCGCCAAGGGCAATGAGCAAATTTTGCGCCAGGCTTTGAGCCGCCTTGACCAAGCGATCGCCTTGAACCCCAACAACGACAGCGCGATTATGCTTAAGGACAGAATACAAATCGCGGTCGGCGGAAAGGCGGCCGTCGTTCTTTCAAGCGCGGACGAGGCCAGCTACAACCAAGCCATTCAGGAGTTGAGAAACAACAATGTTATTGGAGCCTACACGATTGTCGAGCGCCTTTTGCAGACGCCGGCCAACCGCAGGTCTTCAAAGATATTGGATTTGCAAAAGCAGGTCCAGGCGCGAATGTAAGGGCGGCCCCGCCGACGATTTGCGCTTGGCTTGAGATTTTGGTATAATGATAAAAATGCGTAAGAAACGCTTGTTTTTAACAGTTTTATTTTCTCTCTTTCTTCTGCTCGCAAAAGGAACCGCGGCGCAAAATTATTTTTGGGAAAATCCAGTCCGCGTTTCGCAAAGCGGCGTGTGTTTCCCAAGCGCGGTTTCAAACGGAAAGATTGCCGCCGCGATTTGGCAGGAAGTTGACGCAAAAAAATCTTCTATAAATTTACGCATTCAGGTTTACAAAGACGGAAAATGGGAAGATTCCCGCCGCTTTGCGGGACCGTTTCCGTATTCAGGCGAGATCCCGGACCTTTACAGCGCCGCGATGAACGCAAACGGCGTTTTGGCTGTAAGCGTTCTTTCAGACGCCAACACTATTTCAATTTACACAAGCTCTGACGGCGGCTTGACTTTTGCCCAAAAGAAATTCAGCAAGCAAAACCTTCCGCTTGTCGCGCCTCGCATTTACGACACGCTAAGCGGCGCCTTTATTGTTTTTACATCGCTAGGACGCGACGAAAGCTTTACGATGCTCTACGCCCGAAGCCGCGACGGCGTAAATTGGAACGACTTTAACGAATTTTCTCCGGCGCAAAAAAGCCTCAATCCATTCTTGCCGGTCTTGCTTTCAACGCCAAAAGGCGAGTTGGTCGTTTTTCAGGCGCAGCATAGAACGCAGTCAAGAATCGTCTACAAGCTTTTTTCGACACAGGCCTCAAGCGGCGGCTCGTCTTGGTCAAATCCGATTATGGTGAACACCGGCGACGAGAACGATTTGTCCAGCGACCAGCGGCCCACCTTATGCCGCTTTGAGCAGAACAATTACATCGCCTGGGAGCGCACGCCATACAATTCAGAAAATTCAAGCGTTTACTTTGCGCAATTGAATTCCGACGGAAACATTTTGGGCCGCGCCGAGCGCATTTCAAATTCCGGCAACGCAAGCCGTCCGATTTTGTTCAGCCACAACAACAATTTAAGCTTGGTTTGGTTTGACACAAGAAGCGGCTTGGAACGGGTTTACTTTGCGCAAAGGCAGGGAACCTTGTGGGGCGAGCAAATCGTTCTTTCTCCGCAAAGAAGCGCCGCGACTTTTGTTTATCCAATGATAACGGACGCGGGAAAAACTTTGGCCTTCCTTTGGCAGGGAACCAGCGGAAACTCTTCTTGGATTTACAGACTGGAAAGCGACCACACGGTTTTGCCGCCGACAATCACGCCTTTGACGTTTATGGCTGGCCAAAGAAGCCGCGACGAGAACGTTCGCTTTAGAATCACTCTTCCAACCGACTCATCCGGAATTCGCGGTTATTCTTGGATTTGGACGCAAGACGCAAGCCGAGACGCTCCGGAACTTTTAATGAACCTTCCAAAGGAAAACAGCGTGTCGGTCAAAGCGTCCGCCGAAAAGAATTGGTATCTAAAGGTTAGGGCGGTTGACTACGCCGGAAACTGGTCCGACAGCGCGGTCGTCTCTTACTATAGGGACTTGACTCCGCCCAAGCCGCCGGTAATCGCCGGCCCGCAAACGGACGCGGCGGGCTTTGCAGCAACGAACGACCTTGCCTTTAGTTGGCGCGACGAATCCGAAGACGAGGAAATAGACGGATACTCGTTCAACTTGGAAAGCGAAGGAAGCCTTCCAAGGGAATTGTTCACTTCAAGGCGCCATCCCACAAGCCTTAGCGACGCGGAACTTGCCGCCCGCCTTGCGGACTTTAAGAAAAAGAACGAAGGTGCCATAAAGCCCCGCGTTCCCTCTGCGAATGTTCAAACTAGAAATTCTTCCGCGCGTTTCGCCAACCGCAGGAACGGCGTCTACACATTTAGCGTCCGCTCGATTGATAAGGCCGGAAACGCAAGCGAACCTTCTTATGTCACGGTTTACGCCAACAAGTACGAGCCCTTTACCCGCGTTGATTCGGTGAGAAAATCTTCCGACGTTTTTGGAAGCAGCTCTCTTGAGTTGCATGGAACTGGCTTTAGATATGACGGAACGATTTACAAGATTGTGATTTCAAGGGAGGATTCCAAAGAGCCTTACTCGATGGAATTCAACCTTAAGGACGGCGACTACTCCGTTCCCAACGACCAAAAGATAAGCGGCGTAAAGCTTGACAACACCGTTCCCCAAGGAACTTATACAATCGCGCTTTACCATTCCGACAGAGGCGTTTACAGGGCAAAGTCCGCCTTTGAAATCAGCGAAAACGGAACGGTAAAGATCGCGGCCAATTACGTTTACACTCCCGCGTGGCAGCGGGTTTACGACACTGGAAAATTCTTCGCGCGAACGGGAGACATACTGTTCGCCATAATCATTATAATCGCGCTAGGCGCCTTGATTTTCGCAGCGCGAGGATTGGTTCTTTCGGCAAAAGAAACAGTCCTTGTCAAAAAAGAAATCAGCGCGCTTCTTTCAGGAGACCTTATGCCGCTGGAAAAAAAGAAAAAGATTCAAGCCTTGAATCGGCGGGGAACAAGCTTGCGATTAAAGCTTATGTCCTTTACCGCCATGATTGTCTTTATGGCAATCCTTTTGGTTTCGTT
>JBGUQT010000016.1:0-24591 GCA_045131275.1 Treponema sp.
TCCAGGCCTTGGAACTGGGGGCTGACGAAGACCAAGCGGTTGACGTTGACGCGGAGCTCGCTCCCCAATACGTGAACGACGATTTGATGAACGTCGTCGATCTTTTTGAGCCCTATGGAAACGAAAATCCGGAGCTTGTTTTTATAACGAGGGGAGTGAGAATCGCCGGCGGCCAGGTCATGGGAAAAGGCGAGCGGCAGCACTTAAAGCTTTATTTGGAAATAGGAAAGCAAAAATGGCCCGCCTTGTGGTGGGACCAAGGCGCTCTTTACAGAACGGAATTCAACGACGGAGACTTGATCGACGTGGCCTACAACTTTCAGCGCAACACCTTTAACGGCCGCGAGGGCCGCCAGCTGCAAATCATAGACGCAAGGCGCTCATAATCGGCGCCTCTAGGTCAGTCAATAGGACTGCGGCCCGGATATTTTTCGGCAAATTCTTTTTGGCGTTTGCGAACCGCCTGGATGATTTGATTTCCGGCTTCAAGCTGTCTGATTTGGTCCATATGCCAATCCAAGTTTGAAGGCGGGAAGGGCGGATCGGGATTGGGCGCCCTTTGGGCAAAGTATTTTTTCGCTAGGGCGACGACCGCCTCTTGGTTTCCAAGGTCTTGAACGCGCTTAAGGTAGGGCTGGCCCAGGCCGCAGATTTGCGCCTTTGAGTCAAGCTCGTATACTTGCGGCCTGTCGTTTGTCTTTTGGACGTTTCTGATTGTCACGCTGCGGCCGTTGGCGCAAGTGTAGATTTTTCCCGCCGACTGGATGTGCTTTACGACGGAGAATGTTTGTCCGCCGTCGCTAAAGAAGGCCATTTCGTTTGTGTATTCCATGTCCGTGCGCCAGTAGCGGATTGTGTAAACCGCGTCGTTTGTGATGTATGTGGAATAAATGTCGGTCGAGGTTACGGGCGGGCAAACCTTTACGCCGTCGGCTTCGGACATCTTGCACCAAAAGCCTTCCAAAGGGTCGAACTGTTGCCGGCCTTGCGCTTTTTCGCCGTTTTCGCTTGTTTCGTCTTTTTCCGTGTTCAGTTTTACCGCAAAGTTAAGGTAAAGATTCCCGCCGATTATCGCCACGGGAATCACGCTGGCTTCCTTTAGTCTTGGATGCCAAACGAAGATTTCCCAAACCGAGGCGTCGTCCGACGCGCCCTTGTTGGTGACCAAGGGCCGGTATTCGATGAAAATCCGTTCGGCCTCGGGGCAGGTGGAGTCGTTTAACGTCCGGTCCGCGGAGAATTCCTCGGGCTCCGCAGTTCGGTCAAGGTACCAGCTGTAAAAGGTTTTGAGCAAAATCGCGGCCGCGTTCTTTTGCCTCGGCTCCTCCCGTTCGTTGCAGGAAAAAATGACGTAGCGGTCGTCGCGTTCCCAAACTCCTTCAAAGGGAGCGGGAACTCCAGCGGAAAAAGCGCCATCCGTCACTTGGGCCGCCGCCGTTCCCGCCGCTAGAAAAATATATAGTGTCAGCAATCCTTTTTGAAACAATTTCACGATTATATTATCGGAAACGCCGGGCTTAAGGTGAATGAAAAATACGCTTGACACAATTCTCCAAAATTGCTAATATAACTTTTACATTTTCTTAAAACATTTTTTGGGGGATATCTTGGCTAGAAATCAATCTTCAGCAGAAAAACGCCACGCTCAAAGCGAAAAGCGCCGCATGCGCAACAAGGCAATTAAATCGGAGTGCCGCACATACGCAAAACAGTTTGTAGCGTTGGTGCTTAAAAAGGATCAGGAAGCGGCCGCCGCCAAGCTCAAGCAGCTTCAGAGCGCTTTGGACTCGGCCCGTCTTAAGGGCGTTGTAAGCCTTAACGCCGCTTCGCGCAAAAAGAGCCGCATGACTCGCCTTTATAACAACACGTTTGTAAAGACGGCTGCCGCCAACTAAAAGTTTTTGAATTTTGGCGGAGCCTATGCTTTCAAAAAAGATCACAAAGTATGACTTGGTCGAAGCGGTTTACCAAAATTCAAAATACGAAAAACTTGAAATTCAAGAAATAATCGATGCCTTTGTGGGAGAGCTTAAGAAAAACATCTCCAAAGGCTGCACGATTGAACTTCGTGGATTCGGCACCTTTGAGGCCCGCCTTAGAAAGGGCCGCGAGGTTGTCCGCAATCCTAAAACCGGCCAAACGTCTTCAATGCAGGCGCACTACGTGGCCGCTTTCCGTTCCGGAAAGGAAATCAAAAAAACGCTTGGCGAACTGCCCGTTCAAGAGAACTGACGATGGAACAACAATCAAAAAATTACACAATTCTTGGCTCGGAAACTTCTTTTGACGGAGTTTTGGAATTTACCGACAACCTTAAGATCAACGGAAAATTCAACGGCACAATCAGTTCCAACGGAAACCTCGACATAGACAAATCGGCGGTTTGCACGGTTGACAAAATGTCGGCCAGTTCAATCGTAATCTCAGGCTCGGTCACGGGAAACATCTCGGCCACAGAAAGGGTGGAGATGTGCAACGGCAGCAAGGTAAAGGGCAATGTTGAGACGGCCCGCCTTAGAATCGCCGACAACGTGGACTTTGAAGGCCAGGTTACGATGCTTGAAAGCGAGCCTGACGTTGACTTGTTCAGCGTCGCTAGCGACGAGTTCAAGCAAAATTTGTTGTTAAAATCCGATTCAGACGCGGAATAATTCGTTTGACAAATTTAATTATTTGATATAGAATACTTATAAAGGTTTGTGGGAAATCTTTATTTTCTTTTTTTTATAAATCACTCAATAATTAATTTATTTTTATCTGGAGACCATTTTTTATGGACGAAGAAAACCAAAACACGACACAAGAGAACGCCGAAGAAAAACCAAAGCGCCGCCGCGTGGTAAAGAAGGCCGCGCCGGCCGCAGCTCCTGTCGCGGAAGAAAAGCGTGAGGCGCCCGCTGAAGCGCCCGCGGCGCAAGAAGGCGAAGAGCAGGCCGCCAAGGGCGGACACTTTGGCTTTAAGGGCCGCGACAACAGGGCAGGGGGCCGCTTCCCCAACGGACGCAGGAACTTTAGGCCCAACAAGGAGAACATGGCGCCGGACAACACGCCCACGCCGGAAAACTCTCCTGACTATGACCAAAAACCCCGCCTTGAAATCAACGAACTTACCAAAAAATCAATGATAGAACTTCGCGAGATGGCCGCCGAATACGGCTTTAGCGCGGACGATTTGGCTCCGATGAAAAAGCAGGACTTGATTTTTGTAATTCTCAAGGCCCACACGGAGCGCGGCGGAATCATTTTTGCCAGCGGCGCCTTGGAAATCTTGCCGGACGGCTACGGCTTTTTGCGCAGCCCGCAAAACTCCTACCTTCCGGGCCCGGACGACATTTACATTTCGCCCAGCCAAATCCGCTTGTTCAACCTTAAGACGGGCGACACCGTTTACGGCCAAACCCGCAGCCCAAAAGAAGGCGAGCGCTTTTTCGCCTTGCTGCGCATAGAGAGCGTCAACTTTGACGAGCCGCGCGTGGCGCAAACCCGCGTTCCCTTTGAAAACCTCACTCCGCTTTATCCCAACGAAAAATTCAAGCTGGAGACTGTTTCGACGGAGCTTTCGACCCGCATCGTGGACTTGTTCAGCCCGATCGGAAAGGGCCAGCGCCTTTTGATCGTCGCCCCGCCAAAAGCCGGAAAGACAACCTTGATGCAAAAGGTCGCCAACGCGATCACCGCCAACAATCCCGAAGTTTACCTTATCGTTCTTTTGATTGACGAACGCCCTGAGGAAGTTACCGAGATGGAACGCTCGATCAAGGCCGAAGTCATTTCTTCAACCTTTGACGAACAGGCCCAGCGCCACGTAAACGTAGCCGAAATGGTTTTGGAAAAGGCCAAGCGCCTTGTAGAGCACAAGCGCGACGTAGTCATTTTCCTTGACTCAATCACCCGCCTTGCGCGCGCCTACAACCAGACCGTTCCGACCAGCGGAAAAGTATTGTCGGGCGGCGTTGACTCAAACGCTTTGCACAAGCCCAAGAGATTCTTTGGCGCGGCCCGCAACATCGAGGAAGGCGGATCGCTTACGATTATCTCAACGGCTTTGATCGAAACCGGAAGCCGCATGGACGAAGTTATCTTTGAAGAGTTCAAGGGAACGGGAAACAGCGAAATCGACTTGGACAGAAAGCTTGCCGAGCGGCGCTTGTTCCCGGCCATCAACATCAAGAAGTCTGGCACCCGCAAGGAAGAGCTTTTGCTTACCGAAGAAGAGCTTCAAAAGCTTTGGGTTTTGCGCAAGGTCATCAACCCGATGGAAGACGCCGAAATCACAGAGCTTATCCTTGACCGCATGAAGAAGAGCAAGGACAACGCGGCTTTCTTGGCCTCGATGAACACCGGCTCGGCCGCTATGTAAAAGTACGGACGGCCCTTGACAAAAATGCGGCGTTTGCGATAAAATAGCCGCACTTATTTTGAATTTGGCTAGTTTTGTGGCGGCGGCTTGAGCGGAAATCTCCGGCTCCGCGCCGCAGGGCAAGACTTTTCAAATATATTTGGAGGATCCGATGAAGAAAGACATTCATCCTGAGTACACGCTCACAAAGATTACTTGCGTTTGCGGAAACGTAATCGAAACACGCTCAACGGTAAAAGACATTCACGTTGAAATTTGCTCGGCCTGCCACCCCTTCTACACAGGAAAGCAGAAGCTCGTTGACACAGCCGGACGCATCGACCGCTTTAACAAGCGCTACGGAATCAAAGAAGCCAAGTAAATCTTTGGACAAAAAACCGCGCGGCGGCCAAAAGCTAGTCCGCGTCTTGAAGGAGCCACATCTTGTGGCTCTTTTTTGTTTTAAAGTCGGGGTCTATCGTTTGTTCGGTTATGTCTTGCGCGCGCGTTCCGGGCGGCAAGAGGCTGGGGTCAAATTTTAAAGTTTTTGCGTTTGTCGAAAAATAAAGAATTCCGTTCGATTTCAAAATAGCCAAACACTTTCTGCAAAGAATAGGCCAGTCGCGCTTGATGTCCAAATCGTTGGCCGCGGATTTTGAGTTGCTGAAAGTGGGCGGGTCAAGAATTATTATGTCGTAGAGGGCGCTAGAATCGTCGCGTCGGGGCGCGCTCTGGTCCAAAAAGGCCATCACGTCGCCCTTTGTCCATTCAAACTTTTCCGGATCAAGGCCGTTTAGGCTAAAGTTTTTCTTTGACCAGTTAAGGTAAGTGTTGGAAAGGTCCACGCTCTGGACAAAGTCCGCTCCTCCCGAAGCCGCCGCGACAGAAAAGCTTGAGGTGTAGCAAAAAAGATTTAGGACGCGCGTTTTTAGCCCCTCTTTCGCGCGGGACATGCATTTTTCTTTTATCATCGCGCGGGCCGCTCGCATGTCCATAAATAGGCCCGTGTCCAAGTAGCTTTCCAAATCGACAAAAAATATCGAGCCGTTTTCCAAGACCCGGCCCCGCGCTTCTTGGGCTTGCGACCGAGACTTGTTGTAAGCCAAAGACGCGCCGCCGCCGGCCTCTTGGCCTTGCGAAGCCTTGCGGTCTTGCGCGTACTGGGAGCCGCCTTTTTCGTGAAGGCGGGTTTTTGCGGCGATGCGGCCCTTGTCTATGCCAAGGCAGTCGGCCAAGGCGTCTGTCATTGCGGAAAGCCAAGCGCGCTCTTCGTCTTCGGGCTTTTCGTAGGGCCGCTCGTACAAAAAGACTTTAAGCCAAGTCCTTTCAAGGCGGCGGCTGGCGGCTCCCGGCTGGTTTTGGCTTTCGGCGGCGGCTTGGCTTGCGACAAATTCTTGGGCCCCGGCCGGCGTCACAATGTCGTCGGGAAGGAATTCGTAAAGGTCGATCGAAAGGGGGATTTCCGGGATGTCGCGGTCGTAAAGCCTAAAGCATGTGACGGAATTTTTTCGCGCCCATTTGCGCAAAAGCTTGTGGTTCTTTGCCACCCGATTTTTTAGCATTTCCGCCTGTTCCGCCGTCTTGTCCATAGGGCAAATTTACACGATAGGCCGCCCTCTGTCAACCGCGAACGTATTGAACAAAGCCTCTCGTTTTGGTATTATATTTGACTATGAATTTTACAGAATTTGCCTTGCATGAGGACCTTCTTAAAGGCATAGCCGCGGCCGGCTATGAAACATGCACTCCTGTTCAGGAACAGGTTTTAAAGACCTCTCTTGCCGGGGACGATTTGTACGTGCAGTCCCAGACCGGCACTGGAAAAACGGCCGCCTACTTGGTTTCCATAATTCAGGAACGCCTTTCTAACCCTGAGAACGATGGAAAAAAGACTCTTGTATTGGTTCCCACGCGCGAGCTTGCCGTTCAGGTGGAAGACGAAGCCAAAAAACTGCTTTCGGGAACGAACCTCAAAGCCTTCAGCTTTTACGGCGGAGTGGGCTACAAGGCCCAGGTTGACGCGATTGAAAAGGGCGTTGACTTTATCGTAGGAACGCCGGGCCGCATCATCGACCTTAAGAAGGGCGGACAGCTGGATTTGAGCGGAGTGGCCTTCCTTGTAATCGACGAAGCGGACAGAATGTTCGACATGGGCTTTTATCCCGACCTTCGCGAAATCCTAAAGTTCATTCCAAATCCCGAAGCGCGCCAGACGATGCTCTTTAGCGCCACTCTCAACACTTACGTAAAAAATTTGGCGTGGGAATACACTCGCGACGCAAAGGAAATCACGATCGAGGCGGAGAACATCACGGTTGACGAAATCGACCAGTCGTTGATTCACGTTTCCAGCGACCAAAAGCTTCCGCTTCTCTTGGGAATCCTGAACCGCGACAAGCCCGAAAGCGTCTTGATTTTCTGCAATACAAAGAAGGGCTGCGAAATTCTTGGAAAGCGCCTTAAGATAAACGGCTTTGAGTCGGGCTTTATCATCGGCGACATGCAGCAGTCAAAGCGCTTGGAAACTTTGAACAACTTTAAGGCCGGCAAATTTTCAATCTTGGTCGCCACCGACGTCGCCGCTCGCGGAATCGACGTCAATGACCTTGCGATGGTCGTAAACTACGACCTGCCCAACGAGCCTGAAAACTACGTTCACAGAATCGGACGCACGGCCCGCGCCGGAAAAAGAGGCAAGGCCTACACCTTCTGTTCCGAAAAAGACGTTTACGACTTGCCGGTGATCGAGCGCTACATCGACAAGCAAATACCCTCAAGCGTTTGCTCGGACGACCAGTTGGCCGAAGACAAGAGCAAGGGCGTTTACATTAAGCTTGACACTTACGGTTGGGGCGGAGACGACGAGCGCGATTCGCGCGGCGGACGCGGCGACAGAAAGGGCGGACGCTTTGACAAGGGCGGACGCGGCGACCGTGACGGCCGCGGCAGGCGAGGAGAGCGCGGAGACAGAAAGCCGCGCGGCGATCGTTCCGAAAAGCGCGGAGAAAATCGCGGCGACAAGCGCGAGTTTGACAAGAGCCTTGAAGGACTTTCGTTTGAAGAGCGAATGGAAGTCTACAAGAAAAAATATTCCGAAAAGTCCGGCGCGCCTCGCGGCGACAAGCGCGGCAAGTTTGACAAGCGCGGAAAATTTGAAAAGGGCAAAAAGCCCTACGACAAGCGCGAGCGCTTTGACAAGAAGGGCGGCGCCAAGGGCTCTAAAGCCGCTCCCAAAAAGACTTTGGAGAACCGCGGCATCGTGGGCTTCTTTAAGTCGCTCTTTGGAAAGAAAAAATAAGGGAGCTTTACATTGATTACAGTTTCAGACGTATCTCTAAAATTTAGCGAAAAGCCGCTCTTTAAGGACGTAAACTTAAAGTTCACCAGCGGAAACTGCTACGGAATAATCGGAGCCAACGGCGCGGGAAAGTCCACCTTCCTCAAAGTGCTTTCCGGCGAACAGGAGCACGACAACGGAACGATAACAATCACGCCCGGCGAGCGAATGGCCGTTTTGCGCCAGGACCACTTTGCCTTTGACGCCTTTAGCGTAAAGGACACGGTCATGCAAGGCTATCCAAAGCTTTACGAGACGGCCAAGGCGCGCGAGGCGATTTACGAAAAGGCCGACTTTACCGAAGAAGACGGAAACAAGGCCGCCGAGCTTGAGGCGGAGTTCAGCGAGATGGGCGGCTGGGAAGCCGAAAACCAAATCGAGCAAATGCTTTCGGGCTTGGGCTTGGAAGAAGAATTCCACGACAAGATGATGAGCGACTTGGACGAAAGCCAAAAGGTTCGCGTCTTGTTGGCGCAGGCGCTTTTTGGCAACCCCGACATTTTGCTTTTGGACGAACCTACAAACGGTTTGGACTTGGAATCGATTTCTTGGCTTGAAAACTTCTTGATGGAGTTCCCCAACATCGTAATCGTCGTAAGCCACGACCGCCACTTTTTGAACGCCGTCTGCACTTACATTTGCGACATCGACTACGGAAAGATCAGCCAGTTCACCGGCAACTACGACTTCTGGTACCAGATGAGCCAAGTCTTGCAGCGCCAAGCCAAGGACCAGGCCAAAAAGCGCGAGGACAAGATGGCCGAACTCAAGGCCTTTATCCAGCGCTTTGCCTCTAATGTTTCAAAGGCGGGCCAGGCTTCAAGCCGCAAGCGTGTTTTGGAAAAGTTGGAGCTGGAAGAGCTTCCGGTCACAAGCCGGAAATTCCCTTACGTGAATTTCCGCCCGGACCGCGAAATCGGCAACAACGTTTTGGAAGTCAAGTCGCTCAACTATACTGAAGACGGAAACCAGCTTTTAAAAGATTTTTCTTTGATGGTAAACCGCACCGACAAAATCGCTTTTGTCGGAATCGAGCACAATTCCATCAGCGCGCTTTTTGACATCGTAAGCGGCGTCAAAAAAGCCGACAGCGGAGAATTCTTTTGGGGCCAGACCACAAAGCAGGACTATCTTCCGCGCGACAACGCCGCTTTCTTTAAGAACAACTATTCAATCACCGATTGGCTCAAGCAATATTCGCCCGACCAAAACGACGCCTTTGTGCGCGGCTTTTTGGGAAGAATGCTTTTCTCGGGCGACGAGTCGTTAAAGCCTGTCAACGTTCTTTCGGGAGGCGAGAAAGTCCGCTGCATGCTGTCAAAGATGCAGTTGAGCGGAGCCAATGTCTTGATTTTGGACGATCCGACAAACCACTTGGACTTGGAGGCGATTCAGTCGCTCAACGAGGCGCTGGTTCAGTTCCCGGGCGTAGTGCTTTTTTCAAGCCACGACCACGAGTTCATCCAGTCAATCGCAAACCGAATCGTAGAAATCACGCCCAAGGGAATCATCGACCGCATGATGGAATTTGACGACTACCTTAAGGACGAGCAAATCATCAAGATGCGCGAAGATTTCTACGAAGGCAGCGGAAAAAAGATACGATACTAAAAGCAGGCGCCTGAACGCGCGAGCCTTGCGAGCGCGTTTGTTGGCGTTGCGCGGCAGCCTTTCTATTTTTGGCTTTCGGTCAATCCCAGCTGCCGCCTCATATTGGCAAGGATGTCCAGCGCCTTTTCGTCGCTTACGACAAGCTGCGGCTCGTGGTATTCGACAAGGCGCGAGGGAATCTCGTCCAAAAAGCGCGACGGTTGGCATTCGACTGTCGCGCTCATTTTTTTTCGTTTGGCGCAAGAAGAAATGTAGAGCTTGTCGCGCGCGCGCGTAATGGCCACGTAAAAAAGGCGCCGCTCCTCTTCGACATTCTTTTCGTCTTCCTCTATCGCGCGCGCGTGGGGAATCAAGCCTTCCTCCGCGCCGGCAATGAACACTACCGGGAATTCCAAGCCCTTTGAGGCGTGGATTGTCATAAGATTGACTTTGCCTTTTCCTTCCTCGTCGTCAACGTCGTCGCGGCTTACGAGGGTGATGCGGTTAAGGTAGTCGTAAAGGCTTGTCTTTCCGGCGTTGTCCTCGTTGTTTTCCCACTGCGAGATTGAGTTGATGAGCGCCTCGATGTTAAGGTATTTAAAGCGGGCGGCCTTTTCGGACTTGGGATTTTCCAAAATCAAAAAGTCCCAGTAGTTTATTTCTTCTACAAGCGCCTTGACTTTTTTTGAAAGGTCCTTGCCGCCAAGCATGTTGGAGTTTTTTTCGATTAGCGAGGTGAACTCGTCCAAGGCGCCCAGCGTTTTGGGCGACAGGACGCCCGCGCCGCTTTTTGGGCTTGCCTTGCCTTGAGGTTCGTCTGACGAGAGAGAGAAATCTTCCGCGCCCGCGTTTTGGTCTTGCGATCCGTCCGCGCTTTGGCCGTATCCAGCTTCTTTTTGGAATGATTTTATCGTCTCCCACAAGGATTTCTTTTGCGCCATCGCGCGCTCGTTTAGGACTTCCAGGGCGGCGCGTCCTATTCCGCGGCGGGGAGTGTTAAGGATTCTCAAAAGGTTTATGTCGTCGTCGTGGTTGGCTATCACCCGAAGGTAGCTTATGATGTCCTTGATTTCCTTTCGCTCAAAGAAGCTCGTGCCGCCGCTCATCGTGTAGGGGATATTGGCTTCCAAAAAGGCTTCTTCTATCGGACGGCTTTGCGTGTTTGACCTAATCAAGACGCCAAAGTCATCGTACTTGATTTTTTCCTCCGCGCAAATTCCCTGAATCGATTCCGCGATAAAGTCCGCCTCGTCGGTTTCGTTTTGCGGCATGAAAATTTCAATCGGCTTGTTGCCGACGGTCTTTTGGCTCCAGAGCTTTTTTTCCTTGCGGTTGGTGTTGTGGCTTATGACGCCGTTTGCCGCCTCCAAAATAGTTTCGGTGGAACGGTAGTTTTGTTCAAGGCGAATTTCCTTCACGCCCTCAAAGTCTTTTTCAAAGTTTATGATGTTTTGGTAGTCCGCTCCGCGCCAACTGTAAATCGATTGGTCGTCGTCTCCTACGACCGCCACGTTCTTGTCGGCAAGCAAATGCATCATCTCGTACTGCTGGTGGCTTGTGTCCTGGAACTCGTCGATCATAAGGTACTTGTAGCGGTCGCGGTACTTTTGCAAAATCTCCGGGAACTCGCGGAAAATTTTTATCGGAAGAACGATCAAGTCGTCAAAGTCAACGGCGTTGTAAAGCTTTAGGCCTTCTTGGTAGTACTCGTAAAGCTCCTTGTACAGTTCGGTCTCGGCCTTCCAGTCCTTGCGGCCGGTCTTTATGTCGCTGAACAAAATCGCGATCTTGTAGCAGTCCATCGCCTCGGGGCTCATCTTAAGCTCGCGGCCGCTTTCTTTTATCAGCGCTATTTTGTCGCTTTCGTCGTAAATCGTAAAATTTTCGCGCCAGCCAAGGGCGCTTATTTCTTGCCGCAAAATCCGCACGCCGAATGCGTGGAATGTTGAGACCGTAAGGTTTTGAAGCTTTTTTTGCGTAAGCTCCTTTACTCTGGATTCCATTTCGCGGGCGGCCTTGTTGGTGAAGGTCAGGGCGAGGATTTGGCTTTGAGGAATTCCCTTGTCCAGCATGTGCGCTATGCGAAAGGTGATTACGCGCGTTTTGCCGCTTCCCGCTCCGGCGATGATGAGAATCGGGCCTTCGGTGGTCGTTACGGCCGCGTATTGCTGGGGATTCAGCTCTTTTTTTAGGGATTCCAAGTCAAGCATGGGGCTTTATATTAGCGGAACGCGCCGCAAGTTTCAAGCGCGTTTCGCTTGCTTTTTTGCCATAAAAGCGCTAGAATGGTAGAATAAACTAAAAATAAAATTTGGGGAAATGTATGAGCCGCGAAGTTAGCGCTTTTTTGGGAAAGCATGGATTTGTTCGGAATGTAGACGTTGACGATGTCGCCGACGCGATTTTATACGACATGGACCAGGGCCTTCACGGAAAAAAGGCCGACCAAGAGATGATCCGCACTTGGACCCTTCCGCCTGAAAAAAAGCCTTGCAACAAGAGCGTAATAGTAATCGACGCGGGCGGAACCAATTTCCGCTCCTGCCTTGTGACTTTTGACGCGGCGGGCGTTCCCTCCATCAGCGATCTTGAAAAAACAAGGATGCCCGGCGTTGAGCGGGAGCTTTCCAAAAAAGAATTTTTTGACCAAATCGCCGACAACCTTGCCCACCTTAAGGACAAGGCCGACTGCATAGGCTTTTGCTTTTCATACCCGGTAGAAATAACCCCTGACGGCGACGGAATCTTGATCGGCTTTTCAAAAGAGGTCAAGGCGCCCGAAGTCGTTGGCTGCAAAATCGGCCAGTCTTTGGCGGACGCCCTTGTGTCCAAGGGCTGGAAGCGCCCAAAAAGCGTAATGCTTTTGAACGACACCGTGGCCGCCTTGCTCGCCGGAGCGGCAAATCCCGCCAGCGGCAACGTCTATTCAAGCTACGTTGGCTTCATTCTTGGAACGGGAATGAACGCCGCCTACATTCAGCCCGCGCTAAAGGACGTCCAGGGCTTTGAAAAGGCCGACGTAATCAACACGGAGGTCGGAAAGTTCTGCTCAATCCCGCGCAGCGACTTTGACCGCGATTTTGACGCCACCAGCGCCAAGCCCGGAACTTTCTACTTGGAAAAATCATGCTCAGGCGCCTATCTTGGCCCGGTTTCTTACCACGCCCTAAAAACGGCCGCCAAAGAGGGCTGGCTTAGCGAAAAGTTCGCCGCCGAGTTCCTTAAGCTTCCTACGCTTACATTAATAGAAGTCGACGGCTTTTTGCACGCCCCCTACAAGACGGACAACACGATTGGCGACTTGTTGGCGAAATACGGCGCGAAAGACGACTATAATTTTGTCTTTGAAGTCCTTGACGCAGTCGTCAACCGTTCCGCCCGCTACGCGGCCGCGATTTTGGTTGCCAGCGTCCTTAAGACAGAGCAGGGCTACGACAAAACCCGTCCGGTTTGCATTGTCTGCAACGGCACCACGTTCTACAAGACATACAGAACCGCAGGCCGCATAAAGGCTTGCTTGGAAGAGTCGCTTACCAAAAAGCGCGGCCTTGCATGGCACGCCGTTCAAGTTGAAAACGACATCACCTTGGGCGCGGCAATCGGAGGCTTGATCCGTGGCTAGAGGCAATTCGCTCGGAAAATCTATCGTTCTCTTGTTTTTAATAGTAATTTTGGCTCTTGGAGGCCTTTTGTGGTTTGATTTCCTTGGAGTCATCCGCGTAAAAAGCCTTTTTAACCCTATTTACAAGGCCTTGGGCTGGCAGCGCCAAACTTCTACTACAGCCACATCAACAAAGCCTTTGACCGCGGACTTGGACCAAGACCGCTTGGACAAGCAGCGCGAGGCTTTGGACCTTTACCGCGAGGAGTTGGAAAAGCGCGAGGCCGACACCGTAACCGTGGAGGAGTCCAACCAGCGCCTTGCCCAGGAAATCGCCGACCGCGAAAAAAGCCTTGAAGAGCGAGAAAAAACATTTAACAATACGGTCAAAATGTTCGATGATAGAAACGTAAACATCGAGCAAATTGCCGCCAACCTAGAAGGCATGCAGCCGTTAAAGGCCGTCGATATTCTTGTCGCAATGGATGACCAGCTGGCCATCGATGTGCTAAGGAAAGTCACCGAACGGGCCCAAAATAACGGCGTCGCCTCAATGGTTCCTTACTGGTTGTCTTTGATGCCGGCCGACAGGGCCGCCACGCTTCAGCGAAAGATGACGGTAAAACCGACTTCAATCGATTAGCGGCGATTTTTGCCTCGGCGTTTGCTGGAGGTAAAAATTGCAAACTATCGTTTGCCAGACAGCGGAAACTTTCTCTCCTGAATTATCCCAGCAGACTCAGAGCCTTCAAAGGCCGCTACAAGACGCTCCCGCGCGCGAGTCCGGCTTTCTTTCTATGTTGAACGAAAGCTTGCGCGAGCGCGAGTCGGAAAGCGCCCAGCCCGTTAAGGAAACCGAGCCTGTAAAGGAAAGCGAGCCTGTAAAGGCGGCTCAAGAAGAGCCGCGAACTACGGCCAAGACCGAAGAAAGGGTTCAGGAAAAGGGACAGGAAGACAAAACTGAGAAAGTCGCAAAAAAAGAAAGCTCTGGCCAAAAGGCGGACTCCAAAAAAGAGGAGCCTGCCAAAATCGACGCTTTCATTCAAGGCGCGCTTGGCGTAAAAGAGCCCAAAAAGCTTTCTTCCAATGTCGAAGGCAAAAAAGAACAAAAGGCCGAGGCGAAGAAAATCGCCGGCGAAGGCAAAAAAAAGATTGATCCCAAGCAATTGGAATTCTTAAGGCAGATTTCCCAAAAGGCTCCCGAAAAAGAAAGCGGGGAACTTAAGGATTTTGCCAATCAAAGCCAGGAAGCGGCTAAAAGCGCCGCGGAGCTTTCGTTCCCGGCGGAGTCTTTGCTTGCCGGACAAAAGGTTGTCCAGGAAGAGCCCAGTTTTACTTACGCCCAAGACGACGGCGCCCAATCAAAAGAGGCGGCCGGATCGAAGGTTTCCGAACTTAAAAAGAATTCCAAGAAGCCTGTAATACAAGTCACGGATTTAAGGACAAAGGTTGAGGCCGCCGCCCAAAAAGAAGGCGCCAAAGACCTTAAGAAAAATTTTGTGACTACCGTTAAGGAAACCGAGAAGGGCGCCGTCCAGATGACGCTTGACCTTAACGACCAGGCGCAAAAAAATATTTTGTCGCTTGACAGCCAGAGCGCGGCTAGCGACGGCTCCACTTTCCAAGCGATGCTCAAGAACCAAATCACGCAGAACGCGGGCGACTTTGTAAAGGCCGCCAACATCGTTTTGCGCGACTCGGGCCAGGGACAAATCAATTTGATTTTGCATCCCGAAGAGCTTGGCAACGTAAAGATCAGCATGGAAGTTCACGGAAAGGAAATCGTAGGCCACATTACGGTTTCAAGCCGCGAGGCGATGGAGGCCTTTGGACAGAGCGCCGACGCGCTTAAGGAATCCTTTTTGCAGAACGGCTTTGAGAACGCCAAGTTTGACGTCAGCTTTGCGGGAAGCCAGATGAACTTTGCGCAAGGAAACGCCGGTCAGGACGACAACGGCCGCGCCCAGCAGGGAAGAAAAATTTACGGAGATTTTACGCAAGAAAGTCTAACATCGGTCTCCGAAATTTCCGATAATTTCTTTGACGACGATGTTTCGGTTAACATTGTCGCGTAGTTAAGTAGAGGTGAGCGATGGATTTTAGCGCTACATTGAGTCCTTCCGAAAAGATGCAAACAAATCTTGAGGTGGATCGATTCAACAAGACATTGACTGTGAATGGACGCAAGGCCAGTCAGGAATTGGGCAAGGATGATTTTCTTAAGCTTTTGATGGCGCAAATGACGCATCAAGATCCGACTGAACCAATGGACAACAGCCAGTTCATCGCTCAAATGGCGCAGTTCTCTTCGCTTGAGCAAATGTACAACGTGTCCAACGGCTTTAACAAAATGGCGCAGGTCATGCGTTCCAACGAAGCCGCCGGTACTTTGGACAAGGTTGTGGAGCTTGACGTCGAGGGCCAGACAGTCTCTGGCGTCGTCGAAGGTTTCACTCGCGGCGAAAATCCGCAGATTCAGGTGAACGGAAATTTCTACAATATGGATTACGTTCGCGCCGTCTACAGCAATTAAAAAGGATATAAGAGGTATAGCGATATGATGAGATCACTTTGGGCCGGCGTTTCCGGAATGCAAAACCACCAGACAAGAATGGACGTTATCGGCAACAACATTGCCAACGTGAACACAACTGGCTTTAAGAAAGGCCGCGTTGACTTCCAAGACATGGTAAGCCAGCAGCTTTCTGGAGCGGCCGCTCCGACAACAGAAGTTGGCGGCGTTAACCCCAAGGAAGTTGGCTTGGGCGTTCAGACAGCCGCGATTCACAACATTTTCACTCAGGGAAACTTGCAGTCTACCGGCGTTGGAACTGACGTCGCGATTCAGGGAAACGGCTTCTTTGTCCTTAAGAACGGCGAGAAAAGCTTTTACACAAGAAACGGCGCCTTTGGAATCGACAAGGACGGAACTTTGGTAAATCCCGCCAACGGTTACCGCGTTCAGGGTTGGATGGCCCGCGAGCTTAACGGCGAGATGGTCATTCAGACTGCCGCGAGCCCCACGGACTTGATAATTCCTGTCGGAGCCAAGGATCCCGCCCGCGCCACTCAGAACGTAAACTTTGCCTGCAACCTTGACAAGAACACTCCCGAGATTCCTGAAGGAGCCAACGCCGCCGACATCGCTCGCGGAACATGGGCCACTGAATTCAAGATTTACGACAGCTTTGGAAACGAGCACAACCTTTCTGTTTCGTTCACTCGCGTTGTCGGAAACCCCAACCGCTGGAGAGCCGAAGTTACCGTTGACCCGGAGAACGCCGAGTACACGCAGACCCGCGTTGGCCTTAACACAAACGACGGAACGACAAACGAGTTCTTCGTTGAGTTTGACAATATGGGAACTTTGCGCCGCGTGACTGATTCAGTTAACGGCGAAACGAACAATTCTGGAGAGATTTTGCTTCAGACTTCTTTCACAGTCCCCGAAGCCAATCCCGACGAGAATGGAAATCCGTATCGCCAGACTTTCAACATCAATTTGGGAACGATTGGCAGCATGAGAAACACAGTCACTCAGAGCGCCTCAAAGTCTTCTACAAAAGCCTTTGCCCAAGACGGATACACATTGGGTTATCTTGACAACTTTAAGATTGACTCAAGCGGAATCATTACCGGCGTTTACTCAAACGGAACAAACCGCCGCATCGGACAAATCGCCTTGGCTTCGTTCACAAACCAGGGCGGCTTGGAGAAGGCCGGCGACAACACTTACATGGAGTCGAACAACTCTGGCCAGGCCAAGATTGGCGAAAGCGGAGTTGCCGGAAAGGGAAGCCTCTTGGCCGGCGCCTTGGAAATGTCAAACGTCGATTTGACCGACCAGTTCACCGACATGATTGTAACGCAGCGCGGCTTCCAGTCAAACGCTTCTACAATCAGAACAGCCGACACGCTGCTTGAAACAGTCTTGTCGCTTAAGCGCTAATATCCTTAGCAATGGCCGTCTAGGCCGATAAAATAAAAAGTTAAAAAAGCAAGAGGCCGCCCGCAGACTCTGATGAGGATACGGGCGGTTTTTTTTACGTCCGGTCAAGGCGCGCTTCGCTTAAAGCCTTGACTCGGCCGTTTTCCGGCGCGAACAAGATTGTCGCGCCGGAATGGCTCTTGAAAACGGTACACAAAGCGTGCTATAATAATTAAATGGTAACCGCTGTTTTTCCTGGCTCTTTTGATCCGCCGACTTACGGCCACTTGAACGTAATCGAGCGCGCGTCGGCGCTTTTTGACACGATAGACGTTTTGGTGTCCGTCAATCCCGGAAAGTCGTCTCTTTTTTCCGCCGAGGAGCGCGTTTCTCTGTTAAAGGAAATGACAAAAGATTTTAAGAACGTGCAAGTTCATTCCTGCGACACGCTTGTCGTCGAGTACGCCAAAAAGATCGGCGCCAAAGCGCTTTTGCGCGGAATACGAAACACTCCCGACTTTTCATACGAGTTTGATTTGGCGCTTGTAAACCGCTCCCTCAACGACGGCGTCGAGACTGTTTTTATCCCGACAGACCCCAAGTATTTTTCGGTCCGATCAAGCGCCATCAAGGAATTGGCTGGCTTTGGCGGCGACTTGTCCAAAATGGTTCCGCCAAACGTGCGCAAAGCGTTAAAGAAAAAGTTTAATAAATAATATGGCGACAAACGCGCTCGCAACAAAGCTCGCGCGTTCAGCCGTAAAAAAAGGAGAACGAATATGGCAACTGCAAAAATGACAAAGAAAAGCGACAACGCTACAAAAGGAGCCGCCCGCGCTCCCCACCGCAGCCTCTTTTACGCCATGGGCTACACCGACGAAGAATTGGAGCGCCCCTTGGTTGGCGTATGCTGCGCCAAAAACGAAATCATTCCCGGCCACTTTGAGTTGGACAAGATCGCCGAAGCCGTAAAGGCCGGCATCCGCATGGCCGGCGGAACTCCGATTGAGTTTCCCGCCATAGGCGTTTGCGACGGAATCGCTATGGGCCACGAGGGAATGAAGTACTCGCTTGTAACCCGCGAGCTTATCGCCGACAGCGTTGAGTGCGTGGCCAAGGCCCATCAGTTTGACGCGCTTGTAATGATTCCCAACTGCGACAAAATCGTTCCCGGCATGCTCATCGCAGCCGCGCGCTTGGATCTTCCGACGGTTTTCTGCTCCGGAGGACCGATGATGCCCGGCCATCTTCCCGGCCATGACGCGACCAATCCTTATTCCGACAAGAATCTTTCGCTTTCCGACATGTTCGAGGCCGTCGGAGGCCTTTCGGCCGGAAAGATCAACGCGGCCCAATTGCGCGAGCTTGAGCAAGTCGCTTGTCCCGGCTGCGGCGCTTGCTCAGGAATGTTCACAGCCAACAGCATGAACTGCTTGACCGAAGTTTTGGGCTTGGGCCTTCCGGGCAACGGAACTATTCCCGCCGTGCAGGGCCGCCGCCTCGCGCTTGCCAAGCGCGCCGGCATGCAGGTTATGGAACTTTACAAGAAGGGAATAACCGCGCGCAAGATGATGACAAAGGATTCGTTTAGGAACGCCTTGACGGCCGACATGGCGCTCGGCTGCTCGTCAAACACAATCTTGCACGTTCCCGCCATCGCCCACGAAGCCGGCGTTCCGCTTGACCTTCACATGATTAACGAAATCAGCGAGCGCACGCCAAACCTTTGCCATTTGGCGCCGGCCGGCCACACCTTTATGTGCGAGCTTGACGACGCGGGCGGCGTTCAGGCCGTTCTTGCCGAATTGGCAAAGAAGAAGCTTATAAAGACCAACCTTATCACCGCCACGGGAAAGACGATCGCCCAAAACATCAAGGGAGTCGTCAACCGCAATCCGGAAGTTTTGCGCCCGATAGAAAAGCCTTATTCAGACAACGGCGGAATCGCCATTTTGTTCGGAAACTTGGCTCCCCGCGGAACTGTTGTAAAGAGAAGCGCCTGCGCCAAAGAATTGATGAAGCATACCGGCCCCGCGCGCGTCTTTGACGACGAAAGCGAGGCGATGAAGGCTGTTCAGACCCGAAAAATCAATCCGGGCGACGTTGTCGTAATCCGTTACGAAGGCCCTAAAGGCGGCCCTGGCATGCGCGAAATGCTTGCCGTTACCGCCGCTCTTGCCGGCCAAGGCTTGGACAAGCAAGTCGCCCTTATCACGGACGGCCGCTTTTCGGGCGCCACCCGCGGAGCCTCGCTTGGACACTGTTCGCCCGAGGCTGCTGAAGGCGGACCGATAGCGCTTGTAAAGGAAGGCGACAAGATTACCTTGGACATCAACAATTACAAGATTAACCTTGAGGTTAGCGACGACGAGCTTGAAAAGCGCCGCAAGGCATGGAAGGCTCCGGAGCCAAAAGTCAAGACCGGCTACCTCGCGCGTTACGCCAAGCTCGTAAGCTCCGCCGACAAAGGCGCCATCCTTGAGTAGCGCTCTTGAATTTTTTATCCTGTTATTGTATAATTCTATAATTACTAGAAAAAGGGTGTGGAAATGAAAATTTCAGGTTCTCAAGTTGTAATCGAATGCCTCGTAGAGCAGGGCGTTGACACAATATTCGGATATCCAGGCGGAGCGATTCTTAACATTTACGACGAGTTGTACAAAAACTCCAAGCGCATTCGCCACATTCTTACAGCCCATGAGCAAGCCGCCGCGCACGCCGCCGACGGATACGCCCGTTCCACCGGAAAAGTGGGCGTTTGCATGGCAACAAGCGGCCCGGGCGCCACAAACCTTGTAACCGGCATCGCCACAGCCTACATGGACTCTAGCCCGATCGTCGCAATCACTTGCAACGTCGCAACAAGCCTTTTGGGAAAAGACTCCTTCCAGGAAATCGACATTTGCGGCGTCACTATGCCGATCACAAAGCACAACTTTATGGTCAAAAAGATCGAAGACTTGGCCGACACAATCCGCGCCGCCTTCCTTATAGCGAAGAGCGGCCGCCCCGGTCCCGTCTTGATCGACATTCCCAAAGAAGTGACCGATCCCAAAAATTTAATCGACTTTAAGCCCTTAAAAAAATTGGACGACTCCAAAAAACTTTTGGAAAAATTCGCGCCCAACCTTAAGCGCGTCTTTAACGTGGCAAAGCCTTCCGACTCTGAAATCAAGGCGGCCGCGAAGCTTATCAATTCAAGCAAGCAGCCTGTGATTTACGCCGGCGGCGGCGTTACGATCGCCAATGCCTGCAAGGAGCTCCACGACTTTGCCGTTAAGGCCAACATTCCTGTAAGCGAAAGCCTTATGGCTCGCGCGGCCTTTCCGTCAAACAGTCCGCTCTGTACATGGATGGTGGGAATGCACGGAACAAAGGCCAGCAACATGGCCGTCACCGAATGCGACCTTTTGATCACGCTTGGCGCGCGCTTTAGCGACCGCGTTCTTTCGGACGCGTCAAAGTTCGCCAAGGGGGCCAAGATTTTGCATATCGACATCGATCCCGCCGAAATCGGTAAGAACGTCAGCGCCAACTTGCACTTGGTCGGAGACCTCAAGGCCGTTTTGTCGCGCTTGATTCCTCTTGTGGAAGAAAAGCCGCGCAAGGAATGGCTTAAGAAAATTTCCGCTTGGAAAAAGGAAGTTCCTCCGACATACTTAAAGGAGCCAAAGGATTCGATTAATCCAAAATTCATTTGCGAAGAAATTCATCGCGTGGCCGGAGACGCCGCCTTTATCACGACAGAAGTTGGCGAGCACCAAATGTGGACCGCGCAATTCTATCCGTTCTCAAAGCCCAGGACTTTCATCACTTCCGGCGGCTTGGGAACTATGGGCTTTGGCACTGGAGCCGCGATTGGAACGCAGTTCGCCAACCCCAAGGCTCGCGTCGTCGCTATCGCCGGCGACGGCTCCTTCCGCATGAACTGCAACGAGCTTGCGACAATCCAGCATTATAACCTTCCGATTGTTATCGTGGTCATCAACAACGGAACCTTGGGCAACGTGCGCTTGTGGCAAAAGCTTTTTTACGGAAAGCGCTACAGCGCTACGACGCTTGACTTTGGACCGGATTGGTCAAAGCTCGCGGCCGCCTATGGCATCGACGCCTACAAGGCCAAGAACGCCAAGGAATTCGCGGACGTTTTCGCCAAGGCCTTTAAGTCAAAGAAGCCCGCGATCGTTGACGCCAAGGTTGACATCGACGAGCTTGTCCTTCCGATGGTTCCGGGCGGAAAGGCGATATACGACCAAATAATGCAAATTAACGAAGCGGCGTTTAGATAATGGCACAAAAGCGAGTGGGAGTCTTAGTCAATACAATTTACTCTGAATACGCGGTTTCCTTTATGAAGGGGATTGACCGCTATTGCCAAGAAAGCGGATGCTCCTATTATTTGTTCCCCTTGGAACGAGGAAAAAATTCCGGCATATACGACTACCACTGCGAAACTTTGATATCCTTTGTCAACAAGAACAATTTGGACGGAATAGTCTTCGCTTCCGCCACCTTGTCTAACAATTCCAAGACAGACTTGCCTCGCTTGGTTGAGACTATAAAAATGCTTCCTCCGATTCCCAAAGTCTCCGTCGGCTTGGAAATTGAAGGCGTTCCGACAATTAAAATAAATTCCAAGACTGCGATGCGAAGTCTGGTGACGCACTTGGTTGAAGAGCACGGTTGCAAAAAGTTTGTGATCATGCGCTGCGACGCCGGAAATTTTGAAAGCCTTGAACGTGAAAATTGCGTGATCGAAACTTTGGGCGAGTACGGCATAACGGTTGATCCCGCGTGGATTTTAAGCGGAAGTTTCGCTTTTGACAATGCCTATTCGTCTATGACGAATTTTTTGCGGTCCAACGAAGGCGTTCAGTTTGACGCGGTTGTGTGCCTTAACGATTCGATGGCTATGGGCGTGTTGAACTGCTTGGAGGACCACAAGATAAGAGTTCCCGCGCAAGTAAAGGTCACGGGTTTTGACAACGTTTTTGAAACGACAGTCGGCGAACTTAACATTACGACTATTGACCAGCGCATAGACGACTTTGCCTATTCCGCGATAAAAAGCGTGTGCTCCCTCATCGACGGGGAACGCGTTCCTCCATTGCAATTGTTCGACGCTTCGCTCGTGATAAGGCATTCTTGCGGCTGCAAAAGCGAGCCGATAAGCGAGGAGTGCGTTTACGACCTTACGGTAAAACGGCGTTACGACATTTTCCGCTTGGGCGGAAACCAACTCTACATGCTTCATTACTTTTTGATGGAGACGCAGACTCCCGTTCCGCTTGAAAATTTGTACAGCCGCTTGCATTACAGCCTTTGCCTTTTTGATGTTTCGGGAATGGTTTTGGTCCTTTACAACCATTCGGTTTATTTTGAGAAAAACACTGAGTTTAAGCGGCCCGACGTTGCGACAGTCGCGATGTCCTTTTACAATGAAAAGTCTTTTGAACGCCCGGACATCACTTTTAATCCAAACGCCAGAATCCTTCCGCTTGAGATTACGGACCGAATGGAAGGCGGCTACACTTTGTTCCCGATTTACGCGGAATGCTTTCAATACGGCTACATTTTCTTGCGCTTGGGCCGCTTTGAGCGCATTTTTTACCAAACGGTCTTGGAGCTCATTTCAAAGGAAATTGTAACTTCCATAAAAATCACCGGCGAGCAGACGGAAAAGAATTCTCTTAAAAACCAAAACGTCACCCTTGAGCAGTATTCAGAAAAAATGCACAGGCTTTCATTTACCGACGAAATGACCGGCCTTTTGAACCGCCGTGGATTTTATGAGTACGCCCGCCGCCAGATCGCCGCCTCGCTTGAAGCGGGCCGGACCGGCCTTGTCATTTTTTGCGACATGGACGGCCTTAAAAAAATCAACGACACTTACGGCCATGATTTTGGCGACCGCGCGATAAAATACGAAGCGCAAATTCTAAAAAGCGTCTTTAGGTCAACCGACATTTCAGCGCGCCTTGGCGGCGACGAGTTCGCGGTCTTGGCTTGCGACATGAAGCTCAAGGACTTTCCAAGAATCAAGCGCGCGATGGCTGCTGAATGTGAAAGGATCAACGCTGGAAGTTTGGAGCCGTTTACGCTTTCGGTAAGCGTTGGCTGCTCGGAATTTTCTTCCAGCCGCAAGGACATTGACGAACTGTTGAACAGCGCCGACGGTTCCCAATACGAGGACAAGAGGGCAAAAAAGGAAGCCGAAAAGAAAAAGAAAAAGCCTTGGTGGCAAAGGTAGGGGAGGATTTATGAAATTTTTGGTTCTTTTGTTTTCCGACCAAAACGAATTTCAAAGCCAAAAGATTTTCCCTTCAGCGCAAGGACAATTAAAGTCAGCTTTTGACCGTTCCAAGGAATGGGCCGACGCTCTGTCTGTTGACGGCTTGCAAAAAGAGATTGCGGTTCTTGAGGGAAAAGGTTGGACAAGCGGCCAATTGATAGAAAACATTGTCCAAGCCGCAAAAAAGGCCGCCGCCGACTTTGTCGTTTTTGCCCACAGCTCATTTGCCTTCCTTGACTTGCCCTTGGCAAAAAAATTAATTCAAGACCACATCGAATTTAAAGCCGAATACACTTTCGCCGACGGGTATCCTTGCGGCTTTGCCCCTGAGATTTTGGACTCGGGGGCGGCGGCCATCTTGGCCGAGCTTTGCAAGGGGCCTTTGTCCGCCCAAGCTCAAAAGCCGGTTGCCAAAGACAGCCTTTTTGACGTTATAAAGGGCGACGTCAATTCATTTGAAATTGAAACGGAAATCGCGAGCGCGGACTACAGGCTTTTGCGCTTGGACTTTATGTGCGACACAAAGCTAAAGGCTCTTTCCGCGCAGAGCCTGGCCCAAAAGTTGGCCGCTAGCGGAAAGCAGGCGCTTTTGGAATTGGACAATAATAAAGTCGGCGAAGAAAACGTTTTTGCCATTTGCCAAGCGGCCTTGGACGAATTGCAAGTCTTAAAGTCCGTTCCCGCTTTTTACAACGTTCAGATTGAAGGACGGGTTTTTGCAAAAGAAACTTTTTCTCCGTACCAGGCAAAAGAAGAACGCATGCCCTATGAAAGCTTTGAGGCGCTCGTAAAAAAAATCAAGGCCTTTTCGGACAAGGCGGTTGTTTCGCTTTCGCTTTTTGGAGAGGCGGCCTTGCATCCGGACTTTGATAAATTTGTCCTTTGCCTTTTGGACGCGGGCCTTGAGGCTTTTGTGGAGATTGACGGCGGCTATTTGCCAAGCTTTTTGCAAAGCGGGCAATACGCCAGGTTAAAAAGCGCCGCGGCCGGAAACGCTCAAGGCAAAATTTATTTTGCCGTTTTGTTGGACGCCGCCACGCAAAAAACTTTTGAATCCTTCCATCAGGGAGACCTTCAAAAGGCCGCCGACGCCATAAAAGCTTTGTCCGCGGATTTTTCCGAAGTTTATCCGCAGTTTGTACGCGTTCGCCAAAACGAAGACGAGCTGGAGGCCTTTTACCGCTTTTGGTCGGACAAGGCTTCCCCGTCGGCTGGAAAAATCATCGTTCAAAAATACGACCATTTTTGCGGCCGCTTGCCTGATTTAAAGACCGCGGACTTGTCGCCCTTGGTGCGGGAGCCTTGCTGGCATTTAAGGCGCGACATAGACATTTTGCTTTGCGGTTCCGTTCCACTTTGTCGAGACCTTTTTGACAAAGAAATTCTCGGCAACGCGCTTAAAGACGACTTGGCTGACATTTGGAAAAAGAAAGACTCGCTTTTGGCGGAGCACATGATAAAAGAGTACAAGGGCCCTTGCGGAAATTGCGATGAATACTACACC
>JBGUQT010000017.1:0-64232 GCA_045131275.1 Treponema sp.
AAATTGATGGACACCGCGCTTGAGCTTTACGGCCAAGTCACCCGCAAGGTGGAGACCGCCGCGCTCAACGCCGCGCTAAAGGATTGGCTCATCAAGTATCCGCCGCCGGCTTCAAAGACAATGCACTTTAAAATCCGCTACATGACGCAAACAAGCGTCAATCCCGTAAGCTTTGTGATTTTCGCCACGCGGCCTGACACCGTTCCGCTGACTTACATCACGTTCCTAAAAAACAGAATCCGCGAAGACTTGGGCTTTGACAAAATTCCCGTCCAGCTGGAACTAAAGGCCAGCCGCCAAAAGTGGGAAGACCG
This sequence comes from Treponema sp., assembly GCA_045131275.1. Classification (GTDB taxonomy): domain Bacteria; phylum Spirochaetota; class Spirochaetia; order Treponematales; family Treponemataceae; genus Treponema_D. Next base: position 315 of record JBGUQT010000017.1, read on the forward strand.
GGAGCGCTGATGTACACGATTGGCCAAGTGGAAGAAATCACCGGCGTAAAGCAGCACGTCTTGCGCTATTGGGAAGAAGTGATTCCGGGCTTTGCGCCAAAAAAGGATTTTGGCGGCCGCCGTCTCTACAGCCAAAAGGACATGGAAATCGTTTTGCGAATGAAGCATTTGATTTACCAAAAAAAATTCACGATAGAAGGCGCGCGCGACCAAATCATAAACGAGTCCGAGGCTTTTGAAAAGTCCGCCGACTTGCTTGGCCAAATTAGAAGCGCCCGCCGCGAATTGACCGAAGCGTTTTTTGCGCTAAGAAAATTTAGATAGGGCGGAACCATGGAAAAAACTTCTGGCGCTAAAATCATTCAAAGCCTTTTTGATGTTGCGAACCTTCCCAAAGACGCGCAAAAAATTTTGCAAGACTTTGACCAAATCGCCCAAAGCGCGATGCCGGCCAACTCCAAGCAGCTTGTGGCGCTTCCAAAACAAATCCGCGAGCTTAGCCACCAAATGACCGACGACCGCGGTTCGCGCCGCTTGGGCTACATGAACGAAAAAACTTTTTTGGCCTCTTACGTCCGCTACTTTATGTGGTGGAACCTTGTGCGCCTTACGCGCCTTTTTGCCAACCTTGACTTTAACTTTTTGAGCGACGGCGACGTTTGCCTTGATATTGGAAGCGGCCCACTCACTTTGCCTTGCGCGCTTTGGCTGGCCCGCCCCGACTTGCGGTCAAAAAAGCTTGTCTGGTATGTGATGGACATTTCGCAAGGAGCGCTTTCTTTGGGCGAAGAAATCTTTTTGTCCGTCGCGGCAGCAACAGGCGGCGAGCCTTGGAAAATCGTCCGCGTAAAAGGGCCGCTCGGCACCGCGGTAAAAGAAAAGGCCGCCTTTGTCACTTGCGCCAACATGTTCAACGAAATCCTTCAAAGCCAAAAAGACCCGCCTGACTTTTTGGCAAAAAAATATTCGCAGTCTCTTTTTAAGTATTTGGATTTTGGAACGGAAGGAGAGCGGAACGTTAGACGAGCGGAAAGCGAACGGGAAACTAAAAACGAAAGAGGCGGCCCCGCGATTTTTTTGGCAGAGCCCGGAACGCCCGGCGCGGCGCGTTTTGTTTCGCTTATGCGCGACGCCTTTATCAGGCGCGGTTTGCTTGCAGCCGCCCCTTGTCCGCACCAACAAAACTGTCCGATGGACGGCCGGCGCGCGGGCCAAAACGGCGCCACAGGCAAATGGTGCAACTTTGCCTTTGACACCGACAACGCTCCCAAAAAACTTTTGGCTCTCTCCGCCAAAGCCGGCATCCCCAAAGAGCGCGCCGTCATATCGTTTGTGTTCGCGCGCGCGGAGACTGCTGGCAAGCCCAAGGCTGGCGCCGTGCGTTTTGGTCAGGAAAAAACTTCTGGCATTGCGACTGAGACTGGTTCCAAGACTAGGACTTGCGCCGCGCGTGAATCGGTCGCAAGCCCAAAATGCGGCGGCCTCTTGCGCATAGCCTCCGACATAATCCGCGTGCCCGCCGCAGAACCCGGCCAAAAGCCGCGAATTGGCCACTACGCTTGCTCCGAGCAAGGCCTTGTCCTGGCGCTTTCGTCAGGCGGCCGCCGCGTTTACTCCGGCGATTTGGTGGAAGTTGAAACTGCTGGCAAGCCCAAGAGCGGGCCCGCGCGCGACGCCAAGACCGGCGCCTTGATTGTTGAGATTTAGCGCGCGAACTTGTAGCCGTTTCGGCCGCCGCGCTTGATTTCGTAAAGGGCTTCGTCGGCTTTTTCGATGAGGTTTTCGTTCCAGCCGCTTTTGCTGATTGCGATTCCGCAGCTAAGGGTTGTGCGCGGAATTTCGTTTTGGCTTTTTTCTTCCAGCTTCTTAAAAAGCGTTTCCATTTTTGCAGAAATCACGCGCTTTGTTCTTTGCAAGTTGTTGTCGCACTTTGAAAGGACGACCGCAAATTCGTCTCCGCCAATGCGCGCGGCGTAATCCGTTGAGCGAAAGCTTGATTCCAAAATCTGCGCCACTGTCTTTAGAACTTTGTCGCCGACAGTGTGGCCGTACTGGTCGTTTATTTCCTTAAACTTGTCCACGTCAAGCATGATAAAGGCTACGATTTCGTTGGATTCTTTAAGCGCCTTTAAGATTGCCTTGAACGCGGTTCTGTTTATAAGGCCGGTCAACTCGTCGTGCTCCGCTTGTTGGCGCAAAAAGTTTTCATTCTCCTTGGCTATGTCGAACATTTCGTTGTAAGTCCATCTCAAAAGCTCCAACTCGGTTGTTCGCGCGGATTTAAGCTTTTGTTTGTTTTTGATGTTGTCGATAAAGCCGTAAAGCGATTTTACCACAAAGAAAATTATGATTAGAAAAAAGGCCAAGGAAAAAACAACGATCAAAATGATTTCGGCAAATGTGTTGCTAAGCGTGCTCTTTAAGCTTTCGGCGTTGCTCCTGTTAAGCAAGCTGGCGTGGTTGAAAATTTCTTCAACCGCGTTGGCCCTGTTGTTGGAGATCGCGTTTTTCATAGAAAAGTATTGGTCCGAAAACAAAATAAGCCAGGCGGTCGCCATTTTTGTGTTAAAGTCCATTGCCTTTTCTTGGTCAGAAAGCTGGACGTTTTTTACCGCGGCTGGAACGTTATACAAAGGGTTTTTGTCGTAGCCCTTTGCCGTTACGACAAGTTTCATCGCCTTGTATTCAAGCTCTTCAAGTTTTTTTGACTCGTTCATCGCTTGCTCAAGATAGTTCGCCGATTTTTCTATCGCGCCCGCGGCTTTGATTTCCTCCAGGGCCTTTTCGCGCCTTTTGGTTTCGTCTATTTCTGCAAAGTAATTTTCAAGGTGGCTCCAATCACCCGTAATGGCAAAAAGCCTGGATTCGTTGGTCAAATAGTCTGAGGCTTCTTGCAGGCTTACCGCGGCTTGCGCGATCTTTTGCGACTGCATTGTGTTCTTTGCGAAATTTCGGAAAAGGATTGGAACCTTAATTACGCTACCAATTAGAACGGCGCTCAAGGCCAAAATCAACGCAAGAAAAAGAAAACTGGTTTTTTTTAGATTGACTTTCATTTTAGTAAAGAGCCTCTCCATTAAAGGCGGAAGTCGTGTCCAGCGATATCAGCTCGCCTGAGCATTTTTTATATTCCAAAATCGCGTTCATGTAATTTATGAACACTTGGCAATATGACGAAACCGCCAATAGATATTTTTGGTCTTGGTCGATAAGGTTGTTGACAGTAATCAAGCCGGCCCTAAACCTTTGCTGTTCGTTTTCGTAAAGGTTCTTTTGCAAGTTCAAGATTCTGTCCGCGTCGTCAACTTGCGTCTTGTATGTCGCAAGTTTTTTACCGGCGTTCAACACTTGAAGCGCAAGGGCGTTTTTGGCTTTGTTGTAGTCGGCGACGCTGGAATTGTATTCTGCCTCAACTTCTTCAAAAGCGCCTTTTTTGCCGTGGTTTCCAAGCATTATGCTGACAGAAGCGGACCCCTTAAAGTTAATGCCTTTGACGTTCCAAAAGGGAGATAAAAGAAATTCGCCGACATTGTTTGAATAAGTCGTTCCTGTGGTTCCAAGGCCAAGGTTGAAATTTGCGTCCGGAAGCCTGTCGGCTTTTGCCATCTTCATTTTCAAAAAGCAAGATTCCATCTTTCTTTTCAAGGCCTTTAGGTCCGGCCTGTTTTCTTCAAGGTATGCCATTAACTCTTGGTTTATCTCTTTTTGTTCAGGCGGCGTTACTTGGGCAAAGTCAATCGTTTCAAAGGGGCTTTGCGGAAGTCCCACCGAGTCAAAATCTGAGACTCCAATTGATGTCATTAACTTGATTTTTGCCTGGTCAAAATTCATTCTGGCTTCTTGCAGCCGCCTGCGGTTTTCAAGCTCGTTCACTTGCATGGCAAGCAGGTCGTTCCTGCTGCGCGCGCCGCTTTGAATCAAAACTTGCATGTTTGCCGTGCGCTGTTCGCTCTTCTTTTGCAAGTCTTCCAAAAGCTCCACGTTTCTTTGGGCCATGTAATAGTTCCAAAAGGCGTTGGAGGCATTGATGATTGTTTGCGAGATGGAATCCAAAAGCATGCTTTCCATCGCGTCAAGGTTTTCTTTGGCCGCTTTTACTTTCATCGACGCCATGGAATTGTTGAAGGATTTAAAAAGCGGAAGCGAAAGCTCCAAGGCGATTTGGCCCACATTGCGGCCGTCTTCGTCTTGGTATTTGGAATAATTGTTTGAGTCAAAGTTTGAGCCGTAGCTGTACTTTGGAAGGTCGCGCGCTCGGCGCAGGGTGTAGGAAATTTTCGCCTCAAGGCCAAAGCTGAACAATTTTTTTGCGAAAATCGAGCCGGATGTTTGATGCTGTAAGGCGTTGTCCGAATAAACGCCGTAATTTGTTTTTGGCGTCAAAAATTCGTAAGCGTAGACATAGCGCGGATCCCTTTGGTCAACGGGATTTTGAAGCATCGAATATTCCGCCTGCGTTCCAAGCTGAACGTCCAAAAGGCCGGTGGCCTGATGGTATTTTCCCCGCGCGGCCGCAACGGCGTATCTTTGCTTTGACAAGTCAAAATTGTTTTCAACCGCAAGAATTATCGCGTCGTTAAGTGTGAGTCTTTTTTCTTCAGGAACTTGCGTCTGTTCCGGCTCTTGCGTTTGCCCTTGAACTTGAACCGGCGCCGCGGCCTGCTCTTGCATTTGAGTTTTCTCTTGAGCTTGTTCCTGGGCGGCGCAAATGCCAATCGCAAAAAAAGCGAGGCAAAGGGCCGCTGTCTTTTTTAGCTTAATCATTGCTTTCCTCTGCGGTCTCCTCTGCGTTCTCTATGCCTTTGGCTTTTAGTTCTTCAAATTTTCCGTTCTTAAAAACTTTTTGCGTCAAGCTGCGGTTTTTGATTCCGCCGTTTTCCATAAAATCGTAAGGGCCGGCGGCCTCTTTCCAAGTTCCGCTTTTCATAACTTTTGCCAAGTCTTGAGGAAGCGCGCTGTTAGCGATCGCAATTGACTTTGCCAAAACCATAAGGGCGTCGTACGCTTGCGCGGCTTCTTGGTCTGGCTCGATTCCGTATTTGCTTGTAAAGGCGGCGCGGAATTCCACAAAGGCCTCGCTTTGTGAATTCTCGTTAAAGTTTGACACGCAGAAAATCTTTCCGTCTTCCTCTTTTGCAAGCGCGGCCGCAAGAATCGGGTCGTCAAAGGGGTCCGCGCCGACAATCGGGCAAGTGATTCCGTTTTTGCGCGCAAGCTCTATTATGTTTTTAATGTCGGGCATGCGGCTTGCCAAGAAAATCGAGTCAAACGAAAAGTTGTTCTTTATGCGCTTTAAGTCGCGCTCGATTTCTTGCTCCGACGCGGTTGTGTCGTAGCTTTCACGCGAGGCGATGTTGATTCCAAGCTTGCTGCAGTTTAGCTCAAAGCTGTTTGAAAGGCTTGTGCCTGAGCGGTTCTCCAAATAGTAAATGATAACGTTTTTGTATTCGTTGCGCTCGCAAAGTTCCGCAGCGGCGTTTCCAAAGTCAGTGTCGCTTGGCATGTTGCTAAAGACAAAGGGGTTGTTGCGTTCCGTAATCGCGTGGAGCGTGGAGATAAAGTTAAAGTGCAAGATTCCGTAGTATTGGTAAATCAGCGAGCAGGGGAGCGATATGTCCGAATAGCCGTGGCCGATTACCGCGCACACTTCGTTGTCGTTGGCCAATTCGTAAGCCTTTAAAGTTCCGTCGGTGGAGTTTCCGCCGTCGTCGCTTTGGATAAGCTGAATCTTTACCGGGCAAATGTTGTTCTTTTCGATTTGGTCTATCGCCAGCTCGGCGCCTTGGAACATCAAGCTTTTGTTAAAGCCAAAACTGTTGGCCACGGCGATTTTGGCGCCGCCTTTTTTGTACAGCCTTTTTATCGCTGAGGCGCGGGCCTTTAATGGGTCGTCGTTTTTGCAGGAACAAAGAGCCAGCGCGGCGAATAGAATTGCAAAAAGCGCCAAATATTTTCTTTTATTCATCATAGTCCACTCCTCGTTTACGCGTCCTGCCGCCTTGCAAGCTGGGCAAAACAACCGTTCTTTTCCATCAGTTCTTCGTATTTTCCGCATTCAACAATTCGGCCTTGGTCCAAGACGTAAATCTTGTCCGCGTTCTTTATTGTGCTAAGGCGGTGCGCGATAATGATTCTTGTAACGTCAAGCGCGTCCAAGCTTTTCTTGACTTCCATTTGAGTGATGTTGTCCAAAGAGCTTGTCGCCTCGTCAAAAATCAAGACGCTTGGATTTTTGATAATCGCGCGCGCGATGATAAGGCGCTGCAACTGGCCGCCCGAAAGCGAAAGTCCTCCCGCCGGAATCATTGTCGACATTCCCATCGGCATCGCCTCTATGTCCTTGTCAAACGAAACTTTTTTTGCGGCCTCCCAAGCGTCTTTTTCCTTAAGGCCGGAACTTCCGACAATGTTCTGCAAAATCGTTCCCTGCATGACAGTGTCGTTTTGAATGACGACTCCCATCTTGCGGCGCAAGGAGCCAACGTCGATTGTCGTGATGTCCATTCCGTCGTAGAAAATCGCGCCTGACTCAGGCTTTTCAAAGCCCAAAAGCGCGCGGACAAGCGTTGACTTTCCGGAGCCCGACGTTCCTACAATCGCGACAAACTCGCCCTTTTTGGCGCTTAGGCTAACGTCTTTAAGGACAAGCGGCGCGTCCGGCGAGTAGCGGAAGTTCAGATGCTTGACTTCGATGTTTCCGTCAAGGTTTTGTACTTGCGCCTTTGACTCGACGATTTCCGGCTCCGCGTCCAAAATGGGCTTGATTCTTTTTGCAAGCGGAACGATGTTCCTTATTCCAAGCAAGGCCGTGGCCAAGGCGATGATTGCGTTTTGGTAGGAGCCAAAGGCCGTCAAGAAGGCCATAAAGGAGCCGGTGGTAAGGCCGTGGATCATTTGCAGCTTGAGGCCGCGGCCGTACAAATAGTAAAAGACAATGCTTATGATTGTCGGATAAACCGCGCTTACAAGCGCCATGACGATTCCCACCAAGCCGATTGAATAGGCGATCTTGACTTGGCGGATGTATTCCCTGGACCAGTTGGCGAAAACGCGCTTTTGCGAGTTTGACGCCGAAATCTTGTCGACGCCGTTCAGGAATTGCAAAAGCATTCCCTGAATTTTTCCTTGCGCGTTCACAAGCGTTTTTTGCCAGCCGTATGTCACAAAGCAAACGATTGTCGAAAGAGCGATTGGAATCAAGCACAAGAAAATTCCTTTCTTTGCGAAGTAGGGGCAAAAGTGAAAGGCTTGGATCAAGTAGACAAGGCTAAAAATAAAATTCATAAAGCAAGCGATGACTGTGTCAAAAATCTGGTTCCTTATTTGCGGAATCGTCATCGCGCGCGCGGCCAAGTCGCCCGAAGAATAATTTTTAAAGAAGCCTACAGGAAGCTTTAAAAGCCTGTCCATTACCGCCGCTTCCAAATCGCTGTCGGCGCGCGTCTCCATCCTTATTCCCGCGATGAACTTGGCGAATGAAGCGGCCATCGACGCAAGGCTGCAAAAGAAGACCAAGGCGCAAATTTGCACGGCCCGGTTTTTGGCCGCATCGGGAATCACGTGGTCGATGAAATGCTTTGTGATGAGCGGTGTCAAAAGACCGATGAGCGCGCACAAAATTCCCAAAAGAATGTATCTGAATATGTCGCGCTTTATGTTGGCAAAAACAAATTTGCAAATCGCCGAAAGCGTAAGGCTTTCTCCGCCCATCGAGCGGTAGAGCATAAAGGCCTTGGGATGAATCCGCGCGGCGCTTTCTTTGTCAACCTTAATCGTCGAGCCGTCTTCCGGATTTATCAAAATGTAGCCGTCGCATTTAGTGTTTCGCATAAGCGCGGCGGGAATCACGTCGCCGCCTTGGGAAGCCTCTCCGTTAAATTCGTCCGCGCCTATCGCGCCGCTTTTTTTGTAAAAGCAAATCAAGTGGCCGTTGTCTTCTTCAAACCACGCGCCGCGCAAAAGAACTTCGCGTATTCGAAGGTTGTTGTCTTTTGCAAGCGCTTGAAAGACGGCCGCGGAGTTGGCAGGGGATTCGTTCAAGCCTTTTTTTGGCTCTCCCTTGATTGTGATTCCGCAAGTTTTTTTTGCCACAAGGCTAAAGGCGCGCTCGGCCAAAGAAAAGCGCTCAAAGTCTTCAAAGCTTTCGCCGCGGTTTTTGTCCAATACGGAAGCGATGTTTTCCAGCGCGGCGCGATAGGCCTGGTCCGAGAGTTTTTGTCTTTGTTCCAAATTGCCGTCCATCTTTCGCTCCAAGTCCTTACATTGTGGCCACAAGGTCTTTGTAGAGGCCGCCCTCTTGCATCAATTGTTCGTGGCTGCCGCGCTGGACAACCGCGCCCTTGTCCAAGACGATTATTTCGTCGCAGTCTCGGATTGTCGAAAGCCTATGCGCGATTACAACGCAGGCGGCTCCGCGTTCCTTTATGTTTTGGCTCACCTCTTGCTCGGTGATTGCGTCAAGCGCGCTGGTCGCTTCGTCCATTATTATCAGGCGCGGGTTTGTCGCAAGGGCGCGCGCGATTTCAAGCCGCTGCCTTTGGCCGCCGCTAAAGTTTTTTCCGTCCTCTTCGACTTTGGAATTGTAGCCGCCCTGGCGCGCCGTTATTGTGTCGTGGATGCATGCGTCTTTGGCGGCGCGCATGATGTCGTCGTTAGAGATCGACTGGTCCCACATCGTTATGTTTTCTTTTACGTTTCCTTCAAAAAAGGCGATTGACTGGTTGACTATAGAAACGGACGCGGCGAAAGAGGCCCTGTCGATTTGGTTAAGCGGCTTTCCGTCAAAAAGAATTTCTCCCGACCAAGGCGCGTAAAGGCCGCCCAAAAGCTTTCCGATCGTGGACTTTCCGGAAGCGGTCGCTCCGACAAGGGCCACGCGCTTTCCGGGCTCAAGCTCCAGGCTAAAGTCTTTGATAAAGGGCTCGCCCTGTGTCGAATAGCCGAACGAAATGTTCTTCACGCTTACGCGCCCGTTCAGCTTTTCCGCCTTCTCTGGAATCTCTGCGCCGTCGCCGTCGTCCGCGAAAATTTTTGGAAGCGGGTATTCCATGACGTCGTCAATGCGCTGCATGTCCGCGCTGGCCGAAAGCAGTTCCGCTCCCAAGCCCAAAAACGAATTGATGGGGCCGGCAAAGTGCGAAAGCAAAATTTGGAAGGCGGCCAGCATGCCGAGCGTAAGGTGTCCGTCCATAATGCGCAAGGCGCCTACGGTAAGGACAAGAATGTTTTGAACTGAAGAAACGACTTGCGGCGCGATTGAGTTTGCCATGTTGGTCTTGACGAGCCTTTGGTTTTCCAAAAGAACTTTTGCCTGCTGGCCCGACCACTGCATGAAAAAGTCGTTCTCCGCGCCGGACGCTTTGACCGACTCAATCATTTCTATGCCGGACATCGTCGTTCCCATAAGCTTTCCCGCTTCAAGCTGAATCTTAAGGGACTTGTTCTTTATTCGCTCCGACGTCAACTTAAAGACCGCCGCTGTCACAAGCGTAAGGACAACGGACACGGCCGCAAGCGGAACGTCGTACAAGAACATAAGGACAAGAAAGAATACGGAGCTTATCATGTTGATGACAACGCCGACAAGGCGGCCGGAGACTAGCGCCGAGATTGAGTCGCAAGAAGCGATTCTGCTGCACAGCTCTCCGTGAAGGCGCTGCGCAAAAAATTGCTGGGGCATCTTTAAAATGCGGTCGATGAACTTTGAGGCCGATGTCAAGCTTAGCCGCGCTTGGAAGCGAACCAACACAAAGCTTTGTATCGTTTGCAAAACGACGCTGACGGCGCAAAATGCGACCATAAGCGCGATGAGCGGCTTTAAAAGCGTCGTTGAATTTTTTACCAATATTTCGTCTACAAAAAAACGCGAGAAGGTTGGGTATACAAAGCCCGGAATCAAGAACAAGGCGCTCAAAAATCCCAAGAAGGTGAAGATTGAGCCAAGTCCGGCCAGGCGCTTTTTGAGCCTGCCCCAAACGCTCGGCTTGCTTCCGCTTTCTACAAAGCTGTCGGACTTTTCAAAAGTGATGACGACGCCTGTAAATGATTCGTCAAATTCGCTTTCGTCAACGACGCGCCTTCCGTTGGCCGGATCGTTTATCACAACCTTGTTTTTCTTAAAGCGCTCAAAGACCACAAAGTGGTTAAAATTCCAAAACAGTATCGCGGGCGCATCAAGCTCCCGCAATCTGTTGATTTCCATCTTAAAACCTTTGGCCTCAAGGCCGTATTTTTTTGCCGCCTTGATCAAGTTGGACGCTTTTGTTCCGTCGCGCGAAACGCCGCAGTCGGAGCGCAAAATTTCTAGAGAGACATATTTTTTGTAATAGCCCAAAATCATCGCAAGGCAGGCAGCCCCGCATTCGAGGGCTTCCATTTGGAGGACTGTAGGCGTTTTGATTTTGTCCACCATCGTCAGCGTCCTTGTTTTTCCTTGGACGGCTCGTCGCCGACGCCAAAAATTGTTTTTCTTATAGTAGGAATTATTAGCGAAATAGGACGGCGAGAGGCGGCCGTGACTTTTGCCGAGCAAACGCAGCCTGAAGGAATTTTTTGCCGCGGCCCTTTTGACGAAGACCACTTGTAGCCGGAATAAGTCGTCGGATCCGGTATTACGCTCACCTTTACTTCTATCGGGTTTCCGATTTGGCGGAAGCTTTGAGCCAGCGTCGTGTTCTGCAGGCTGGAGACAAGATAGTTGTCGGTAACGGGAAATTCCGAAATGTCCGTTATCAAGCCTTGGATAAAGCCGTACTCTTCTTGCTTTACGGTGGAGGGCATGATTCCGATTTTCATTCCGGTCTTGATTTTCTTTCCGTCGGCGGCGGCAAAGTAAACCAAAGCGCCGTAAGCCTTTTCTTGGTTGTCAGACTCGATTACGGCGATGGGGCTTCCTTGCTGCAAAAAGTCTCCGCGGCGGACAGGGATTTCCATGACGCGGCCGCTTGCGCTGGCCGTTACCTGCGTCGCGGTTTGGTAGTTTTCGTTCAAGACGAGGATTTTTTGCTTTTCTTCGGCGATTTGGCGCTCCACGTCAATCGAGCTTTGGCGCGAGTTTATGTATTCCGCGTCCGTGATGAGGCCCTGGTCGTAAAGGTTTCTTAGGGTCAGGCTTCGCGGAACGCCGTTTTTGCTGGCGGAATCAATCAAATTCCTTACTTGGAAAAGGCCGTCAAGTTTTTTTTTCGGACATTCTTATTTGGTCAAGAATGTCTTGGCGCTCTATGCGGGCGATGATTTGGCCGCTTTTTACATAGTCTCCGTGGCGGACGAACACGTTCTTTACCACGCCCGAATTGGAGCACTTTACGCTGGTGACGCTGTCATAGTTCATTATTACGCCGTTCCCCATAACGACGTCGGGAACGGAGCCGAAAATTCCCCAAACAAGGCCCACTAGGATAAGAAGGCCCGCCGAAATCAACGCGGCTACATTCGCCGGTTTTACGACTGTCATGGTTTGGTCAAGCTGGTCCAAAGACGCTATTTTGTCCAACGCCGCTTTTCTAAAGATGGAACGTGTCATAGTAATATATTTTACTATAAATAGCGTTCATAATCGTAACAAAATCGGGCCGCGGCCGACTCTCTTTTGTTACGAATGTGAACGCTTTGCGCGCTAAAATTGTCGGACTTTGATGGACTCAAGACGTTTTTGCAAGACAAGCTTTTTTCCTCTTTTTGCGGCGGCGCTTTTTGCCTTGTGCGCCCTTGCCGCCTCGTGCTCAAATTCGTCGGAAACCCGCTATGTGGAAGTGAACCCGCCAATCGATGACAGCGACGTGACGTACACGCTAAAAGAAACTTCGTACATCAAGCACTACCAGCAAAAGGTGATGACGGACGACGACGGAAAGGAATACGTCACCGCAAAGGGCGAAGGCTTTGACTTGGTTCACACCGAGGACAAAAGCGCGAATCCGGTTCCTGTTAAAACGGAATTTAAAAAGCTGGCAAAAGACTTTTTGGGCTTTACATACAGTTATGCGGTTCAAAAGGACAATACGGTCTTTCTATATTATACGCGAAACACTGTGGAATATTCTTTCTATAAAGATAATCAGGCAAAGCTTGAATTGCTGGCCAAAGTTTCGGGAACCTATGGCTTTACCTGCGAGCTGCCGGACGTCACAATTGACGGAAGAATTGTCACAAAATGGAAGGACAGCAAGGGCGCGGCTTTGCCCGAAAAATTCATGTCAAAAAACGACGCCTTTTTTTCAAACGGAACTGGAATCGGAACAAAGGCCAAGCCTACCGCGACAGGCGACATAGTTTTTTGCGACGGAACGGCGGCGAGCCTTGCGGAAGTAAACCGCGCGTGGCAAGCTGGCGGCTCGCTTATTGAAGAATACAAAAAGAACGCCATCGCCGCCATTGTCTTTGACCGCTACAACGCCAAGACAGGCTCCGCAAGCGGCGGCGACAAAATCATCGGCGTTGGAATACAAGCGCTGAACAACGCTCCCCGGAGCGGCCAAGAAACTTATAAGAGCCAGTTTAAGAAAATCTGGCGGGACAACAATAGGCCAAACCCCTACAATGTTGTGTATATATGTCCATCCTATCACGGCTTTTATGATTTATGCGACCTAAAAAATTTGTACGGTCCTTTTGACGACACGAACTTTAGCCGCGATTGGACCGCCGTTTACAGAGCGGTCAAGTACGGCGACACGCTTAAAGACGGCGGCATAACTGTCGCCGACAGTCTGTTGAAAGATTGGTATCTTCCAAACTGGCAGGAAATGGCTCTTTTGCTTGCCGCCAATTACAAATACAAAGCAACGCTCAACGCCGCTTGCGACGCGCTTGGAATAGCCCGCCCGTATATTGATCCCGATGATTCCAGCAAGAACGACCTTTTTTGGGTGACGGCGTCCAAATTTAATAATGACGACAGCGCTGTATACGCCGCCTTTGTCAATCCTGGCAATATATACACGGCCTTTAGCGAGCTGGCAAATGGCAATGACTTTAGAGCCGCCTACTGGCTGAGCGTTAATAATAAATGTCAAATTCTTCCCTTCAGGGAGTTCAAATGAAAAAATATAGATTCGTCTTTCTTTTAAGTTTGATTTTCTCATGCCTCTTTTTCGCCACGTGCAGCGACGGAACTTTTGACCATAGCTCCGCGCCTTCCAGTTCAGACGATTCGAGCGGCTCCGGCGACTCCTCCGAAAAAAAATTTGGAACGACATATTCTTATTACCTCAACGACAAAACCGACCAAGCTTGGGCTAAAATATCCGGCCGCAAAGGCACGCTTCTTCCAAGCGTCGCTTCTCCCAAAAAAGCGGGGTATCGTTTTAAAGGCTGGAAAACAAAAGACGGCGCCGAACCGCTTCCGTCATTCGGCTCTGACGATTTAAAGTTTTTTGCCCAATGGGAAGAGTCTTCAGCAACAAAATTGATTGGCTCAAAAGAAGCGCCGGACACTGTCGGCGACGTAATCTTCACCGACGGATCCGCTTCCCCATATCCAACAAATTATAGCGATCTTACCGGCGACCAGTGGAAGGCCGCGGTCGCCATGCTCTTTACCATAAGCTACAATCCAACGACCGGCTCCAACGAAAAGGGCGGCCAATACCAGTACAAAATCGCCGCCGGACTTATGGCTAAAAGCGGGATGCAATGGTGCGTTCCTTGGATGTATCAAATGACATACGAAGACATTGCGGCCTCCGAGCCGGACGGCTATATTTTTGAAGGATATTTCTTTAAACAGAAGAACAGGCATTTTATTTACAACATGATGTACGTTGGCTACGAATGGGACGAAAGCTTGAACGAAAACGGCATTGTAACTGGCGCCTTGTCTTTAAGCCCATATTATGGCCTGCAAAATTACGCGTCCACTCCGCAGTTCAAGATGCTGGCGACTGCGGACATCGCGCCGGCCTTTGACTTCGCCATACGGTATGGAACAAGCCAGAAGGCGGACGAATATTGCCGCGACAATTGGTATTTGCCTTCGACCGGCGAGCTGAAGGTTCTATTTAAGGACAACGAGATTTTTGAAAAATACAACCGCCTTGTAATAAAAAAATTTATGGTCGCCGGTTCGCCGTCCGGCTATTTGGGTCGAATCAGGCCCGAACATATTTTTTGGACCAGCTCAAGCGATGGAAGCCTGGAGTATAACAGCGAAATCACTTGCGTGGAGGCTAGATGCTACAGCCGGCCTGACAAGGCGGCGAATGAACTTCCTGAAGGCGTCACTAAATTGCAAACAGCCAACCCCGGCCACACTTTTAAATTCACAGACTCGCCTCCTACCCACGACGCTATCGTAGGCTTTTGGGGCTTTAAAGACCAGCCTTCCGGCCAGCCCAAGGAACGCATTAACGTTTTTGACCCCTGCGACGGAAACACAAAAACCGTTATGCTGTATGCGGTTGCGAAACTTCTTGGCGAAGATCACTTTGTTTATTACAGAAGGGATATATCGCCGCTTAGAACCGGCAACCCCTCCAATAAAGGAGGCTGGGTCTACCACTATGTCATGTACAACAAGGCCTATTTGGTGGACGCGAATGGAAACGTGTCTTTTGACAAAAAAGACGCGTCGGGCAACGACAACGTGGATTATTCAGTCATTCCAATGCGGGCGTTTAACTAGGGGGAGCGTAGATGCGACGAACTATTTTTACATTTATTGCGCTTTCTCTTTTGGCGGCTTTGGTTTCTTGCTCTTCCGGCGTGGATTACCAAACAAAAGAAAAAGACTCGTCAACGGACACAAACAAATATTACGTGACGACGCAATTCGCAAACAAGGTTTATTTTTACAAGCAAAACAAAGACGCCGACCCGGAGCTTTCCACCTACTTGCGCGACACGACTGCCGACGTTGAGAACGCCAGCATCCAAAAAGGAACGCCGCTTTCGCAGCTTGAAAGCCTCAGAAGCTACGTTGGCTTTACCCTTTACACTGCAAGCCAAACGCAAAACGTCCTCAACCTTTATTACAAGCGCAAGCAAGTTACCTACGAATTTTATTCCGCAAAGGAAAAAGGCAAGCTGGAGTTTAGAACTGTTGGTTTGTATGAAAGCAAAGTGGCGTCGCCAGACTATGCGACTTTGGAAGGTTTTTTTGTCGTGGGCTGGGAAGACGCGGATGGAAAAAATATGGGCGGAACCTACGGAGCGGACGACAAAAAATTTTATCCGCGTCTTCTTGCCAAGGAAGAGGCGATAGGAACAAAAGTTGTCGCCGACACAAAGGGCGACATTCTTTTGGACGACGGCACAGTAATTTCATACAAAGAATTTTGCGAATCGGACAACGACAGAAAGAGCAAAGTCATCCTGCATGCCTTTGGCGTTCTTGTCTGCCCAAACTACAAGCCCAGCCAAATCGCCTCCTCCGCTCCGGAAGAGGGCAATGACAATTTTTACACTAACAACATAAAGGGCAACGATTCTATTTATTCCGGCGACAAAAAATTAATCGCCGCGGTCTTTAAAAGGAACAACGCCTTGTATGACGGCGTTCCGTGGATAAGCGAAAATGACTCGCTTCTAAAATGTTCAATTGAACTTTCAAATTATTTTGACGGCGACAAAAACGCTTCGCTTTTAAAAAGCGTCTGTTCAAATGACAAAAACATAATGCAAGGCGCGAACGCGTTTTCATCTTGCGAGTCGTATGGAGACGCTTATTGCCCAAATACAAAATTCGCCGATGGCTGGCATTTGCCTTCTGTTGGCGAGTTGGGCGTTTTTTACGATATTTTTTTCGCTGGCGCCGATTGGTCGAATTTAACCGCGCTTTTCTATAATTTTAACGCTTCCGGAAGGATTGTTTGGACTTCAAACGCAAACCCTCCTAACGATACTGACTTATACACGCGTCCGCTTAGAAAATCCTGGACTGTGGAGTTGCCTGGCATGACGACATCGGAAAAAAAGCGCTCCGCAACGACCGTGGACAGTTCAAAAAACTTGATTGCAATTCCGTTCTTAATTGTGGCGCATTGAGGCGCGGAAAGTACAAAAAAAAGGCTGTCCAACATTTTGGACAGCCCAAATTTTTTTTACGGCGCTCTTACAAGCCGATGTTTTTGTCAACCGCAAAGCCCGTGCCTGATGAAAGCCCCGTTGTTGTGGTCCAGGTGAAGGCTTGGCCGCCTATAGAGGAAAGTCCCTTTGACATAAGGGTGCTCGCGATGTCCATAAGGCCGGATTCCGCCAACGAGCCGACCGCGCCGAACATCGCCGACACTGCCGAAAGCGCGAATCGCGCCGCGATGTTTCCAGTCCCTCTAAGGCTTCCGTCGGCCAAGTCGCAAATCGTTTGCGCCAGCGTTCCTACAAAAGGAACAAGGCCGATGGCGAATTTAAATATTCCCCAAACGCTCACGCCGCCGACAACAGCGTCAAGCTCTTCTTCCGACAGCTGCATTTTGTCAGCGTTTTTGTAAGAGACGGCGTAAAGAATTGGCAAAAATTTTTCGCCCGCGGAAATGTCGTTGGACGCGCAAAAGCGCTTGAAGCTTTCTTCCGAATTTATTTGCGTGAACTCTTCGGCCTTCTTTGAGTCTTTTAAAATCACCTGCAATTTGTCGGCGCAAACTTTGACTTCGGCGGCCCATTTTCTTGTGTCTGGCGTTATGGTGAACAGGTCTTTGACTTCGTCTTGGCTAAGGCCGACGCCATATTTTTTTGCGACTGGAATCACGCCTTGCTCGTCCGCGACGGACGCAAGCTCCTTCATAAAGCCTTCGTTTTTGATAAGGCCTGAAAGCTCTTCCAATTTCTCTTTTGTCATAACTTCCTCCTGCGCCAAAGGGCGCCGTGTACGTTATAATTTTAACTTGCAATCCGTTCATAATCGTAACTTGACATTATCGGCCTTTTGCGCCATAAAGAGGGAAAGGAGAGCTAAAAATGTTGGTGTTTTGCGTTGACGGCGAGGTTTCCTCTATGGACGCTGGAAGCAAGGCCTTGAAAAAGGCCTATCCCGGCGCGCGCGTCCTGGCTTTTGACAGCGCCCAAAAAGCGGCGGACGCTTTTAACGCCGTTCAGAGCGCGGCCGCAAATTCCGCCAAAGACCGCCCCCTAAAAAACGATGGATTGTGGAACGGCCCAAAAATCACAGTCCGCTGCTTTGGCTACTTTGAGGCCTACTGGGACGGAAAGCCCTTGCCATTTT
The DNA here is from genome assembly GCA_045131275.1 of Treponema sp. Lineage (GTDB taxonomy): Bacteria > Spirochaetota > Spirochaetia > Treponematales > Treponemataceae > Treponema_D. The sequence continues at coordinate 17,473 of JBGUQT010000017.1, forward strand.
TGCGAAAGCAAAGCAAAGAGCTTTTTGCCTTTCTTGTTGACAGAATGTGTTCGGCCTGCTCCGCCGAAGAAATCGCCGCCGCCTTGTGGGAAGGAAAAAGCGACATGGGCGCGGCCAAGCAGCGCGTCCGCAACTTGATTTACGACATAAAAAAAACCTTGGCCAAAATAGGGATGCAAGACGCTTTGATCCGCGACCACAGGAAAGTGGCCCTGCGCTACGACGCGCTTGACTGCGATTATTACCGGATGCTTAGCGGCGACGCCAAAAAATCCAAAAACTTTAACGGCGAATATATGGTGGACTACTCTTGGGCCGAGCCGACGGCGGGCTTGCTCTTCTTTGGGAAAGAAGAAAATTCGTAAAAAAATCCCAGGAATTCCCTTGACACATTTTTGAAATTTTTATACACTCAATGAACTATCATTGCGATAACTGCCCTTGTAGCTCAGCCGGTAGAGCGCAGCCATGGTAAGGCTGAGGTCTGCGGTTCGATCCCGCACGGGGGCTGTCACAGACTTTTGTATAGGAGATATATATGGGAAGCAAGAAAAAGGGAGCGGTAGAACTCATCGCTTTGCAGTGCTCGGAGTGCAAGCGCAAGAATTACACAACTTCAAAGAACCGCAAGAACATCCAGGGCAAGCTCGAGCTCAAAAAGTATTGTCCCTTTGAGCGCAAGCACACATTGCACAAAGAAACAAAGATTAAGTAAATCTTGTTAAAAAGCTATTAAGGCGCGGAAGTTTAGGCTTTTGCGTTTTGATATATTTAGGGCGGTAGTTCAGTTGGTAGAGCACCGGTCTCCAAAACCGGCTGTCGCGGGTTCAAGTCCTGCCCGCCCTGAAATTTTTTGGATTTTATTGAGGATTATATGGCAAAAGTTGTTAATTTCTTTAAAGATTGCGCCCACGAACTCAAGCTTGTAGTTTGGCCGACAAAAGAACAGGTCTGGTCAAGCGTAAAGGTGGTTGTTGTTTCCACTATTATCGTTTCTATTGTTCTTGGAGCGCTTGATTTAGGATTTACGGCGCTTTTCCGTCTCTTGATGAAATAAGGAACAAAAATGGCAAACGAGTGGTACATTGTTCAAACCTATACAGGTTATGAAGGCAAAGTGAGCCGCGTAATCCAGCAAAAGTTGGACGCCGGCGAACTTAGTTCAGACATTGTAAAGAGCGTCAAAGTTCCCGAAGAAGAGCTTATTGAGATTAAGGACGGCAAGAAAAAGTCCCGCAAAAATAAGATTCTTCCCGGCTACATTATGGCCGAGCTCGATTTGCCCGATTTGGGTTGGAAAGAAACTTGCAATAAAATTCGTCATATTCAGGGCGTTTCCGGCTTTGTCGGAACGGCTCCCAACGAGCGTCCGCGCCCCATTTCTGTTGACGAAGCTAAAAATATTTTGATGCGATCCGGCGAGATCAAGGGCGAAAAGCCCACGCGCATCAAGCAAACCTACGCCATCGGCGACACGGTCAAAATTACCGAAGGTCCGTTCAAAGACTTTAGCGGAACAGTTGACGCCCTTGACGACGAAAAAGAAAAGCTTACGGTCAATGTCCAGATCTTTGGCCGTGCCACTCCGGTCGAGCTCAGCATGACCCAAGTGGAAAAAGCTATATAAGGAAGTTCGGCCGCTATTTCCGGCTTCCTTTGTTACGACCATTTTTGGGAGGAACGCTCGTCCGTTGGACTTCTACGTTCCGCTAATACCAATTTAGGAGATACACAAAATGGCAAAGAAAGAAGTAACCGCTGTCATCAAACTTCAGTGCCCTGCTGGCGCTGCGACACCGGCCCCGCCGATTGGCCCCGCCTTGGGACCTCATGGTGTAAGCGCTCCGAAATTTGTACAGGAATTCAACGACAGAACCAAGAAAATGGAAAAGGGACTTATCATCCCGGTCGTTCTTACTGTTTACAAAGACAAGTCTTACACATTCATCCTTAAGACCCCTCCAGCCGCCGTTCTTATCAAGAAGGCCCTCAAGTTGGAAAAGGGTTCTGCGAATCCGCTCCGCGACAAGGTAGGAAAGCTTACCAAGGCGCAGCTTGAAGAAATCGCAAAGACAAAGATGCCCGACATCAACGCGAACGACCTTGAGGCCGCGAAGAAAATCGTAGCCGGAACAGCTCGCAGCATGGGCGTCGAGGTGGAGGCCTAAATGAAACACGGAAAGAATTACCGCGCGGCCGCGGCCAAATACGATCTTACAAAAAAATACGACGTTCCGACAGCCGTTAAAATGGTTCAGGACATGAAGTTCGCCAAGTTCGACGAAACAGTGGAAGCCCACATCAACATTAAGTTGGGCAAGAACGCCACAGTTCGCGACACTTTGGTGTTCCCCAACCAATTTAGAGGCGAAAAGAAGGTTTTGGTATTCTGTAAGGAAGACCGCGTTCAGGAAGCCTTGGACGCTGGAGCCGCTTTTGCCGGTTCAACTGAATACATCGAAAAGGTAAAGGGCGGCTGGCTTGAGTTCGACATCGCCGTCGCCACTCCCGACATGATGAAAGACGTTGGACGCTTGGGTATGGTTTTGGGCCGCAAAGGCTTGATGCCCAACCCCAAGACAGGAACTGTAACAAACGACATCACAGCCGCCATCGGCGAGCTTAAGAAGGGTCGCACGGAATACCGCGCCGACAAAACAGGCATTGTTCACATTGCCGTTGGCAAAGTTTCTATGGACGCTGACAAGATTGCCCAGAACGTTGACGCCTTGATCGCCGAGATCGAGCGCAAAAAGCCGTCTGACGCTTCCGCGGACTATATCCGCTCAATCTCTATCAGCTCTTCTATGGGCCCTGGCGTTTGGATCAACCACAAGGACGAGGAGTAAAAAATGGCAGTTCGTTCAAAGACAATTCAGCCGGCTAAAACAGCCGCTATCGAAGCCGCCAAGAAAACTCTCGGCGAATACAACGACTTCATTTTCGCGGATTACCGCGGCTTGACTGTAGAGCAAATCACAGCCTTGCGCGGAAAGCTTCGCGAAAAGAATTCAGCGATTAAAGTTATCAAGAACAACTTTGCCCGCATCGCGTTTGAAGGCATGGACATTAAGGACGTTGCCGAATACCTCAAGGGACCCACGGCTATCGCCATGGCCAAAGAGGACTCAAACGAAACAGCCAAAGTTTTGTTCGACTTCGCTAAAGAAGCCCCCGCGCTTAAAGTAAAGGGCGCTTTGGTCAACAAAGAAGTTTACGATGTTGCCAAGATCGAGGCCTACTCAAAGGTTCCCGGCAAAAAGCAGCTTATCGCTATGCTTATGTCTGCCATCAACGGCCCGGCCCAAAAGCTCGCCGCCACGTTGCAGGCTTATGTTGACAAAAAATCTAAGGAAGGCGACGCCCCCGCGGCCGCGCCCGCTCCTGCCGCCGAAGCCGCCGCTCCCGCAGCGGAAGCTCCGGCTCCTGCCGCCGAGGCTCCAGCAGCTCCTGCCGCTGACGCCGCCCCGCAGGCTTAAATGCAATTAAACCGCAGTCAGGCTTCATCAGCTGTCGACTGTCTGCGGTAAAAGTTCAAGGCGTTTCTTGGAAACAGCCTTGGCCGCGGCGGATTTCCGCAGCGAACATTAACTATATGGAGAAGACAATATGGCAGCTTTGACAAATGATCAGATTTTGGACGCGATCGCGTCAATGAGCGTTCTGGAAGCCTCAGAACTCGTAAAGGCTATGGAAGAAAAGTTCGGCGTAACAGCCGCTGTAGCCGTTGCCGCTGGTCCCGCCGCTGGCGGAGCCGCTGGTGGAGCCGCCGAAGACGAGCAGACAGAATTCGCTGTTAGCTTGGATTCATTCGACGCCGCCAAGAAGATTGGCGTTATCAAGGCCGTTAAGGCTCTTACAAACCTCGGCCTTGGCGAAGCCAAGGCTTTGGTTGAAGGCGCCCCGAAGGTCCTCAAAGAGGGCTTGAGCAAGGCCGATGCCGACAAGTGGATTGCCGACATCACAGCCGCCGGCGGAAAGGCCAGCAAGAAATAATCGCTTTCGCGATTTTTCTTGCTATCGGGAATATGAAAGGCGCGAGTCGCCTTCCATATTCCCGCAAACTTTTTCAAAAACGCGTCCGCTTTTTGCGGAAGCGTTTTCGTTCTTTTAAACAAGTTTTATCCAGGCGGGATTTTTTGTGCTGAACAGAGTTTCTGTTTGTAGCAAAAGATTCTGACCTTCTACAAAAAAACAACGGGGGACCTTAATGTTCGCAAAAAGCCGGACAATCAACCGTCAATATTATGGAAAGGACATCAAGTCTTCAATGGATGTCCCAAATCTTATCGAGATTCAAACAGCGTCGTATGAATACTTCCTTCAGCGCAAAAATTTGGAAGATGGCAAGCCCCTTCTTAACCAAGGTTTGCAGGAAGCTTTTTCCACGACATTCCCTATCGAAAGCCCCAACGGCGACATGACCTTGGACTATGAAAAGTACAGGCTTGATTTTGAGGGAATCAAATTTTCTGAATTGGAATGCAAGCAAAAGGGACTCACTTACGCCGTTCCCTTAAAGGCCGTCATCAACCTTACGTTTAAGGACACTGGCGCCATTCTTCAAAGAGAAATATATATGGGCGACATTCCGCTTATGACAGACCGCGGAACGTTCGTCATCAACGGAGCCGAGCGCGTTGTAGTATCGCAGATCCACCGCTCGCCCAACGTTATCTTTAACTACGACAAGGGCGTGTGGGGAAGCCGCATCATTCCTTACCGCGGCTCTTGGCTTGAGTTTGAAATTGATCAAAAGAAAGAATTGATTTTTGCAAAGATTGACCGCAAGAAAAAAATCTTGGGAACAATCTTCTTGCGCGCCCTTGGTTTTGAAAGCCGCGAAGAAATCATCAAGGTTTTCTACCAGACAGAAAAAGTCAACGTAAAGAACAGCAACAGCGCTCGCGAGGCGATTGTCGGCAAAGTTCTTTCAAAAGCGATTTACGTTAAGGACTCTGAGTCCGGCGAAGAGAAAAAGCTTTTCAAGGCCGCCACTCGCTTGCATCCGCACGACATCGACGACTTGATCGCCAACGGCATTAAGGAAATCGAAGTCATCAAGTTTGACACGCGCAAGAACCCCGACGACAAGGAAGAAAAGAATCTTTCTCTTGACAGCGACATCATCATCAACTGCTTTGAGCGCGAGGAAATCAAGTTCGTAAAAGAAGGAACGGACGTTGACGAGCCCACAAAGGAAGACGCCTTGAGCGCCGTTTACAGCGTTCTTATGCCCGGCGAACCGATCACTGTCGAAAACGCCGAAAAAGACTTGACTTCTATGTTCTTCAGCTCGCGCCGCTACGATTTGGGCCGCGTCGGACGCTACAAGCTTAACAAAAAATTCGACTACAATCCTCCGTTGGAAGAGCAGACTTTGGTAAAGGACGACATTACGAACACGATGAAGTTCCTCATCAAAGTTTACATCGGCGAAGAGTCTAAGGACGACATCGACCACTTGGGCGCCCGCCGCATCCGTTCCGTCGGCGAATTGATGACAAACAACATCAAGACAGCCTTTGCAAGAATGGAGCGCATCGCCAAAGAGCGCATGAGCAGCAAGGAGAACGAAACCCTCAAGCCGTCTGACTTGATTTCTTCAAAGCCGATCATCGCGGCCATTAAAGAATTCTTTGGCTCGTCACAGCTCTCTCAGTTCATGGACCAGATCAACCCGCTCGCCGAGCTTACCCACAAGCGCCGCTTGAACGCTTTGGGACCCGGCGGCCTTTCGCGCGACCGCGCCGGTTTTGAAGTCCGCGACGTTCACTACTCGCACTACGGACGCATGTGCCCGATCGAAACTCCTGAAGGACCGAACATCGGCTTGATCGTTTCGTTGGCCATTTACACTCGCGTAAACGACTACGGCTTCCTTGAAGCTCCTTACCGCAAGATCGAAAACGGAAAGGCGACGAAGAAAATCGAATACCTTTCGGCGATGGACGAAGACAAGTACTACATCGGACAGGTAAGCGAAGGCATGAAGAGCGACGGTTCTTTTGCCACAGACATGATTTCTTGCCGCCACCGCGGCGACTATACGACTCGCGCTCCCAAAGACGTTCAGTACATGGACGTTTCTCCGCGCCAGGTAATTTCTGTTTCCGCCGCCTTGATTCCGTTCTTGGAGCACGACGACGCCAACCGCGCCTTGATGGGCTGCAACATGCAGCGCCAGGCCGTTCCGCTTTTGTTCCCCGAGCCTCCGCACGTTGGAACCGGAATGGAGCAAAAGTGCGCCTACGACTCTGGCGTTTTGGTTAAGGCCAAGCGCGCCGGCGAAGTCGTCAAAGTTACAAGCGAATGCGTCACAGTCAAGCCCGAAGGCGGAAAGCGCGGCGAGGTTGACGAGTACGTTTTGCTTAAGTACCAGCGCACCAACAACGACACTTGCAACCACCAGCGCCCGACTGTCGAAGTCGGCGAAAAGGTTGTGGAAGGCTCAGTCCTTGCCGACGGACCCGCCACGTTCAACGGCGAGTTGGCCCTTGGCCGCAACATTCTTGTAGGCTTCGTTCCGTGGAACGGATACAACTACGAGGACGCCGTTCTTATCAGCAAGCGCGTCGTTAAGGAAGACATGTACACTTCCATCCACATCAAGGAATTCTCAACGGAAATTCGCGAGACAAAGCTTGGTCCTGAAAAGATCACGCGCGACGTTCCCAACACAGCCGAAAAGAATCTTGACAATCTTGACGCGGAAGGAATCATCCGCATCGGCGCCAAGGTCAAGAGCGGCGACATCTTGGTAGGAAAAGTAACTCCCAAGAGCGAAGCCGAGACGACTCCTGAATTTAAATTGCTCAACTCAATCTTTGGCGAAAAGGCCAAGGAAGTTCGCGACACCTCTTTGCGTGTTCCGCACGGAGTTGAAGGCGTTGTAATCGACATTCAGCGCCTTAAGAGAAGCGAAGGCGACGACTTGAACCCGGGCGTTGACCAGGTTGTAAAAGTAATGATCGCCAACAAGCGCAAGCTTCGCGAAGGCGACAAGATGGCCGGACGCCACGGAAACAAGGGTGTTGTTTCGCGCATCTTGCCGGAAGAAGACATGCCCTACTTGGAGGACGGAACTCCGCTTGACGTTTGCTTGAACCCCTTGGGCGTTCCTTCTCGTATGAACATCGGTCAGATCATGGAATCCGAGCTTGGAATCGCGGGAAAGTACTTGAACCAGTTCTTCGAGTCGCCAGTATTCCAGTCTCCCAGCCAAGAGCAAATCGCAAAGAAGTTGGAAGAAGCCGGTCTTTCAAAAGACTGTAAGCAGATCGTTCGCGACGGCCGCACAGGCGAGCCTTTCGTAAACCCGATCTTTGTCGGCGTAATCTACTATATGAAGTTGCACCACTTGGTCGACGACAAGATGCACGCCCGCTCAACCGGACCTTACTCTTTGGTCACTCAGCAGCCGTTGGGAGGAAAAGCCCAGTTCGGCGGCCAGCGCCTTGGAGAAATGGAAGTTTGGGCGTTGGAAGCGTATGGCGCCGCCAACACTTTGCAGGAAATGATGACAATCAAGTCAGACGATATGAACGGCCGCTCAAAGGTTTACGAGTCAATCGTAAAAGGCGAGCCTTCAACTCCCGCCGGAGTTCCCGAATCATTCAACGTATTGGTTCAGGAATTGCGCGGATTGGCGCTTGACTTCACTATTTACGACGCTAAGGGAAAGCAAATCGCTCTTACCGAACGCGACCAAGAATTGATTGACAAAGCCTCAAGCGGCTTTGACAAGGGAGATGAATAATGCGCGATATCGAAGATTTTGACAGTATTAAAATAAAATTGGCCTCGCCGGACACAATCCGCGCTTGGTCTTACGGCGAAGTTAAGAAGGCCGAGACAATCGGCTACCGCACTTTGCGCCCCGAGCGCGACGGTCTTTTCTGCGAGCGCATTTTCGGAACCACAAAGGAATGGGAATGCTATTGCGGAAAGTTCAAGTCAATCCGCTACAAGGGCGTAATCTGCGACCGCTGCGGCGTAGAAGTAACTCACTTTAAGGTTCGCCGCGAGCGCACCGGCCACATTGAGTTGGCCGCGCCTGTCAGCCACATTTGGTACTATCGCTCTGTTCCCAGCCGCATGGGAAAGCTTTTGGACTTGCCGGTTGGCTCTTTGAAGAGCGTTTTGTATTACGAGAAGTACATCGTAATCGATCCGGGCGAGACTGACCTTAAGAAAATGCAGCTCTTGAGCGAGGACGAATACCGCGAAGCCCAGGAGCGCTATGGCCAGGCCTTTACCGCCGGCATGGGCGCCGAAGCGATTAAGACTTTGCTTGAAGGCTTGGACCTTGACGCCTTGGCCGCGGAACTTCGCGCCAAGATGATCGAAAAGGGCGCCAAGAGCGACAAGCACCTTCTTAGCCGCATCGAGATTGTCGAGAACTTCCGCTCTTCCGGCAACAAGGCTTCTTGGATGATTTTGGACGTGGTTCCCGTCATGCCGCCTGAGTTGCGCCCGATGGTTCAGCTTGACGGCGGAAGATTCGCCACAAGCGACCTTAACGATTTGTACCGCCGCGTAATCAACCGCAACAACCGCCTCAAAAGATTGTTGGCCCTCAACGCGCCCGACATCATCATCCGCAACGAAAAGCGAATGTTGCAGGAAGCGGTTGACTCATTGTTCGACAACTCAAGAAGAAAGGGCCGCTCAATCAAGGGCGCCTCTAACAGACCGCTTAAGTCAATCAGCGACATGATCAAAGGAAAGCAGGGCCGCTTCCGCCAGAACTTGCTGGGTAAGCGCGTAGACTATTCAGGACGCTCTGTAATCGTTGTCGGACCGGAACTCAAGCTTTGGCAGTGCGGCCTTCCGACAAAGATGGCGCTTGAATTGTTCAAGCCCTTCATCATGAAAAAATTGATGGACAAGGGAGTCGCCTTTAACCTTAAGAAGGCCAAGCTCTACGTTGAGCAGGAAGCCCCCGAAGTATTCGCCGTTTTGGACGAAGTCGTCAGCGAGCACCCGGTTTTGCTTAACCGCGCTCCTACATTGCACCGCTTGGGAATCCAAGCCTTCGAGCCTGTATTGGTGGAAGGCAAGGCCCTCAAGTTGCACCCGCTCGCTTGCAAAGCCTTTAACGCTGACTTTGACGGCGACCAGATGGCTATTCACGTTCCTCTTACTCAGGCCGCGCAAATGGAATGCTGGACATTGATGCTCAGCGCCCGCAACTTGCTTGACCCTGCCAACGGCGGAACCATTGTATATCCGTCTCAGGACATGGTTTTGGGAATCTACTATATGACTTCCGTAAAGCCCCATGCCAAAGGAGAGGGAAAGCGCTTCTCTTCTTCTGACGAAGTTCGCATGGCCGCCGAGTGCGGAAACATCGAATGGCAGGCAAAGATTAAAGTGCCCGCTCCCAAGGATTCTTTCAAAGAGGGAGAATTCAAGAAGGGCGACTTGATCGAGACGACAGCCGGAACTTTGGCCTTTAACGAGGCTATGCCCGACGAAGTCAACTATGTCAACGAACAGTACGGCGACAAAAAGCTCAAGAGCATGATCGAGAAAGTTTACCACGACAAGGGCTCTTGGCTTACAATTCAAATGCTCGACGCCATCAAGGCTGTCGGCTACAAGAACGCCACCTTCTACGGAGCCACTCTTTCTATGGACGACATCCTCGTTCCCAAAGAAAAGAAGGAAATGGTCGCCAAGGCCAACAAAGAAGTAGAAGAAATCGTTCGCCAGTACACTGACGGACGAATCACCGAAGACGAACGCTACAACAAAGTAACCGACATTTGGCAGCGCACAAACGAAAAGCTCACTGACGTTATGTACGCCCAGTTGGAAAACGACAAAGACGGATTCAACACAATTTACATGATGGCCAAATCCGGCGCCCGCGGTTCCAAAAAGCAGATTTCTCAGCTTGCGGCGATGCGCGGCTTGATGGCCAAGCCTAACGGAGACATCATCGAATTGCCCGTCCGCTCTAACTTCTACGAAGGACTTTCGGTTATCGAATACTTCATCTCAACGAACGGCGCCCGCAAAGGTTTGTCGGATACCGCTCTTAAGACAGCCGACGCCGGTTACATGACCCGCCGCTTGGTTGACGTTGCCCAAGACGTCGTTATCAACGAAGACGACTGCGGAACGATCAACGGAATCGACTACGCGGCCATCAAAGACGGCGACGAAATCATCGAGCGCTTGTCTGACAGAATCGAAGGACACTTTACAATCGAGCGCGTCGTTCACCCGATTACCGGCGAGGTTTTGTGCGACGTAAACTCTTACATCGACGAAAATTTGGCCAAGAAAATCGAAGAGGCCGGCGTTGAGAAAGTCAAGCTCCGCACCGTTCTTACTTGCGAAGCCAAGCACGGCGTTTGCGTTAAGTGCTACGGAAAGAACTTGGCCCGCAACAAGGTTGTCGAGATCGGCGAAGCGGTCGGAATCGTAGCCGCCCAGTCAATCGGACAGCCGGGTACCCAGCTTACTCTCCGAACCTTCCACGCCGGCGGCGCCGCGTCTAAGGTAACTCAGGACAACAACATCGTTCTTAAGTTCCCCGCCATCATCGACAAGATCGAAGGAACCAGCGTTCCGACAAAAGAAGGCCGCTTGTTCACTCGCAAAGGAAAGATGCTTGTAACTCGCGTCATTGACAGCTTTGAGACAAAAGACGGAAAGCTTGCCGTTAAAGACGGAGACCGCGTTCTTAAGGGAACGGTTTTGTTCAACTCAAAGGACGGAGATCTTTCTGCCAAAGAGAACGGAATCATCCTTCTCAAGGACAAGGTTCTTTACCTTATTGGAAACGAGCAAAAGCAGGAAATCGCCAACGGCTCCATCATCACGGTTAATGAAGGACAGATTGTCGAAAAGGACGCTGTCATCGGAGCTTTGCTTGACGCTTACTCAGAGCCGATCATCGCCGAAAGCGACGGTTACATCCACTTTGAGGACATCGACGATTCAACTGTTGAATCGCATGTTGACGAGCAGTCTGGAGCCACGGAGCGCATCATCAGCGACTTGCACCTTGACGAGCGCCAGCCGCGCATCCACATCACTGACGAAGACGGAAACGAGCTTGGAAGCTACTACTTGCCGGCCGGCGCCATTCTTAGCGTTGACGACAAGCAAAAGGTTAGCGCGGGCGTTGTTTTGGCAAAAATGCCCAAAGCCGCCCAAAAGTCAAACGACATCACCGGCGGTCTTCCGCGCGTATCTGAATTGTTCGAAGCCCGCAAGTCTGTCAGCCCCAGCGTTTTGTCGCAGATTTCCGGAACGGTTAAGTTCAAGGACCTCAAGAAGGGCAAGCGCGTGATCGCCGTAGAAGACAAGTACGGCCGCGTTTACGAGCACCTCGTTCCAATCTCCAAGCGAATGCTTGTTCGCGACGGAGACAAGGTTGAGGCCGGCGAGCCGCTTTGCGACGGACAGCCCAGCCCCCACGAGATTCTTGCGATCAAGGGCGAGAACGCTTTGCAGAATTACTTGATGGACGAAATCCAGCAGGTATACCGAGCCCAGGGCGTAAGCATCAACGACAAGCACATCGGAATCATCGTGCGCCAAATGTTGCGCAAGGTTGAGATTGTCGCTGTCGGCGATACCCGCTTTATCTTTGGCCAGCAGGTTGACAAGTACCGCTTCCGCGAAGAAAACGCCCGCGTTATCGCCGAAGGCGGACAGCCGGCTGTAGGCCGCCCGATGTTCCAGGGAATCACAAAGGCTTCGTTGAACGTAGACTCTTTCATCTCCGCGGCTTCGTTCCAGGAGACAACAAAGGTTCTTACCAACGCCGCCATTTCTGGTTCGGTGGATCCGCTCCGCGGCGTAAAGGAAAACGTAGCCATTGGCCATATGATTCCGGCCGGAACCGGCATCAGGAATTACAAGGGCGTAAAGGTTTACGATTCCGGCGACCAGGACTTGGACATCCAGATGAACGAAATCATCGAAAAGCGCCGAATCGAAAAGGAGCTTGCCGAAGCTGAGGCCGAGCGCGAAAAGGAAGCCGCCACAGCCAGCTTTGACAACGAGGACCAGGACTAATACGACTGCCCAAAAGCTCCGCTTTTGGGCAGCGTGACGAGTTTTCGCGAATTGCGAAAACTCGCGGGCGGGGTCGGCAAGCGCTTGACCAAATCGCGAGATTTTGTTAAAGTAGCCGTTACCGCTATAAATGAATTTAACCGGGGGTGCTGCCCGGCAATTTATAAAGGAGACATTTTTAGATGCCTACAATTAACCAATTGATTAAAAAGGGACGCAAAACCGCTGCCAACAGGACCAAATCCCCCGCGCTTGAGTCTTGTCCGCAGAAACGCGGCGTTTGCACGCGCGTTATGACGGTAACTCCCAAAAAACCGAATTCGGCTCTCCGCAAGGTAGCCCGTGTTCGCTTGAGCAACGGAATCGAAGTTACGGCTTACATTCCTGGAATCGGACACAACTTGCAGGAACACTCAGTAGTATTGATCCGCGGAGGACGCGTTAAGGACCTTCCTGGCGTTCGCTATCACATTATTCGCGGAACAAAAGACACTCTTGGCGTAGAAGACCGCAAGCGCGGCCGCTCTAAGTACGGCGCCAAAAGGCCTAAGGCATAATGGAGGAATAAGATGGGAAGACATAAGAAATCTGTCAACCGCCCGATTGTGCCGGATTCAAGATACAACAGCCAAGTTGTCACAAAATTCGTCACCCGCATGATGTTGGACGGAAAGAAAGACATTTGCACCCGCATCGTTTACGAAGCGATGGACAAGCTTAAGGCCAAGACCGAAAAGGATCCTTTGGAAGTGTTCCTTAAGGCTCTTGAGAACGTTAAGCCTCAAGTAGAAGTTAAATCACGCCGTGTAGGCGGCGCGACATATCAGGTTCCGGTAGAAATCCGCGACACCCGCAAAGAAGCTCTCGCCATGAGATGGATCATCGACGCAGCCCGCAACCGCAATGGTCACGGAATGGCCGACACTCTCAGCGCCGAGCTTTTGGACGCCTTCAACAACACTGGTTCCGCTTACAAGAAAAAGGAAGACACCCACAAGATGGCCGAAGCCAACAAGGCTTTCGCCCACTACCGCTGGTAGAATTAAAAGCGGTAGTTGTACCGCTGGTAGATTCCTTAAAGCCGCCCTCCGGGGCGGTTTTTTTTACCCCCAAAATATTTCAAAAAAAACTTGCGTTTCCTATTGACCAAACTGCCAAAATCCTATATATTTCTTAAACCTATCTTTGGTTCTTTGAGAGTCAGGCGGAATTTACAATTCCGGCGGAACCGTAAAGTCAGTTGCCTCGGCAGCTTTCAGGTTTCGCGGTTCTTGGGTGGAACGTCTTGTTGTCAACAGGGCGATAGAACTTCCATGCGGGGATTTCTGCGGCGGCTTTTCTTTCAGAAAGGCGCCCGCGGCTCAGAGCGCCAAACCGGTTGTCAAGCGGCGTTTGACAATGAACAGGTGGTGTCGGCCATAAATGTTCCGAAATTATGGAGCGTTATGTTAGAAAACTTTTCTTTTACCGTCATCTTGCTCATAAAAGCCGCATAAAAAAGAGATGTGTATGCGAATCCGAGTTCTTTCTTCGAAAGCGCGAGGGTTCTGGTTTAAAGCGCAGCACATAAAACATTTTTAAAATGTCGGCAAAAAGGTTTGCCGGCAAGGAGAAAAACATGGCAAAGGAGAAGTTCGAAAGAACCAAACCTCACATGAACGTTGGTACTATTGGTCACGTAGACCATGGTAAGACTACATTGTCAGCGGCTATCACAACGTACTGCGCTAAAAAGTACGGTGACCACGCTCTCAAGTATGATGAAATCGACAACGCTCCGGAAGAGAAAGAGCGCGGTATTACAATCAATACCCGCCACCTTGAGTATCAGTCAGACAAGCGCCACTACGCTCACATCGACTGCCCGGGCCACGCTGACTACATCAAGAACATGATCACTGGAGCCGCTCAGATGGACGGCGCCATCCTCGTAGTTGCCGGAACTGACGGCGTTATGCCCCAGACAAAAGAGCACCTTTTGCTCGCTCGCCAGGTAGGCGTTCCCAAGATCATCGTATTCTTGAACAAGGCCGACATCGCTGATCCCGACATGCTCGAGCTCTGCGTTGCTGACGTTCAGGAAACTCTCGAGAAGTACGGCTTCTCTGGAGACACTCCGGTTATCACTGGTTCAGCTTTCAAAGCCTTGAACGAATCAGAGAACCCCGAAAACACAAAGTGCATCGAAGAATTGCTTCAGGCCATGGACACATGGTTCGACGACCCCGTTCGCGACGAAGCCAAGCCCTTCTTGATGCCGATCGAAGACATCTTCACAATCTCTGGACGCGGAACTGTAGTTACAGGACGCGTTGAGCGCGGCGTAGTAAACATGAACGACGCCGTTCAGATTGTTGGAATCCGCCCGACACAGGACACAACTGTTACTGGCATCGAAATGTTCCAGAAGACATTGGATCAGGGTATTCCTGGCGACAACGTTGGTATTCTTCTCCGCGGCGTTGAAAAGAAAGACGTCGTTCGCGGACAGGTTTTGGCCAAGCCCGGCTCAATCCACCCGCACACAAAGTTCGAAGCTCAGATTTACGTTTTGACAGCCGAAGAAGGAGGACGCGCAAAGCCGTTCTTCTCTGGATACCGCCCTCAGTTCTACTTCCGCACAACGGACATCACTGGAACTGTAGAGTTGGGAGCCGGCGTTGAAATGGTTAACCCGGGCGACAACACAAAGATCACTGGCGAATTGATTCACCCGATCGCCATGGACGAAGGCCTTAAGCTCGCTATCCGCGAAGGCGGACGCACAATCGCCTCTGGCCAGGTTACAAAGATCATCGAATAGTTAGTTGCAATTTAAGAACAGAGCCGTAAGGCTCTGTTCTTAAATGTGTTTTTTGGAGGAATCATGGCTAATGGCAAAATTCGCGTTCGACTTCGCGCCTTTGACGTAGAGTTGATCGACCAGAGCGCAAAAGCCATCGTGCAAACAGTTCAGAAAGCTGGAGCCAAGGTCGCAGGACCCGTTCCGCTTCCTACAAGAATCAATAAGTTTACCGTGCTTCGTTCACCTCACGTAAACAAGAAGTCACGCGAGCAGTTTGAAATGCGCACGCACAAACGCCTTATTGACATTTTGAATCCTTCTTCTGATGTAATGGATTCTTTGATGAAGCTTGAACTGCCAGCCGGTGTAGATGTAGAAATTAAACAGTAAGCGTTTAGGCTAAAGCCGACAGCGCTTGCTGCAATAAAAGGCACGGTCCCGTGGATCCGGGATGGCGACCTATAGGAGATTTTCAGATGAAAGGTCTGATAGCAAAAAAAGTGGGCATGACCCAGGTATTCGACGAAAGCGGCAATCTGACACCAGTAACCGTGATCCGCGTCGAGCCCAACACAGTCGTTGCCACTAAGAAAAAGGAAAACTGCGGATACGACGCCGTTGTTCTTGGCCTTGACGATTTAAAGCCGTCAAAGGTCAGCAAACCGTATGCCGGACAGTTTACAGAGAACGTTACTCCCAAAAGAACATTGAAAGAGTTCCGCGATTTTGAAGGCGAAGTTAAGATCGGCGACCAAATTGGCGTTGAGCTTTTTGAAAAGACTCGCTTTCTTGACGTTACAGCCACTTCCAAAGGAAAGGGCTTTCAGGGCGTAATGAAGAGATGGGGCTTCCATGGAGGCCGCGCCACTCACGGTTCAAAATTCCACAGAGAGCCGGGCGGAACAGGCGAATGCACCACTCCGGGACACAGCTTTAAGAACATTAAGTTGCCTGGACGCATGGGTACAGAGCGCGTTACGGTTCAAAACCTTAAGATCGTTAAAATCGATCCGGAATTGAAGGTTATTATGGTTCGCGGGGCCGTCCCCGGGAATAAAAACTGCACGCTGATCGTCAAGTCCGCGGTTAAGAAATAAGGCGGAGGAAAAGATTTATGGAAAAGAAAGTCTATTCAACCGATGGAAAAGAGCTGCGTACAATTTCACTCGACGATAAAGTATTCGGCCTGCCGGTAAATGAAGATGTAATTTACTACGCCATCACAAACGAATTAGCAAACAAGCGTGTTGGAACGGCTTGCACAAAGACTCGCGCCGAAGTGCACGGATCTAACAAAAAGCCGTATAAACAAAAGGGAACAGGCAACGCCCGCCGCGGTGACAAGAAGTCTCCGATTACGGTTGGCGGAGGAACTATCTTTGGACCTAAGCCCAGAGACTTTAGCTACTCACTTCCCAAAAAGGAAAAGCGCCTTGCGATGAAGTCTATCTTGAGCATGCAGGCTCAGTCTGACAGACTTACTGTCGTTGAGGACTTCACTGTAGAAAGCGGAAAGACAAAAGACTTGGTCAAGATTCTTGACAACTTTGCCAAGGACGAGCGCACAGTCATCATCCTTAAGGACGACGACGCCAAGATCAAGCAGGCTGGACGCAACCTTTACAATGTGCATTTCCTTTCATACAACCGCCTCAGAGCGCATGATTTGTACTACGGCCGCAAGGTAATCTTGCTTGAAAGCGCCGCCAAGAATCTTAGCGACTTTTACGCGGATAAAAAGGAGGCTGAATAATTATGGAATTCACAGACATTCTTATTGAGCCGGTAGTTACTGAAAAAGCCAACGCCCTTCGCGAAGAGAACAAGTATGTTTTCATCGTTCGCCCGGACGCTAGCAAGATTCAGATTAAGGAAGCCGTAAGAAAGCTTTTCAACGTAAAAGTTCTTTCTTGCACGACAATCAACGTAGCCGGAAAGGTAAAGCGCCTTCGCGGAAGCAAGGGCATGACATCCAGCTACAAGAAGGCCATTGTGCGCTTAGCCGATGGCGAAACAATTAAGTTGTTCGAATAGAGCAATAGATAACTAAGGGGAATCAGATGGCTCTTAAAGTATTTAAGCCAATTACACCTGGTACTCGCGGACGTGTTGACCTCCGCAGGGACGACCTGACAGCCGACAAACCCGAAAAGAAATTGACGTCAGGCAAAGCTTCCCACGGCGGACGCGGCGCTGGCGGACGCATTTCAGTGCGCCACCAGGGCGGCGGTCACAAGCAGAAGTACCGCATAATTGATTTCAAGCGAAACAAGCACGGAATTCCGGGAACTGTTCATTCAATTGAATACGATCCCAACCGCAGCGCCAACATCGCTTTGATTTATTACGCCGACGGAGACAAGCGCTACATCATCGCGCCCAAAGGTCTTACCGTTGGAATGAAAGTTATGGCCGGCGAAAACGCCGCTCCTACAGTTGGAAACGCTTTGCCGCTTGGCGAGATTCCGGTAGGATTTACAATTCACAACATTGAGTTGAACCTTGGCCGCGGCGGACAGCTTGCCCGCTCAGCCGGAGCTTCAGCCCAGATCGCCGCTAAAGAAGGCGACTATGTTGTAATCCGCCTTCCTTCAAGCGAATTGCGCAAAGTTCACGCCAGATGCTATGCGACAATTGGCGTTGTAGGCAATGAAGACCATATGAACGTTCAGCTTGGAAAAGCCGGACATCGTCGCTGGATGGGCGTTCGTCCTACTGTTCGCGGTATGGCGATGAACCCTGTAGATCACCCGCTTGGTGGTGGTGAAGGCGCAGGTAAGGGACGCAATCCGGTTACTCCGTGGGGTCAGCCTTGTAAGGGTTACAAAACTCGCAACAAGCGCAAGACGTCGAGCAATTTTATTATTTCACGTCGCAAGAAATAGGCTAGGAGTTAACTGTGTCAAGATCTGTTAAAAAAGGGCCTTTTGTTGAAAAATCGCTCTACAAAAAGATTATCGAAATGAATAAGTCTGGAGCCGCTGACAAGAAGATGGTTAAAACATATTCTCGCTGCTCTACGATTATTCCTGAGATGGTTGGAAACACCATTTCTGTTCACAACGGAAAGTCATGGATTCCGGTATACATCACGGAAAACCTCGTTGGCCACAAGCTCGGCGAGTTCGCTCCTACACGTGTATTCCGCGGACATGGCGGAACTGACAAAACTGCCGCTAAGGCTCCTGCCGCTGCGGCTGGTAAATAAAGGTGGATATTATGGCAGAAACAAAAGGCTATGTAGCCACTACAAAATTCCTTATTGCGTCTCCTACAAAGGTTCGCCCCGTAGCTCACGCAATTTCCAGAATGCCTTGTTCAAAAGCCGTGGCTGTTCTTGAAAACATGCCGCAGAAAGGCGCCAAGCTCATCGGCAAGACTCTCAAGTCCGCCATGGCCAACGCGCTTGTTGCTAACGACAAGTTGGATGAAGACATGCTCTATGTAAAAGAGATTCGCGTAGACGAAGGTCCCAGACTCAAGAGAATTTGGTGCCGCGCTCGCGGAAGAGCCGATCAGTTGCTCAAACGCATGTGTCATATTACCGTCACTGTTGCTGAAAAGGCGGGGGAATAAAAAGTGGGTCAGAAAGTTAATCCAATTGGTTTGCGCTTGGGCGTAAACAAAACATGGCAGTCCCGTTGGTATGCGGATCCTCGCGAATACGCAGACTTGGTTTTGGAAGATTTTAAGATCAGAAAGTTGGTTGGAGACCTTCCTGAATGCAAGGGCGCGGACATCGCCGAAATTGAAATTGTTCGCCACCCGCAGCGTGTTACAATCGTAATTCACACTGCTCGCCCCGGTGTTATCATCGGCGTAAAGGGAGCTACAATCGAAAAAATCAGCGCTGACATTCAAAAGCAGCTTACAAAGAAAGTTCAGATCAAGATTAAAGAAATTAAACGCGGCGATTTGAACGCTTCTTTGATTGCCCAGAATATCGGACGCCAGCTTATGGGACGCGGCTCGTTCCGCAAGGCTCTTAAGCAGTCAGCCTCCAACGCGATGCGCGCCGGAGCCCAGGGAATCAAGATTCGCTTGGCCGGACGCTTGGGCGGAGCTGAAATGAAAAGGACAGAGGAACACAAGGAAGGACGCGTTCCTCTTCACACTCTTCGCGCTGACATTGACTATGGCACGTTCGAAGCCCTTACAACTTACGGCAAGATTGGCGTAAAGGTTTGGGTCTACAATGGAATGAACTATGGTCACGAGCAGAACGAAGACGCAGGTCAGATGGCAAGAAAGCCAAGACGCGACCGTCCTCAGCGTTCTTCTGATAAGTCTGAGTCTGAAAAGCAGACAAAAGATACTGTCGCAAAGGCAAGGAGTTAAACGATGCCTCTCGCACCAAAAAGAGTAATGCACCGCAAGGTGCAGCGCGGCAAGCAGCACGGTTTTGCTACCCGCGACAATCATATTGACTTTGGCGAAATCGCTTTGGTCGCTATGGAGCCCGCATGGCTTAACGCTCGCGTTATCGAAGCCTGCCGTGTTGCCATCAGCCGCAAGCTTGACCGCAAAGGCAATATTTGGATTCGTGTATTCCCGGACAAGCCGATTTCTAAGAAGCCGGCCGAAGTCCGCATGGGTAAGGGTAAGGGCGCCCCTGAGTTCTGGGCTGCCAACCTCAAGCCCGGAATGATTTTGTTTGAAATTGGCGGAGTTGACATTAAGTTGGCCGAACAAGCCTTGCGCTTGGCCAGCGCCAAATTGCCGGTTTTGACAAAGATCGCTTTTAGGCCCACACACGCGTAACGGAGGAATAAGATGGCTGATTCAAAGAAAAAGAATACTGACAAAGAACTGTCTTATGCCGAATTGGTTGCCCGCCGTGACGAGCTTAAGCAGAAATACATGGAATTGAGATTCAAGATGATTGTTTCTCATGTAGACAATCCGATGGAAAAACGCAACATGCGCCGCGAAATCGCCCGCTTGAATACGTTCATCACTCAGAAAGCCGCGGCCCAAAAGGCTGAAGGCGCTGAAGCAAAGAAGTAGGAGTTGACCCATGGCAGAAGAACAGAAAGCAAAAAAAGCCAAGCGCTCTTATGTAGGACTTGTAACTAGCGACAAAATGGACAAGACCATCGTTGTGACAATCACTACAAAGCGCATGGATCCTCTTTACAAGAAATATGTTACCAAAAGCAAGAAGTGCAAGGCGCACGACGAAAAGAATGAAGCCCACATTGGCGACACAGTAAAGATCGTCGAGAGCCGCCCCTTGAGCAAAGACAAGCGCTGGCGCTTGGAATCAATCGTTGAACGAGCGAAGTAAGGAGTTAAGATTATGATTCAGATGCAGTCATGCATGACAGTAGCCGACAACTCCGGCGCCAAGATTGCCCAGTGCATCAAGGTGCTCGGCGGAACACACCGCCGCTATGCTGGTATCGGCGACATCGTAGTAGTGGCCATCAAAGAAGCCATTCCTACGTCAACAATTAAAAAGGGTTCTATTAAGAAGGCGGTTATCGTCCGCCAAGCCAAGGAATACCGCCGCCCGGACGGAACATACATCCGTTTTGACGACAACGCCTGCGTAATCGTAGACGATTCCAAGAACCCCGTTGGAAAGCGTATTTTTGGACCTGTAGCCCGCGAACTTCGTGACAAAGATTACATGAAGATCATTTCGTTGGCTCCGGAAGTCCTGTAAGGAGTGTAGGTATGGTTAAGAAGTTCAAGATTCACAGAGACGATACAGTACAAGTCCTTGCAGGAAAGGACAAGGGCAAGCAAGGAAAGGTTGTCCGCGTTCTTACAAAAAAGGATTCAGTAATCGTTTCTGGCGTTAATTTTGTTAAGAAGGCTATGAAGAGACGCAGCCAACAGGATGCCGGCGGCATCGCTGAGGTTGAGGCGCCTATTCATATTTCAAATGTAGGAATCGTTTGCCCAAAATGCAAGCGCCCTGTAAAAATTGGTTATAAGCTTGACGGAGACAAGAAAACTCGTGTCTGCCGCAAATGTGGAGAAGCGCTATAATGGCAAATTACGTACCCCGGCTTAAGAAAGTCTATAAAGACACTATCGCTCCCGAACTCTTTAAGGAGTTGGGATACACATCACCCATGCAGATTCCCGCGATCAAAAAGATCGTTGTGAGCATGGGCGTTGGCGAAGCTCTCGGAAATAAGAAACTTCTTGATGCCGCAGTTGCTGACTTGACACAAATCACAGGTCAGAAAGCGGTCAAGACAAAGGCAAAGAAATCGATTGCCAACTTCAAACTTCGTGAGGGCGCAGAAATCGGCGCTATGGTGACATTGCGCGGAACAATTATGTATGAATTTTTGGACCGCTTGATCAATGTTGCCCTTCCGCGCGTTAAGGACTTCCGCGGCATCAAGGCGACTGGCTTTGACGGTCACGGAAATTTCTCTCTTGGAGTTACGGAACAGATCATTTTCCCCGAAATCGACTTTGACAAAATCACTAAGATTGCGGGCATGAATATCACTATCGTAACAAGCGCAAGAACTGACAGCGAAGCCCGCGCTTTGCTCAACAAGTTCAATATGCCCTTTAGAAAGTAAACGAGGAAGTCATGGCTAAAAAATCGATGATTATCAAAGCAAAGCGCGCTCCTAAGTACTCGACTCGTCAGTACAATAGATGCCAGCTCTGCGGTCGTCCGCGTGGATATCTCCGCAAGTTCAAGATGTGCCGTCTTTGCTTCCGCAAGTATGCTAGTGAAGGTTTGTTACCCGGCGTAACAAAGTCAAGTTGGTAGTGGTAGGAGAAGTAATATGAGCGCATCAGATCCAGTAGCAGATATGCTTACAAAAATCCGCAATGCGGTGATGGCCCGCCACGAAAAAGTGGATATCCCGGCGTCAAAGTTGAAGTTGGAAATTGTTAAAATCCTCAAGACTGAAGGATACATCAAGAACTTCAAGAAGATTCAGGAAGACGGAAAGAACACAATCCGCATCTTCCTCAAGTATGATGACAAGAATGAACCGGTTATTCATGGAATTGAAAAGATTTCAACTCCCGGCCGCCGCGTTTATTCAGGTTATAAAGATCTGCCCCGTGTCAAGAATGGATACGGTTCAGTAATCGTTTCGACATCTGCCGGCGTTACCACTGGTAAAAAGGCTTCGGAAAAGATGGTCGGCGGCGAATTAGTCTGCAAAGTTTGGTAATAGGAGGAAGAAGATGTCTAAGATTGGAAAGCTTCCTGTTGCCGTTCCCGCTGGCGTAACGGTTGCGATTAAGGACAACGAGATTTCTGTAAAGGGAGCCAAAGGCGAACTTAAGCAGAAGTTCAGCAAGAATGTTGAAGTTGCCTTTGAGAACAATGAGATCACTGTAAAGACGCTTAACTCAAGCCGCCAGGCCAACGCCGACCACGGTTTGTACCGCGCCCTTATCAACGATATGGTAAAGGGTGTGACAAACGGATTTACAAAGTCTTTGGTTATTAACGGAGTAGGTTTCCGCGCCGAAGTCAAAGGCAAGGAACTTGTAATGAACTTGGGCTACTCTAACGATTTTATCGCCGTAATTCCAGAAGGAATCACGGTGGCTGCCGATCCTTCTGGAAAAATCGACGTTTCTGGAATCAACAAGCAGCAAATCGGCGAATTCTGCGCCCAAATCCGCAAGCTGCGCCTTCCTGAGCCTTACAAAGGAAAGGGAATCCGCTATTCTACTGAAGTTATTAGACGCAAAGTCGGTAAGACTGGCGTTAAATAAGGACGGGCGACATGATTAGAAAACTTAACGACAAAGATAGAAAGCGCCTTCACAGAAAGGTTCACATTCGCAAGACTGTTTACGGAACGGCTGAGCGCCCCCGCATGACTGTCACTCGCAGCAACAAGAACCTTTATGTTCAGGTAATCAATGACGACGAGGGAAAGACTCTTGCCGCCATTTCTACGATGGAAAAAGATTTTGCGAGCGTAAAACCGACAGTTGAAGGCGCCGCAAAACTTGGCGAAGCTTTTGGCCAGCGCCTCAAGGAAAAGAACATCACCACTGTGGTTTTTGACCGCAACGGTTATCTTTATCACGGCGTTGTAAAGGCTCTTGCTGACGGTACCCGCAAAGCGGGCATCATATTCTAGGAGATACTATGGAACGCCAGAATAAATTTGACAAAGAGCCCAAAGAAAAAGAGTTCGTTGAAAAGCTTGTTACGCTTAACAGAACTTCTAAGACTGTAAAGGGCGGACGCAGAATGTCTTTTGCGGCGCTCAGCGTTGTAGGCGACCAGAAGGGACGCGTTGGATACGGATTTGGCAAGGCCAATGACGTTACTGAGGCTATTAAAAAGAGCCTTGACCGCGCCAAGAGAAATCTTGTCAAGCTCCCGATTAAGAACGGAACCGTTCCTCACGACGTTGTCGGAAAATTCAAGAGCTCTGAAGTTCTTTTGCGCCCGGCCAGCGCCGGTACTGGAATCATCGCCGGCGGCCCTGTTCGCGCCATTATGGACGCGGCTGGTGTCACCGACATCATTTCAAAGTCACTCGGCTCTAGCGCTTCGGTAAATGTTGTCCGCGCCACTTTTGACGCGATTGAGAACATGCTTGACGCCGCTACAGTGGCCAAGAACAGAGGCAAGACTCTGAGCGAGATGTGGGGTTAATCATGGCAAAACTTAAGATTACACTTGTTAAAAGCGTTATCGGACAAAAGCCCGCCAAGCGAGCCACTGTCCGCAGTTTGGGATTAAAGAAAATCAGTTCCTCTGTAGTGCAGGAAGACACTCCTTCTGTACGCGGAGCGGTGGCCTCTGTGGCTCACCTTGTAAAAGTTGAGGAGATCCAATAATGGCAGAGTACAATCCAGTATTGACAGCGCCCGTAGGAGCTAACAAAAAAAGAAAAATTGTTGGCCGCGGCTCTTCATCAGGACTCGGAACCACAGCGGGAAAGGGCAATAAAGGCGCCCAGTCAAGAAGCGGTTCGCCCCAGCCTTACGTAGGCTTTGAAGGCGGACAGATGCCTCTTTACCGCCGCATCGCCCAGCGCGGTTTTTCTAACTATCCGTTCAAGGTAGAGTACGACGTAGTTAACCTTTGCGACATCGAGGCCAAGTACGCCGACGGCGAGACAGTGAGCAAGGAAACTCTCATTGCCAAGAATCTCGTAAAGTCAAAGAAGTCTTTGGTCAAGCTCTTGGGAACTGGAAACCTCACAAAGAAGGTTACCGTTTCTGTAGACAAGATTTCAAAGTCTGCTAAAGAAAAGGTTGAAAAGGCCGGCGGCTCTGTCGTCGAAGTCAAGAAGGCTGAAAAAACAGAAAAGAAAGACTAAGGCGGAATAGATGAATTCAATTGCGAATATGTTTAAAATCAAAGAACTACGCAGCCGCCTTTTCTTTACTATAGTTGTACTGGCTGTCTACAGACTCGGATGCGTTCTTACAATTCCGGGCGTAGACGCAGCAGCTTTGTTTGAGTACTTTAACAATCTTGCCGCGCAGAACAACAACGCTTTTGCCAGCTACATGGACTTCTTTGTTGGCGGCGCGTTCTCTAACTTTTCTGTGTTCATGTTGGGCGTAATGCCCTTCATCTCAACACAGATTATTATGCAGCTCCTTCTTATCATTTTCCCCTCTATGAAAAGAGCGGTTATGGAAGAGGGCGGCCAGCAGAGAATGCAAATGTGGACAAGAGTTGGAACAATTTTTGTCTGCGTCGTCCAGTCGTTTGCGGTAACTATTTACGCAAAGAACATTGGCGTAGTTTCGTTGAACAACGAAGTCGCCTTTAAGCTCCTTGCGATTCTTACCGTGACAACCGGTTCAATGGTGACAGTCTGGTTGGGCGATCAAATCACCGCCCGCGGAATCGGCAACGGCATTTCTATCATGATTTTTGCCGGTATCGTTGCCCGTATGCCCAGCGCTGTGGCCGAGCTTGCCGAACAAGTTCGCAACGGCCAGTTGAACATTGTTTTTGTAATCGTCGCCCTTATCATTTTTGTTGGAATCATCGCCCTTGTCGTGTTTGAAGAATCCGGCGAGCGCAAGATTCCCGTCAACTACGCCAAGCGCGTAGTCGGCAGAAAAATGTACGGCGGCATGAATACATACATTCCCTTTAAAGTGAATCCGTCAAATGTCATTCCCTTGATTTTCGCTTCATCATTTTTGACGCTTCCCTTGCAGCTTGTTTCTTCTATTGCCAGCAACTCCGGCGCTGCGAGATGGGTTCAGAAGTTGGCTGTATTCTTGAATCCGACGGGAATTTGGTACAATTTGTTGTTGGTCGTCCTTATCATTTTCTTTGCATACTTCTACACTCAGGTAACCCTGAACCCCACTGAAATAGCAAAGCAAATCCGGGAAAACGGCGGCTCCATTCCTGGAGTAAGGACTGACAAGACGGAAGAGTACTTGCAAAAGATACTCAACCGTTTGGTATTGCCTGGCGCTTTGTTCCTTGCGGCGATAGCGATATTGCCCACGGTCATCCAGCTTGTCTTTAAGTTCCCGCAGTCGGTAGCGATGCTGATGGGCGGCACTTCATTGATAATTATGGTTGGCGTAGACTTGGATACAATGAGCCAGATTGAAGCCCTTTTGAGAATGCACCATCAAGATGGTCTTATGAAAAAGGGTAGAATTCGCTCAAGAAGCCTCTAGGCTTTCTATAGGCTTTTTTGAGCGAAGGGCTAGACTAAAATTGGCGAAATGTGCTATACTCGTGTTTCCCGATTGTAATTCATTGCGAATTGCCATAATCGGGAAATAACTATCACATTCCCAGGGGGACTTTTATGAAAGTACGAACCAGTGTAAAGCCTATCTGCGACAAGTGTAAGGTTATCAAAAGAAACGGCATTGTCCGCATCATTTGCGTAAACCCCAAGCATAAGCAGAGACAAGGTTAAGGAGTAACAGATGGCTCGAATTGCGGGAGTTGACCTCCCTAATAAACAGGTTAAAATCGCTTTGACTTATGTTTACGGCATAGGTCGCTCAGCGGCTCGCACAATCTGCAAAAAAGCGGAGATTAAAGAAGAGACGCTGATGAATGATTTGTCTCAGGACGAGTTGACAAAACTCCGTGAAATTATCGACAAAGAGTACAAGGTAGAAGGCCGTCTCCGCTCGGAAATCGGTCTTAACATCAAGCGCCTTATCGATATCGGATCTTACCGTGGCCAGCGCCATCGCAAGGGACTTCCGGTTCGCGGCCAGCGAACGCGTACAAATTCAAGAACTCGCAAGGGTAAGAAGAAGACTGTTGCGAACAAGAAGAAAGCGTAAGGCGGAGGTAAACTAATTGGCTACTGTTAAAAAGAGAAAGGAAAAGAAGAGCGTTTACGAAGGAAACGTTTACATTCAGGCGTCTTTCAACAACACAATCGTAACAATTACTGACTTGAACGGCAACGCGCTTTCTTGGGCGTCAAGCGGCGGACTTGGATTCCGCGGCGCCAAGAAGTCAACTCCTTTTGCCGCTCAGACTGTCGCTGAAACAGCCGTTCAAAAGGCTGTAAGCTACGGTTTGCGTGAAGTTCACGTATTCGTTAAGGGACCTGGCATGGGCCGCGAAAACGCTGTCCGCGCCATTGGAAATCAGGGACTTAAGGTTAAGTCTATTTCTGATGTTACGCCGATTCCGCACAACGGATGCCGCCCGCGCAAGACGCGCTCAATGTAATTCTTAAGGAGTAAACAATGGGTAAAAGCACGACGCCTATCCTTAAACGCTGCAAAAAATTAGGATTGAATCCGCTCGTTTTGGGCTACGGCAAAGTAAGCAAGAGAAACCAAAAGGAAACTCGCCGCAAGCGCTCTGAATACGCGCTTCAGCTTGACGAAAAGCAGAAGCTCCGCTTTATCTACGGTGTGCTTGAGAAGCAGTTCCGCCTTTACTATGAAATGGCTGTTCGCAAGCCTGGCGTTACAGGCGAAGTTATGCTCCAGTTGCTCGAGTCACGCTTGGACAACGTTGTGTACCGTCTTGGTTTTGCCAAGACACGCGGCGAGGCCAGACAGCTTGTAAGCCACGGACACATTACTGTCAACGGCAAGAAAGTGGACATTCCGTCTTACTTGATCAAGGCCGGAGACGTTGTTGCGTTCAAAGAGAAGGACAAGTCCTCTTCTAGCATCAAGAAATTGGTTGCCAGAATCGAAGAGCGCAAAGTTCCCGCTTGGCTTGAAGCCGACAAGGACAATTTGTCAGGAAAGGTTGCTACTCTGCCGTCTCGCGCTGACATCGATTACGATGTTAAAGAGCAGCTTGTGGTTGAATATTATTCTAAATAGTAAGGAGTTCAAATGGCTCGCAAAAATCTGCTTAAAGGTTTTCAAAGACCTAAGGGCGTGCGTTTTGAGAATCAGGAAACCTCTCAGGCGAACTATGGAAAGTTTTATGCTTATCCGTTTGAACCCGGATTCGGCACGACTGTAGGAAACACCCTTCGTCGTGTTTTGCTGTCATCGATTCAGGGATACGCAGTTACTTCTATCAGAATCACTTCGTATGATTCTGACAATGTTCCGCACGTGATTTCAAGCGAATTTGAGGCGATTCCTAATGTGTCTGAAGACACTTTGGAAATCTTGAACAGCTTGAAGCAAACGCGCGTTCGCCTTGCCGGCGACGGGGAACAGGACACAATTCTTTACGAATTTAAGGGTCCTGGAAAAGTAACGAGCAATGACCTCGAAAAAGAAGGCCAGTTGGAAGTCTTGTCAAAGGACGTGCCCTTGTTCACTATGATGGACGGCGCCAAGCTTGACATGGAAATCCAAGTTGACTTGAATCGTGGATACGTTCCCGCGGAAACCAACGACAAGTACATCGAAGTTGTCGGAACGATTCCGATGGACGCTATTTTCAGCCCGGTAAAAAAGGTCAAGTATTCTATTGAACCTTGCCGCGTTGGACAGAGAAACGATTATGACAAACTTTGCCTTGAAATATGGACTGACGGATCGATTGAACCGGCCGACGCTTTGAGCGAAGCCGCTAAGATCGCCAAAGAGCATTTTTCAGTGTTCATCAATTTTGATGACAGCGATTCTTCTGGTGACGACGACATGGGCGAAGAGGACGAGAGAGTCCGCGCCTTGTTGAACACTCCGGTTGAGGAGCTTGAATTGTCAGTTCGCTCTTCAAACTGCTTGAAGAACGCCAACATCCGCACAATCGGCGAATTGACCAAGAAGACTGAAGATGACATCGCCAAGACCAGAAACTTTGGCAAAAAGAGTCTTACAGAGATCAAAGAAAAGTTGCTTGAATGGAACTTGACTTTGGGCATGACGGACTACAGCTATCTTAAGGATGCTGTTAATTTAACTAAGAAGAAGGAAGAATCAGATGAATCATAGAACTGGTTTTAACGCGCTGAGCCGCACGACAGCGCATCGCCGCGCAATGTTGCGCAACATGGTTACTTCTCTTTTTAGATTTGAACGCATTACTACTACTAAGGCTAAGGCTAAGGAAGCGCGCAGAAAGGCTGAAAAGCTTGTAACTCGCGCCAAGGTTGACAGCGTTCACAATCGCCGCGAAGTAGCAAAATATATCGCTGACGAAAAAGTTTTGAACAAGCTTTTTACTGAAATCGCTCCCCGCATGAAGGAACGCAACGGCGGTTACACCCGCGTTCTTAAGTTGGGATTCCGCGAAGGCGACGCCGCCGACGTAGTAATCCTTGAATTGGTTGACTTTAAGCTTGACCAGGTTGAGGAAAAGAAGGCCGCCGCCAAAGCGAAAAAAGACGCTAAGAAAGCGGACAAAAAAGAACCCGCTAAGAAAGAAGCGAAGGAGAGCAAATAATGTCTAAAGCGCATCGTGGAACTGGACTTCGCAAGACTGCCAATCACGGCCGCGGCGTTTGTCCCATTTGCAAAACCGAAGGCATCAAGGTTGTTTACGAGTACGACCTTGACGGAAAGAAGGTTATGATTTGCAAATTCTGCAAAGCTCACCTTAAGAACAAGGCTCGCCTTGAAAAGCCGGCTGCCGCTCCCGCGGACGCCGCTCCCGCCGCTGAAGAAGCCGCGGCCGAGGCCCCTGCCGCTGAAGCTCCTGCCGAAGCATAGTTGTAAAACCGCGCGCGCGCCGCGCGGTTTTTTTTTGCGCTTATGTCCGCAGAAAAGAGTTGTTTTTTCAAAAAAACTTAATTTATTCAGTATTTTTTAAAGAAAATTCTATTGACTAAAAACGCGGAATTCAGCAAAATCGTTTATAAAATCAAAACTTTTGGATTTTCGCGACCAAGCGGATTCTAAAAGTTTTAAGGAGATTTATATGAAAAAATTTGCTTTGGCCGCTACAGCGGCAGCCGCTCTTTTTGCCTTGGCTTCATGCGGCAAGAAAGAGTCAGACAGCATCACGATCGGCGGCATCTTCCCGTTGAGCGGAAACGTTAGCGTTTACGGCGTTGAATGCAAAAACGGCATCGACTTGGCCATTGAAGAAATCAACGCTGCCGGCGGAATTAACGGAAAGAAAGTTGTTTTGGTTAGCGAAGACGACGAAGGAAATCCCGACAAGACTGTCAACGCCTTCCAGAAGTTGACTACAAAAGACGGAGTTAAGATCGTAATCGGCTCTCTTACATCTGGATGCACAAAGGCTGTTACAAGCCGCGCCCAGGCTCAGAAGATCGTTCAGATCGCTCCCGCTGCCACAGCTCCGGACATCACGGACGCCGGCGACTTTATTTTCCGCGCTTGCTTCATCGACCCCTTCCAGGGAACTGTAGGCGGAAAGTTTGCCATCGAAAACCTTGGCGCCAAGAACGCCGCCATTCTCTACGACATCGGAAACGACTACTCAGTCGGCTTGACAGAGAACTTTGAAAAGACATTCGTTGCCCTTGGCGGAAACATCGTCGCCAAGGAATCTTATGCCACAAACGACAAGGACTTTAACGCCCAGTTGACAAAGATCAAGACAGCCAATCCGGACGTTCTTTATCTTCCCGACTACTACAACGTTGTAAGCTTGATCGCCAAGCAGGCTCGCGCCCAAGGCATCAACGTAGCCTTCGTTGGAGCTGACGGATGGGACGGATTGACAAGCAACGCCGGCGACGAAGTTTTGAACGGCTTCTATTCCAACCACTACGCCGCCGACTCAACAAACCCGGCTGTTCAGAAATACGTTGCCGCTTTCCGCGCCAAGTACAACAAGGACCCCAACGCTTTTGCCGCGCTTGGATACGATTCAGTTTGCCTTTTGAAGGACGCCATCGTTAAGGCCGGCAGCGCTGATGCGACAGCCGTAAAGAACGCTTTGGCTTCTATCAAGGGCGAGTACGTTACTGGAAACCTTTCGTTCGACGCCAAGCGCAACCCGATCAAAGCCGCGGTTATGCTTGAGTTGGTAAAGGGCGACGACGGAAAATTGGCCGCCGTTTACAAGACAACGGTTCAACCCTAGTATTGCGCAAAAAGTAAAAATGCTTTAATATATTTTAGCGCAATGAGGCGCTTGTTCCGCGTAGTCGGGGCAGGCGCTTTTATTTTGTTTTAGGAGTAAAAAAGTGGACGGCGGTTCTTTGTTTTTGCAGCAATTCATCAACGGACTTTCGCTTGGAAGCATTTACGCGCTCATCGCGCTTGGCTACACGATGGTCTACGGAATTGTCACGCTCATCAACTTCGCGCACGGCGACATCATGATGATGGGCGCGTATGCCGGGTATTTTGTTTTGGTTGCTCTTGGAGCGTCGAGCGGCGGTTTTGCCGCGGCGCTTTTGGTGGCGATGGTATTCTGCGGCTTTTTGGGAGTCGCGATCGAGCGCTTGGCTTACAGGCCATTGCGAAACGCGCCGCGCCTCAATTCCCTCATTACAGCGATTGCCGTGGAATTGATTTTGCAGAACATGATGCGCGTCCTTCCATTTGCCGGTCCCGATCCCAAGCAGTTTCCCGCGCTGAACGTTCCCGCGATAGTGATTGGACCAGTTTCTATTCCAGGCATTAAGGCCTTGGTAATTATCGCCAGCGTTTTGTTGATGTTGGCGCTGCATATTTTGGTAAACTACACAAGGACCGGAAAGGCGATGCGCTCGGTAAGCTACGACATGCAGGCTTCCAGCTTGATGGGAATCAACGTCAACAAGACAATCGCCGTTACCTTTGCCATCGGTTCCGTTTTGGCCGGAGCGGGCGGCGTTTTGTACGCGAGCGCCTATCCGCAAGTCGATCCTTTGATGGGATACATGCCGGGCCTTAAGGCTTTTGTCGCCGCCGTTCTTGGAGGCATTGGCTCCATTCCCGGAGCGATGATTGGCGGAGTAATATTGGGAATCGCCGAGACGATGACAAAGGGCTACGGTCCCAGCCAGTACGCCGACGCGATCAGCTTTGGCATTTTGATTTTGATTTTGTTGGTTAAGCCCACGGGCCTTTTGGGAAAGAAGAGGGTTATCAAGGTTTGATTATGACAAAGAACGTTAGAAACACGATTATATTGTTCGCGGTGGGAATCATCGCGACGGCGCTTCCGGCGGCCTTGATCGCGGCCGGCGCGATTGACGCGTACACAGCGCAAATTTTTTCTTTGGCCGGAATCAACGCGATAATGGCCTTGAGCGTGAACATCATTTGCGGAATAACAGGCCAGCTTTCTTTGGGACAAGCGGGCTTTATGGCGATCGGCGGTTACTCGACGATTTTGCTTTGCGCAAACGCTCACATTCCGCTTCCGCTTGCGATAATCATCGCCGCTTTGATAACGGCTTTCTTTGGCTTTTTGATCGGCTTTCCGACCTTGCGCTTGGAAGGCGACTACTTGGCCATCGTTACGCTTGCCTTTGGCGAAATCATCCGCGTATTTTTGGTCAACTTAAAGCAGTGGACCGGCGGCCCCAACGGAATTCAGTTCAATACGATTATGGTCTTTAACGCGGCGATCGCTTTTGCGGTTGTGACCGGAACGCTTGTAGTTTTAATCGCCTTGATTCAAAACTTTATCCGCTCGTCATACGGCCGCGCGATTCTTGCCGTTCGCGAAGACGAAATCGCCGCCAACTCAAGCGGCATCGGAGTTTTCCGCTACAAGATGATCGGCTTTGTAATCGCGAGCTTTGTCGCGGGAATCGGCGGCGCGCTTTACGTTTGCCTTATCGGCTTTATCAA
This sequence comes from Treponema sp., assembly GCA_045131275.1. Taxonomy (GTDB): domain Bacteria; phylum Spirochaetota; class Spirochaetia; order Treponematales; family Treponemataceae; genus Treponema_D. The sequence goes on from JBGUQT010000017.1 coordinate 49,385, forward strand.
GCCCGACCAGGCCGGCTTTACAAAGAGCATCGACTATTTGATCTTTGTCGTTTTGGGCGGAATGGGTTCAACGACAGGAAGCGTTTTGGCGTCTTACGTTTTGACTTACTTGCAGGAGTTCTTGCGCTTCTTGCAAAACTACCGCTTGCTCTTCTATCCGGTCGTTTTGATTTTTGTGATGATATTCAGGCCGCAAGGTTTGTTGGGAACAAAAGAAGCGTCGTTTGTCAAAGCCTTTGACGCGGCGCGAAAGTTCGTTCAGAAAAAAATAAAGAAAGGCAAAAACGCGGAGGCAAAGTGATGGCGGAAGAAAAGAAAATGGTTTTGCAAGCTTCCGGCGTTTCAATCGTGTTCGGCGGCTTGCGCGCGGTAAGCGACTTTGACTGCGCTCTTTACGAAGGCGAGCTTGTGGGCTTGATTGGCCCCAACGGCGCTGGAAAGACGACTGTGTTCAACATGTTGAGCGGCGTCTACACTCCGACCGAAGGCCAGATAAATTATTGGGACAGGCGCGGAAAGGCGCGCGTCATTAACAAGCTTAATCCGGCGGAACACTGCCGCTTGGGAATCGCGCGCACGTTCCAAAACATCCGCTTGTTCGGAAACTTGACTGTTGAGGACAACGTAAAGGTCGCCCTTCACAATTTGCGCTCTTCAAATCCGATTGACGCGCTTTTGCGCACGCCCCGCTTTAGGAATGACGAAAAGCGGATGGAAGAAAAGGCCGACCTCTTGCTTTCTTTGTTCAAGATTGAATCAAAGAAAAAGGAATTGGCGAAAAACCTTCCTTACGGAGAGCAGCGCAAATTGGAAATCGCGCGCGCGTTGGCCAGCGAGCCAAAGATTCTTTTGCTTGACGAGCCGGCCGCCGGCATGAACGGCCAAGAAACGGAAGACCTTATGAACATGATCGCCTTTATCAGAGAAAAGTTCAACTTGACGATTTTGCTGATTGAGCACGACATGAAATTGGTAATGGGAATCTGCGAGCGCATTATGGTTTTGGATTACGGCCGCATAATCGCTCAAGGAAGCCCCGACCAAATCAAGACAAACCCGCAGGTAATCAAGGCTTACCTTGGACAGGAGGCGCTGAATGCTTAAAGTTCAAAAATTGTCTGTCAGCTACGGCGCGATAAACGCCTTGCGCGAAATCAGCTTTAACGTTGAGCGGGGAGAAATAATTTCTTTGATCGGCTCAAACGGAGCGGGAAAGACGACGACCCTTCACGCTGTGTCGAACATCATAAAAAAGCGCGGCGGAAAGATTGAGTTTGAAGGCGAGGACATCACAAACTTGGCGCCTGACCAAATTGTTCGCCGCCGCTTGATTCAAGTGCCGGAAGGCCGCCGCATTTTCTTGAACCTTAGCGTTCGCGACAACTTGGAAATGGGCGCCTTTACAAGAAACGACAAGGCTGGAATTAAGGCCGACATGGAAAAGGTTTTTGAATTGTTCCCGCGTCTAAAAGAGAGAATCACCCAAATCAGCGGAACCTTGAGCGGCGGCGAATTGCAAATGCTCGCGATGGGCCGCGGCTTGATGGCCCAGCCCAAATTGCTTTTGCTTGACGAGCCTAGCATGGGCTTGGCCCCGATTTTGGTTGACGAAATTTTTGAGATCATTCAAAAAATCAACAAGGCTGGAACGACTATTTTGCTGGTTGAGCAAAACGCCTTTAAGGCGCTTTCGATCAGCAACCGCGCTTACGTTTTGGAAACAGGCTCGATTACAAAGGACGGCGACGCCAAGGAATTGGCCAAGGATCCCGCGGTAAAAGAAGCCTATCTGGGCGGCTAAAATTTGCGCAAACGCAAAAGTCGTGGTATAATATTCATAGGAGGCACGCGATGATAGTCAAAGACGTGATGAAAAAATCGGTAATTACAGTTGAGCCTGAAACTACCGTTACAGAAGCCAAAGAATTGATGAATAAAAACAATATCTCAAAGTTGCCGGTCGTAAAGGGCGGAAAGCTTGTCGGAATCATTACAAAGAACGACTTGCTGCAAGCCGGTCCTAGTTTGGCAACGACGCTTGACATGTACGAAATCAGCTACTTGCTTTCTAAGTTGAACGTAAAGAAAATCATGACAACAAAGGTCTTTAGCGTTTCGCCCGACGACGTTGTTGAAGAAGCCGCTCGCATTATGGTTGAAAAGCAGGTTGGATGCTTGCCGGTCGTAAAAGGCAGCGCGCTTGTGGGAATCATCACCGAAAGCGACTTGTTCTTTATGTTCGCCGAAATGTTCGGCGTGACTCAAAAGGGCGTGCGCGCGGTCGTGTATCCCAACGACACTCCGGGCGAGATGGCCAAGATTTCGCAAAAGATCGCCGAAGCGGGCGGCAACATCGTTTCTCTTGTCACAACCGCTCCCAGCGACAAGAAAAAGCGTCCCCTTACGCTTAAGGTGACAGGCGTTCCGATGGCAAAGCTAAAGAAAATCTTTAGCGACCTAAAGTGCCCGGTAGACGACATAAGGAATGTGTGAGCGGAAAAAACCGTTCGCGCTGGATCGCCCGCCGGTTGCGGCGGGCCTTTTTTTTAACGCTTGCAAGCATAAAAATTTTGCGCTATTATAATTCCTGCCAATGCAGTTTTCGGAAGATTTAGCGGTTGACGACTTTTTAAGGTCGTGCCAGATTCCATTCACTCTCAAAGATTTTACTCGCGCGATGAGCCGCAAGGGCTTTTCTTTGTCGCAGCGGGAGGGGGAGGATTATCTTGCCGAAAGTCCCTACGTTTCTTGGATTGAGGACGGAAAATTCATAACGCGCGCCGCCGCTTTTACCGGAAGGTTTTTTAGCTTTACGCTGACGCCGGAAGAGTATAAGAACAAGATGTTCGTTCCCGGAAGCCGTTTTATGCCTTTTGTGGACGAAATGCAAAATCCCGCAAGTTGGACTTATATTTTTGGCGGAAAAGTCGTTCCGCACAAAGTCGGAGAATTTAGAAAAGAGACCGCGCTTGACTTGAACATCCTTTACGGCGAAGAGTACGAGGTTCAGTACATTGGGGCCGACCCGGCGATGAGCGAATACGATTTGGCCGACACGGAATTTGAGCTTCCTCCAATAGTAAAAATCACCGGCTGCGATTTGAGCCAGTTTGTTGACCAAGGCCTTAAGGCTGGAGACAGAATCGTTTGCCGTGTTTTGAATTGGGACAAGGGCGAGATTGAAATTTTCCCGCAGCAAAGAAAGCGCGGCGAGGACGGCGAAATCGTTCAAATCGCGGACGCGGACCATGAGCGCAAGGCTTGGGGCGAATTGTTTGAAAAATCTTTGATTGAGATATTTGAGCGCGAGGGCCCTTGCGCCACAATTGAGGAGCAGTTGGCCTTTGCCTTTTATGAAAACATTGACGGCCTTTGTTCCTTTAATTGCGACTCGGTTGAAAACTATTTGCTCCGCTCAAAAAAAATCGGCCTGGAATTGTTCGGAGTTGAAACGCGCTTGTGGTACAAGGGCCAAGACGTTCCCGCCGTGGGCAAGTGGAACAAAAACGAAATGAAGAAAAATCCAGGCGACTTGCGGAACTTGAAGTTTAAAATTCCCGAGTACATTTTGGATAATTACTTGCGCGACTTTAAGTACAAAAAACAAACCGATTTGTCAGTTTTGCTGCAAACGATGTTCCCTGAAAATTTCGCGCTGACGCCAGAGGAAAAGACTTTTGTTTTATTGCGCATCGCAAGCCGTCATGCTATAATAGCCAAAGAGTACAATTATTTTGCGGACTATCCTGTGGCGGAAGTTCGCGACGAAGCCTTAAAGCTTTACCAGCAAGTTTGTTCGCTGGTTTACGACGTCGAAACTTCTTCCGCCAATTTTGACAAGTTCCCGCAAAATGAGCTTGTCATTCTTTCGCAGCTCTTTGGCCACATAAACAGAATTTTGGAGTCGATTGATTCCAATCCTGACGCGGCGATAGAGGATAAAGGAACTTTGGCTCTTTCGTTGGAAGGAATGGAATGCAACTTTGAGGACATTGAGGGCGCCTTGCGTAGCGTAATTGAGTCCGAAAAGCGAAAGAGCATTACGATTGTATAAAGTGTGTAGGGGAAAAATATGGAACAAAATGTCAACATCGGAGATTTGATTAAGCGAGGCGGCGTGATTAACAGCGTTGACGCCAACACGCCGTTTGAGGTTTACGAGCAGTTAAAAGGAAAAATGTCCTTGCCAAAAAAAATCAATCCATCGTTCTTTTTTGAAGGACTTTGCGCAAGGGAAAAAATCATGAGCACGGCTGTTGGCCGTGGAATAGCGCTGCCACATTGCCGCGACATTTTTTTGGCGGGCGATGACGAACAGCAAATTACAGTTGTTTATTTAAAAGAGCCAATTGATATGAACGCTCCTGACGGGAGAAAAGTGGACACAATGTTTGTTTTGCTTACGAGCAATTCACAAAACCACTTGCAAGTGCTTTCACGGTTGGCGGGTCTTATAAAGGACGATTCCTTTGTGGAATTGTTAAGAAGTCGCGCTTCGGCGGAAGAACTCGCCGAGGCAGCAAACAAAGAGTAGAGGTATTCTATGAACGAAAAAGGAATTGCCGCTGCGGCGTTGTCAGTCCGCGCGCTTTCGATGGACGCCATTCAAAAGGCTAACTCTGGACATCCGGGACTTCCCTTGGGAGCCGCGGAATTGGCTGCCGTTCTCTACGGAGAAATTTTAAAGCACAACCCCGCCGACTCAAAGTGGGCCGACCGCGACCGCTTTGTTCTTTCTGCAGGACACGGATCGATGTTCTTGTATTCAATCTTGCACTTGGCCGGCTACAAGGTCAGCCTCAAGGACATCAAGAATTTCCGCCAGGTCGGATCAAAGTGCCCGGGACACCCGGAATACGGCTGGACAGACGGCGTTGAGAACACCAGCGGCCCGCTCGGACAGGGCGTTTCAATGGCCGTGGGAATGGCTGTCGCTGAGTCAATGCTTGCCGCTCGCTTTAACACTAAGGCTCATAAAATCGTTGACCACTACACATACTCGCTTGTAGGCGAAGGCTGTTTGGAAGAGGGCGTTTCAAGCGAAGCCTGCAGCTTGGCCGGCCACTTAAAGCTTGGAAAGCTCATCGTCTTCTACGACCAGAACAAAATCAGCATCGACGGCTGCACTGACATCGCTTTTGACGAAAACATCGGCAAGCGCTACGAGGCCTACGGCTGGCAGGTTCTTAAAGGCAGCATGTACGACGTTAAGAAAATCGTCGAGCTTGTCGCCGAAGCCAAAAAATGCAAGGACAAGCCTACGCTCATTATGCTTAAGAGCGTTATCGGAAAGGGCGCTCCCAAACAGGGAACGGCTGACGTTCACGGCGCTCCTCTCGGAAAGGACGGAATCATCGCCGCGCGCAAAAAGCTTGGCATCCCCGTTGACCAGGACTTCTACGTTGACCCCGAAGCCGTAAAGTACTTTGAAAGCAAGAAAGCCGCTTGGGCCAAAAAAGAAGAGGACTGGAAAAAAGAATTCGCCGCTTGGGCAAAAGAGAATCCCGAGCTTAAAAAATTGTGGGACGCTTTCCAGGCTGGAAAGCCCACAGGAAAGGCTGCCGCTCCCAAGTACAAGGTGGGCGACAGCGAGGCCACTCGCGCTTCAAGCGGAAAGATGATCAATGTCATCGCCGACCGCTACTTGAACTTTGTTGGCGGAAGCGCCGACTTGATGGGTCCCAACAAGACCGCCATCAAGCATGACGACGGAACTTACAGCTACGAAAACCAGAAGGGCCGCACAATCGAATTCGGAATCCGTGAATTTGGCATGAGCGCGGTTTGCGCCGGAATCAACTTGCACGGCGGACTCCGCCCCTTCTGCGCGACATTCTTTGTATTCAGCGACTACTTGCGCCCCAACTTGCGCATCCAGGCCTTGATGGGCTTGAATACGATTTACGTTTTGACCCACGATTCAATTTACGTTGGCGAGGACGGACCGACCCATCAGCCTATCGAAACTTTGGCTTCTTTGCGCGCGATTCCCAACGTTCACGTTTTGCGCCCGGGCGACCCGGAAGAAGCTTGCGCCGCGTGGGAAATCGCGATGGCTTCAAAAGACCATCCGGTTTGCTTGGCGCTCACACGCCAAAACCTTACGGTTTACGAAAAGGCCGACAAGAACTGGAAGAAGTCTCTTAAGAACGGCGCCTACATCGTTCAGGAAGGAGCGGCTGTTCCCGACATCACAGTGTTGGCCACCGGAAGCGAAGTCGGCATGGCGCTCAACGCCGCCAAGCATGTTAACGGCAAAAAGATTCGTGTCGTGTCCGTAATGGACAAGACAGCCTTTGACGCTTTGAGCGCGGATGCCAAGGCCAAGCTTTTGGGCGGCGCCAAGCGCGTAGTTGTCGCCGAGGCCGGCGTAAGCCAGGGCTGGGAAGGCTATGCCACAAGCGCGGACGATTTGTTCACAATCAACCGCTTTGGCGAGTCAGGCCCGGCCAACAAGGTCGCCGAGCACTTGGGCTTTACCGCCCAAAAGCTCGCCGCCGTGTTGAGCAAATAGCAACGGTCAAGGCGCGCTGGCGCTTAAAGCCTTGACTCGTTGCTTTTGCGGGTGTATGTGAAATCATACACCCGCAATAACAAAGGTGAGCGACTGTTTGCAAGCCTAAAACGAACGGCCCGCGGCTTTTCCGCCGCGGGCCGTTTTTTATCAACGCGCTTTTTTTTGCACGGCTTTACTTCCCTCCCTTAACCTTTTCCCTGGCTGCGCAACCCACAATGATTCCCGTTCCCGCCAAAATCATAAGGAAACATAAAATCTGGCCGGTGGAGATGTTCAGCAAAGAGGTGTTTTGGCTGATGGAGGCGGCGGGATCGCTTGAGATTCTAAAGCCCAAGTCGCTGTCGGGCATTCTAAAGTATTCCAAACAAAAACGGATGACGCCGTAGCCGGCCAAATACATTCCGCTCAAAAAACCGTCAAAGGGTTTTTTCTTTCGGAGGAACCATAGAAGGGCAAAGAGGACGATTCCTTCAAAAAACGATTCGTACAATTGGCTTGGGTGGCGGGGCAAATTTACCATAAGGTTTTGGTCAACGCTCATTCCGATGTCGGCGGCGAAATTTTTTACCCAATCGATTGACGGAGAAAATTTTTCGGCGTCGGGGAAAATCATGCCCCAAGGCATTTTTGTAATGCGGCCGTACAGTTCTCCGTTCAAGAAATTTCCGATGCGGCCAAAAGTGTAGCCAAGAGGAATCGCGGTGCACATCGCGTCGGTCCACTGCAAGTAAGGGCGTTTGTGGAGCTTGCACCAAACATACATTCCTATAGTTCCGCCGATTGCTCCGCCGTGGTAGGACATTCCCTGGAGGCCTGTCCAATGTCCGCTTTCGTCAAAGGGCCAAAAAATCAACCAAGGTTTTGTCAAATATTTTCCGCTTGTGTCGTAAATCAAGGTTGAAAAAATTCGCGCCCCAAGGAGAAGGAAAACGATTCCTGTGGCGATAAAGCTGGTCAACTCGTCTTCGCTTGCCGAGCGGCCGGGGCTTTCCAAAGCTCCTTCTTTAAATTGCTTTTTTAGGGCAGCGTAGGCAAAGCCAAAGGCAAAGACGTACATAAGTCCGTACCAACGCAAAAGACCCAAAAATGGAAGGCCTGGAAAAATCTCCGGATGAATCCATGACGGATAGTTTATGTAAAGCATTTTTATCTCCTCCAATTTGGCGGCTCGATTTTAGTCTTTCGGCCGTTCCTTTTTATAGCTTAAATCCTTGTTGGGCCGCTTTGACCAATTTTGATTTTAGCAAAGTGTTTTCTTTGCGAACTTGCGTAAGCTCGTAAGAAAGAGTCTTTATTGTCTCGACCAATTCGCCTTCTGTAAGGGCGCCGCTTCCAAGCAAGTCGCGCAGGCCCGCCATCTTTGCCTCGTAGTCTTCTTCCGCTTCCTCTGTGGCCACGTCAAAGGAATTGTTGACGTTGTCGGCAGGCGGCTCGAATTCCTCGCCAAAACTCAGAGTTTCGCTTGAAAGAATTTTTTCAGCGATTCTATAGATGGCCTGCGACAAAACGTTTTGCGGCTTGTAAATTATTATCGGAAGGCGCGAGGCCAGCGCCTTGTCTTCCAAGGAGTCGCGGTAAAGGACGCCCATATGCTCAAGGTCGATTCCCAAGTATTCTTTGCAGGAACGGCGGATGCGAAGCGCCTTGTCCGCGTCTTTTGGGTCGTCGATCATGTTCATTACAAGGCGGGGTCGGAAGATTTTAAGGTTTCGCATCACCGCCTCGGAATTTCTTGGATCGACTTTTACAAGCTCTTGCATCATTTGCGGAATGTAAAGCTTTTGCATCGCGCTTGAGCTTTTCTTTAGTTCGCGGAACCATTTGGCCGCCTCGCTGGATGTTTTAAAAGTTGAGTTCATCAAGCGGAATACCGCGTTTTTTAGGAACAAGTATGCGTTCAAGGTGGCGGTGACGGCCGGCGCCGAGACAACGATTCCCTGCGGAGAGAGCAAGAACAAGTCCAAAATGATTTGATGGGTTCCCGCTCCCAAATCGATCACCAAATAGTCGCAATCCACGTTCTTAAAGTTTTTGATTATTTTGGAACGTTGCGGGGCCTTGAGCGCCGTAAGTCCCGGGATTTCTGAGTCGCCGGCGATAAAGCTAAGGTTGTCGTACTCTGTGGGCTGGATTATGTCGGCAAAGTTGCCGTTCCCCAAAAGCCAAGTGCCCAATCCGTGTTTTGGGCTGGGTTGTCCGAGTACAAGGTGAAGGTTTGAAGCGCCCAAGTCAAGGTCGGCCAGGACGACTTTTTTTCCGGCCTGGCCCAGCGCGATGGCCAAGTTTGCGGACAAAAGGCTTTTTCCAACGCCGCCTTTTCCACTGGCAACAGGAATTATTTGCATTTTTCTATTGTAGCGCAGAACCATTCTTTCCGCAAGCGAAGCGTTGAGGATGTAACTTTTTACGCCCTTGAAAATTCATTATATATGGAATATAATGACAACACTATGAATTCTCATTCAACTAAGGTTAAGGTTTTCCGCGCGGCGGCTTTCGCGCTGTGCTTTTTTGTTTCGGGCTTTTTCGTTTCAAAGTGCTTTGCCGAGAGCGGCCAAAAAAAGAGCGAGCAAGTTGACTCAAGCGAATACATTCGAACCATCGCGCAAATTTTCTACACGCTGCAAAGCCGTTTTGTGGAAGAGGTGGATCCCGAAGTTTTGTACAAGGGCGCCCTTGACGGAATGATGAAGTCCCTAAACGACCCGTATACCGTTTACCTTGACGCAAGCGACATGCGCTCCTTGAACGACACGACGGAAGGCGCCTTTTACGGCGTCGGCCTTTCTATTTCCAAGAGGAACGAATCAAGCGCCGACAACCCGGCTTACGTTGACGTAATTTCTCCGATAGAAGGAACGCCTGGCTACAAGGCTGGAATCCAAGCTGGCGACAAATTGATAGAAATCAACGGCGAGCCGACGCCCGAAATGTCTATGGAAACCGTTCTTTCAAAATTGCGCGGACCCAAGGGAGAGGGCGTCGAAGTCACCGTCTTGCGCGGAAAAAGCGTCACCTTTAAGAGGACATTGATTCGCGACTTGATAGAAGTTCCGACAGTTGAGTATGGAACGATTCAAAGCAAGAAAAATCTTTACGGCTACATGAAGTTGATTCAGTTCACGCCCGACACCGTTCCGCGGGTTCACGAAGCGATTGATTCATTCAAAGAAAAAAAATGCGCCGGCCTCATAATCGACTTGCGCAACAATCCCGGCGGACTTTTGGACAGCGCCGCGAAAATCGGCGACTTTTTCATTGACGAAGGCCCGATTGTCAGCACAAAGAGCCGCTTGAGCTTTGAAACGCGCTCGATCACGGCCGACAAAGCGAATACGATTGTCCGCGACATGCCGATCGCCGTTTTGATAAATAAGGGCTCGGCCAGCGCGTCCGAGATTTTGAGCGGCGCCTTAAAGGACAACCACTTGGCATATTTGGTCGGCGAGCGCAGTTACGGCAAGGGAAGCGTTCAGCAAGTGATGACGCTAAAACACAATGACGGAATAAAAGTCACGATGGCGCGCTACTACACGCCCAGCGACACCAACATCGACAAAATTGGAATTCCGCCGGACAAGGAAATCACACTTAGCCCCGAATACACCGAGGAGCAGACAAAGGCTTTCCTAAAATTGAGCGAAGACGAAACGATTAGAAAATATGTCGAAAACCATCCCGGAATGACCGAGGACGACATCGCTTCTTACGCGGAACTCTTGCGAAAGGATTACGATTTGGACGCGCGCTTGCTCCGCCGCTTGGTTCGCGTCGAAGTCGGCAGAACGAAAGACCCGCGCCTTTACGACTTGGACTTTGACGTTCAGCTTGTCGAGGCGATGAACATTCTTGACCAAGGCGATTTCAAAAACTTGGTCAAGAGCACAAAAACTTTGAAGGAATTGCAGGAAGAGGCCGAAGCCAAAGCCGCGCAAGGCGATTCTGAAACAAAGAAAAAATGAGACAATTCGTTTCCGCCGTCGCGCCAGATTCTAAAGGACTCTTGGAAATAAGCGGAAAGGATTTTCATTACTTAAGAAAGGTTTTGCGCTTGACGGCGGGAGACATGATAAGCCTTTCGCTTCCGGGCGGAACCGCGCAAGCCGCGACTGTTTGCAAGGTTGACGACGGCGCAAAGAAGATTGCGCTTCAAGTTTGCGGATCGAATGCCGCGGACGAAAATTGTTCGCAAGGCAATAATCCCGCCGCTTTGCGGACCCGCCTCGCTCTTTTGCAGTTCATTCCAAAGCCGCAAAAAATGGAATTGATTGTCCGGCAGGCGACTGAATGCGGGGTCGCGAACATAATTCCCGCAATCGGAGAATATACGCAAGCCGGCTGCGAAAAGGCTTTGCAAAAGTACGACCGCTTTGAAAAAATAATCCGCGAGGCGCGCCAGCAAAGCGGCTCGCAAGTCGAGACGAAAATCTTTCAGCCGCAAAAGTTGCAAGCCGCGCTTGACTTGATCGATAAAATCGAGCCGGACGCGTTGAAGCTTTTTTTGTATGAAAGAACGGACGGAACGCTGGCTTTTAACGACGCGCTTTTGGGCAAGGAACCAGATCGCCCGCGTTCTTGCGTTTACGCGGTCGGCTCGGAAGGCGGAATAAGCCCCGCCGAATGCGAACTGCTTTTGGCCCGCGGCTTTAAGGCGGTTCACTTTAACACGAATATTTTGCGCTGCGAAACCGCTTCGCTTTACGCGGCGGCGGCGATTCAAAGTTCGTTGGACAATTAGCGGCCGTATGGTTTGGAGGTTAGAAAAATGGCTATCGAAAGAATTGACATAACGGGAGTAGGCGTTGACATTTGCCGTCCTGAAAATTTAGAGAACGAAATTTTGGAGTTGCTTGCAAAGCCTGGTACTAAGCAAATTGTTTTTCTTTCGATTTGGGGCTTGTTAAAGGCGCGCGGAAAAAACACATTTGCCGAATGCGTAAAAAACGCCGACCTTGTCCTTCCGATTTCAAAGAGCATTCTTAAAGCCGCGGCCTTTTTGAAGCGCGAGGTTCCCGACCGTTACAATCCCTTTACCGCGCTTATCGACATTCTTACGATTTTGGACACCCATTACAGAAGCTTTTATGTTTTGGGCGGAAAGAAAAAGTCCTTGCAAAAAGCGGTTGGAAACGTAATTAAAACTTTCCCCAATTTGCGAGTCGTTGGCCGTTATGTCGGCTATTATCCAAAGACGCAAGAAGACGACATTATCCAGGCGATTTACAAGGCCTCTCCGTCTTTGGTTTTGCTCAGCGAAGGAATCAAGGAAAAAGATTGTTGGCCTTACGCGCGCCGCAACCGTTTTTCGTCAAGCGTTTTTATTTACTACCGCGACGCGATAGGAATTTTCAGCGACCAAGTTCACCGCGCCAAGGAATCGACCTTTAACGCAGGCCGGGAAATTTGGAGCGAAATAATTAAAAATCCGTTAAAAATTTTCTTGCTTTTTCCGTATTTATACTTTAAAATGTTACTTGTCTGGTACAGGATTTTTAAAAAGTAATTCGTAAAAATGTATGCTTTCTAAAATCACTAACGCCTCAATCGCGCTTATTGCGTGCGACATTGACGTTCACATTTTCTTTGAAAGTGTTTTTGAAAACGAGTTTGATTTTCTGATGTTTTTGGACATCCGTCTTGACACGGCTTTGGAAAATCAAAATGCGGTTGACTATGTCATAGTCGACGAGCAAACGGCGGTAAAAGAAAAAAAGAACGGCCGTTGGGACGCGTTTTGCAAGACTTACAAAGACCGCGTGTTCGTTTTGATAAGCCAATATGTAAATTCAGTCCACGAAATGGATTTTTCAAAAACCGTCAAGACCATTCCGTATCCATTCACTAAAAAAGATTTTTATTCTTTTCTGTTTGGTCCAAATGCCTATGAAGGCGCTCAAGTTTCCGAAAGCGAACGGCAAACGCCGCCATTTGAAAGCGAAGGGCCGGACCTTTCTAACGTTCCGCAATTCGCGCGTCTAATAGGCAGCTGCCAAAAAATAAACGAAGTCAGAAGAAAAATTTTAATGGTGGCCGACACGGATATGCCGCTTATATTTTTGGGCGAGAGCGGAACTGGAAAAACGATGGCGGCGAAAATCGCGCACGAGCTTTCTTTGCGAAAAGAAAAGCCTTTTGTAATCGCCAACATGGCCAACGCAAGAAGCGAATTAATGGAAAGCTCTTTGTTTGGCAGCGTGCGCGGCGCTTATACCGACGCTCGCGACAGAGACGGGCTTTTTAAAATGGCCGATGGCGGTACTTTGTTCATGGATGAAATCGCGGAATTGTCTTTGGAATGCCAAGCGAAGCTTTTGCGCGTTGTGGAGACTGGAATCTTTAGGCCGATCGGCTCCGACAAAGAATATAAAAGCGACGTCCGGCTGATTTTCGCAACCAGCGCCGATTTGCTGAGTTTGGTTCGCAAAAGGCTTTTTCGCGAAGACTTGTATTGGAGGATTGTCGATTTTCCGATTCGCTTTCCGCCCTTGCGGGAACGTTTGGAAGATTTTCCGCTTTTGATAGAAAGCGAGTTAAAGGAGATCCAAAAAAAGGCCGGCAAGTCGTACTCCATAACTCAAGAGGCCGTTCAAAAAATGCGCGGATATGATTGGCCTGGAAATTTTAGGCAATTCAAGTCTTGTCTAAGGCGCGCCGCGGTGCTTTCAAGGGACACTTGCATGATAGGGCACAACGCGATTAGTTTTTAGTCGCCGCGGTTTCTTGACGCCAGGCCTGCTGTTTTGGTGAATGTTTTTTCTATGTATTTTGCTTCGCTTTCCGAAAGGCTGGCGCGGGCCAAAATTCCCCGCCAAAAATTTTCCATGTCGGAACGTCCCGCGATTTTAAAAAAACCGATTTTTTGCAAGTTGTCGGCTATGCAATTTACGGTTTTGTCCAAACGAGAAAGCTCTATTTTTGTGTAGCCTTTGAGGTTGGGGTCTTGGGCCCTAAAAAAGTGGTAGCAAATGATTTGCACTGCGTGCGATAAATTCAGCGACATAAAGTTTGGGTCGGACGGAATCGTAACGCCCACAGAGCAAGACTCGACTTCCTCATCGGTCAAGCCTGTGCGTTCGTTGCCAAAAACTACAGCGATCTTTCCATCCGATTCTTTGACAAAGGAACAAAATTCCTCCGGCAAAAACAGCTTGCCCTTGCGCTTTTTGCCCCGTCGCCTGGTTGTTCCCGCGCTGATAATGCAGTCCGCCGTCGCTTCTTGGATTGAATCAAAAAATTCAGCCTTTTCCCAAATGTTTGCCGCGTGAATCGCCAGTATCCGCACCCGTTCGTCGTCAAAGTCTTCTTTTTTTCCAACGATTCTCAAGTGGGAAATGCCGTTGTTCGCCATGGCCCTGCAAGCCGCTCCCACGTTCCTGCTTTCCTCTGGACGGCAAAGAATAATGTAGACTTGATTCAAATCCATGGCTTCATTATAAGAAAAAAGGCAAAATAATGCAATAAACAGGCGAAAAAGCCTTTTTTTCTATAAAATTTGAAAAATCTAATAAAAAAAGTCAAAAATGCCGAAATAAAATTTGACATTTTAGGAATTTTTTGCTAAAATTAGCAAATAAAGTTGAGGGAGACCGTATGGTAAACAATAACACTCTCGTTCCCGGTTTTAACGATGAAAAGGACGACAGCTTAAAAATCTCTTTGTCAAAAATCGAAGACGTTCCAAATTGCGTTTCAATTATATTGAACGGCTATGTAGACACTTACAATTCAAGCTTTTTCCAAAAGCGAATAAACAAGGTTGTTGAGGCTGGTTTTGTAAACTTGATTTTCAACTGTTCCGCGCTCAACTACGTTTCTTCAACGGGCATCGGTTCTTTCACCGCCTTCCTAAAATTGGTAAAGCCCAAGGGCGGCGACATCGTTCTTTTGGAAATCCAGCCCAAGGTATTCGAGGTTTTCCAATTGCTTGGATTCTCGCAATTCTTCAATATCAAAAATTCAACGGAGGAAGCGGTTTCATTCTTCAAGAGCGGCTCTACGCAAACAAACTCTCTTTTCCCCAAAATTTTCGCATGTCCTGTTTGCCAAAGAAAACTCAAGGCTACGCGCGCCGGCCGCTTCCGCTGCTCGGAATGCAAGTCCATTTTGGCCATCGACGGTCAGGGCCAAGTCTTCCTAGGCTAAGGCCGAACGGAGTCTAGCCCCTAACGAACGCCGCCTCAGCGCGGCGTTTTTTTTTGTCCCCAAAAAGAGCTTTTGCCCAAAATTCCGCCCAAAAAGCCGCGAAAAAAAATTATAGGAACGGTATGTCGCTACGCTAATTTTGCTATAGGAAGCGATTCAACTGCGCTCTCGCGAGCGCGGGCAATCAAG